>DASZWS010000343.1:0-10154 GCA_035546515.1 Vitreimonas sp. | reverse complement strand
ACAGAAACGGCACAAAGATATCGGCGTCCATCGCGAGGCTCCATGGCTCAGGGGGCTCCGCCCCATTGCTGACAAAGATGCACAGAGAGGCCGATTTGGACGCAGAGGCTTGAACGGGCGGTGCCGGGCGGGTTCAACGGGACGCAGACGGGGGCGGGGTAATGAAGGGTTGGCGGTTTTCCTGGAGGGCGGCGCTGGGCTGGTTTGCCGGGGCGCTTGTCGCAGGCGCGTTCGTGGGCCTGGCGCTGGACGTCGCCAACATCATCCTCAGTCCCGAGGACAAGGATGAGTTCTTGTTGGATGGCGTGGTGCTGGTGCTCGGCTGCGCCGTCATTTTTCTGGTGTTCACCGGGCTGCCCGTTTTGATTTCAAGCATCGCCTGGCGGCTGCTGAACTGGTGGCCGCGGCCCTGGTTCGAGTCGATCTTCGGCGGCGGCGCGGTCTTTGCGCTGTTGCATGCGCCGGGCGTGAATATCGGGTTCGACTTCAGCGGCACCGCAGGCGCGGTTGCGACGACCAGCTTCGTTGCGTTCTGCGTTTATGCCGCGCCGGTGATCGCGGGCGTGCTTGGGCCGCTCGTCTATTGGCTGATCGCTAAGCCGCAGCGCACCTAACGCTGACCGCCCATGCGCCACTCGCCGTCAGTCTTGATCCAGGCGAGCCACACGAACATGAAAACCGCCGAGGCGCTGGCGCTCCAGAACAGCAGCGGCTTCGCTGAGAAGTCCTTGACGATGAGCATTTGCAGCAGGCCTAGCGCCAGAATGGAGAGCCAGCCTTCCCAAGTCGCCGGCGCCGCCACGCTCACGCGATGTGGTTTAAACCAAAAGTCGTTCATGCCCAGCCCACAAAGTCTTCACGCGCCATCCGCAGCGAAGCGCGCTCAATTTCATAAATGCCGGCTGACTGAGATCAACGCGGCGTGGCAGAAAAGTGCAGAAGCAAGCGGTATCGGCAGGCGCCTAATCGTCCTCGCCCCAGCGCCAGCGCCACTCCCCGTCCGTCTTTATCCAGGCCAGCCAAACGTACATGCCGACGAGCGCAGTCTCGACGAAGGCGAACGCGAGTGGCCGCCGCTCCAGCTGAAACGTCGCGACCGCAAACGTCAGCACCGCAACGAACACCGGAACGCTCAGCCATCCCTCCCAACTCGAAGGATAGGCGCCGATGCCGTAGCGGTGAGGCTTGAACCAGTATTTGTTCATGGCGCCAGCGTCGGCGCAGGCGCATCGGCGGTTGCGCCAAACACATCTTCGAATGCCGCGCGCAGCGCTGCGTCCGCATCGTGCATCGTCACCGGCAGTCCCAGGTCGACCAGCGAGGTCACGCCAAATTGCGGCCCGGAAATCCCGCATGGTGTAATGCCGGAGAAATGCTCAAGTTCGGGCTCCACGTTGAAGGCGATGCCGTGAAAGCTCACCCACTTGCGCAAGCGCACGCCGATGGCGGCGATTTTGTCTTCGCGTGACCAGCCCGGTCCTTTGCGCTCGACCCACACGCCAACGCGCCCATCACGTACTTCGCCCTTCACGTTGAAACGATCCAGCGCGCCAATCAGCCAGCGCTCCAAATCCGCGACGAACTTGGTGACGTCGCGGCCTCGCTTGCGCAGGTCGAGCATGATGTAGGCCACGCGCTGACCTGGCCCGTGATACGTGAACTGGCCGCCGCGCCCGGTCTGGAAAACCGGAAACCGATCCGGCGCCAGCAGGTCATCCGGCTTGGCGGAAACCCCTGCGGTGTAGAGCGGAGGATGTTCCAAAAGCCAAACGAGTTCGTTGGCCTCGCCCGCGGCAATCGCCGCCGCGCGCGCCTCCATAAAGGCGACAGCCGGTTCGTAAGCCGTCAGGCCCTTGGAGACGGCCCAGCCGATGGGAGTGTCGTTCACGCGCGCGAAACCCTTTCAGGATGGGATAGCGCAGAATCAAATGGGGTGCCCCGGTGTCCGAGAAAACTCAGGTCCATCACGTCGACATCGAACTGGCGGTGGTGCTAGGGCGCTGTCAGATGCCGATGCAGCAGCTCTTGCGTATGGGCCGGGGCGCGGTGATCCCGCTCGACACCAAGGAAACCGATCAGCTCTGGATCCTCGCCGCCGGTCATCCCATCGCCCGGGGTGAAATCACCATCCAGGGCGACCGGCTCTGCATTACCGTGACCGACCCGGCCGACGTCCACGAATTCAACGCCTTCAACGCCGCCGCCTGAGGGCAAAATCCTGCCTCTTGTTTGGGCGGGGCGGGTCTGATAGTCCCGCGCCCTTACCAAGCGGCGGCCTTCCAGGCCCCTGAAATGCGCTCGTGGCGGAATTGGTAGACGCACTGCCTTGAGGTGGCAGCGAGTAACATCGTGGAGGTTCGAGTCCTCTCGAGCGCACCATTCTACGCTCGCGGTAGCGAGGGTTGGATGCTCTCCGAAGCCTTGGCGTAGGAGGGCAGTACGCTCCATGCGAGCTTCGGATGGCTTCGCCCCGAGTCAGGGCCGGATGTAGACCGATGTTCTACGTATATCTGCTCCGCAGCGAAGCTCAGCCGCATCAGCGCTACACCGGCTTCACCGCCGATCTCACCGAGCGGATCAAGACTCATAATTCTGGAGGGTCTCCGCACACCTCGAAATTTCGGCCATGGCGTCTCGTCGCGTATTTCGCATTCGAGGACGAAGCGAAGGCGCGCGCTTTCGAGACTTATCTGAAGTCTGGATCGGGCAACGCATTCGCGAAAAGGCGGTTCTGGTAGTTCACCCTATCTTCAGCCGCACGAAGCCCATCGCCCCGTTGGGATCGTTGCCATAATCGGCCTCGAGCCCCGTCGGGATCAGCGTGTGCTCAAAGAGGGCGCCGACGCCAAACACCGTGTGTTCGCTCAAACGCCAGTCGCGGATCGCGCCGATACTGAGGCGGCCGACATCGCGCGCCGGCCCCGGCGCCAGCTCATCGTTCTCCAGCGACTCTCCGCGTGCGAACAACGTCCAGCGATCATTCGGATGCAGCGCCGCTTCAGCCAGCCACGCATCCAGGGTCACGCCATCGCTGCGCTCCTTGCGCCCGAACGCCGCGGCTGCTGAATACCAGCCGTGCGCGCCAACCGGATGCGTATAAATTCCGCTCACCGACCAGCGCCGTTCATCTTCATCGGGATGCAGCGCCTCCGGGCTCGCCACATCCGCCCACGACGCCTGCAGCGACCAGTTCTCATTCGGGTTCCAGCTCACACGGACCGCCGTTGAATCCAGCGCGCCGGTCTCGATGTCGTAGCGATGCTGATCCGGCTCGCGGCCGCGGAACCGCGAGGCCTCGATCTTCCAGTTGTCGTGCACGAAGCCGGCGGTGATCACGCCGAAAGTGACGTGCGTGGAATCGAGCCAGTGGTGCGTAAGCGGCGCTTCCGGCGAATCCATCGCCGACATCCGGTGCATGAACGCCGGCGGCCCAAAAGCCGGTTCGCCCGGCAGACCGCCGTACACGAACACCGAATTGTGGCCGCTCAGCTGGTGCGCATAGGAAGCCGAAAGCTCCATGAACAGATCGTGCGGATGCTGCCGGTCCACCAGCGGCGTGACGCCGTTGGCGGTTTCACCGGTCTGCAGCAGCAGCGGATAGCCGCTGGCGCCCATCAGCGGATCGGGCGCGAGCATCGCGCGCAGATTGAGCGTGTCGCCATTGGCGAAGCTGCGCCGCGCCATGCCCATGATCATGCCGGAGATGAACGCCTTTTCGTCGCCGCGCGGGCCGCCCTGCCAGTCATAGACGCCATTGAGCGTCATATGTCCCATCAGCATCCAGGGGCCGCGATGCACATGCACGCCGCCGTGTTCGGATGCATCCGGCTGCCACGAGGTTCCGGAGGCTTCGCGGTTCATGCTGTAATCGCCGAGCGCGCCAGACATGCTCATGGGCTCGCCCATGTCCATGCCCGCCATATCCATCTGCATGCCGCGGTGATCGTCATGGCCCTGCGCTGGCGGTGGCGGAGGCGGCGGTGTCTGCGGCTCCCGCTGCGCCGGCATCTGCATGCCTGGCATATCCTGCATGGTTTGCGCCGCCGCTGAGCCGCTTGCCAGCGCGAGCGCCGCGGCGAACACCAAGTTGAAACGCAGGATCACGCTGATCTCCCGGAATGCAGATGTATGCCGCGCAAGCGCAGGGCGTTGGCGATGACGCTGACTGATGAAAGCGCCATGGCGGCCGCAGCGATGGCCGGCGACAGCGTCCAGCCGAACATCGGATAGAAAGCGCCGGCAGCGATCGGGATGCCCGCGGCGTTGTAGGCGAACGCGAAGAATAGATTCTGCCGGATGTTGCCCATCACGGCGCGTGACAGGCGCCGTGCCCGGACGAGCCCCGTCAGATCGCCCCTCAGGAGCGTCACGCCGGCGCTCTCGATGGCGACGTCCGCGCCGGCGCCCATGGCGACGCCGATGTCCGCGGCTGCCAGCGCGGGCGCATCGTTGACGCCGTCGCCGGCCATCGCCACCGCGCGGCCTTCGGCACGTAAGCGCTGGACGATCTCGGCTTTGTGCTGCGGCAATACGTCGGCCTCGACGTCCTTGATGCCCAGCCGCGCGGCGACCGCTTGCGCTGTCACGCGATTGTCGCCGGTCAGCATCACCAACCGCACACCATCGGCCGTCAGCGCCTCCACCGCCTCCCGCGTCGATGGTTTGATGGGATCAGCGACCCCGATCAGTCCGAGTGCGGCGCCGTCCGCGGCCACGAACACCGCGGTCGCCCCTTCGTTGCGCAGCGTATCTGCGTCGGTTTGCAACGCGCCCAAATCGACGCTGTGCTCTTGCATCAACGCCGGGCCGCCAATCACCAGGTGTTTGCCCTCAATTGTGGCCACCACGCCTTTGCCGACGGGTGAGTCAAAGTCCGACGCAGGCGCGAGCTTGAGGCCACGTTCGTTCGCTGCGCGCACGATGGCGTCAGCGAGCGGATGTTCGCTGTTGCGCTCGGCGCTGGCGGCGAGCCACAAGAGCTCCTCGTCGGTCGTCCCCGCCACCGGATTGAGCGCCACCACTGCAGGGCGCCCCTCCGTCAGCGTGCCCGTCTTGTCGACCACCAGCGTGTCGATCTTCTCGAAGCGCTCCAGCGCCTCAGCGTTCTTGATCAACACGCCCGCCTCGGCGCCGCGGCCGACGCCCACCATGATCGACATCGGCGTCGCGAGGCCAAGCGCGCATGGGCAGGCGATGATCAGTACAGAGACAGCGGCCAACAGGGCGTATGAAAACCTCGGTTCCGGCCCCCAGATCATCCACGCCGCGAACGCAATCGCTGCGACCGCGACGACCGCCGGCACAAAATAGCCCGCAACATGATCGGCAAGGCGCTGGATCGGCGCGCGCGACCGCTGCGCCGCGGCTACAAGATGCACAATCTGCGAAAGCAGCGTGTCCGCGCCGACCTTCTCAGCGCGCATCACAAACGAGCCGGTCTTGTTCAGCGCGCCGGCCACGACCTTCGCGCCGGGCCTCTTCGAAACCGGCATCGACTCGCCGGTGATCAGCGATTCATCAATCGTGACACGGCCCTCCATGACCTCGCCATCGACTGGGATCTTCTCCCCGGGGCGCACGCGGAGGCGGTCGCCGACGTGAACGTGATCCAGCGAAACATCTTCTTCGGCGTCGTTGTCGCTAATGCGGCGCGCTGTTTTGGGTGCGAGGTCAAGCAGCGCGCGGATGGCGCCGGAGGTGCTCTCACGCGCACGCAGCTCAAGAACTTGGCCGAGCAGAACCAGCACGGTGATCACCGCCGCTGCTTCAAAATAAACCGGCGGCCCGTCCATGCCGCGCATTTGCTCGGGAAACAGGTTCGGCGCGAAGAGCGCCGCCAGGCTGTAGGCGTAGGCAACCCCCACTCCCATGGCGATAAGTGTGAACATGTTGAGGTTGCGGCTCTGAAGCGAGGCCCAGCCGCGCTCAAAAAATGGCCAGCCAGCCCACAGCACAACTGGCGTCGCCAGCACGAGCTGAATCCATGCCGAAATCGTATGCGGGACAAGCTTGGCCAGCACCGGAACGTGACCGCTCATCTCCAGCACGAACACCGGCGCCGTCAGCGCCAGCCCCGCCCAGAAGCGGCGCGTCATCGACGCGAGTTCGGGATTTGATGCCTCCGCGGCTGGCGTCATCGGCTCAAGCGCCATGCCGCAGATCGGGCACGAACCGGGACCGTCGCGCACGATCTCGGGGTGCATCGGGCATGTCCATTTCACGCCAGGCGCCGATGCGCCTGTAACGTGACCGAGCGGCGCGGCGTGGTCGTGCGCATGGTGATGGCAGCGCGCGCCGCTGTCGCCGTCGCTGCTCATCGTTCGCTCCGTGCGATGAGTTCCACCAGCTCGGCGGCCTTCTTGCGTTGTTCGCTGGCGCTACCGCCTTCGATCGCTTCTTCGATGCAGTGACTGAGGTGATCCTTCAGCATCACGGTCTCCACGCGCACCAACGCGGCGCGGATGGCGCGGATTTGCGTCAGCACGTCGACGCAGTAGCGGTCATCCTCAATCATGCCGGCCACGCCGCGGACCTGACCTTCGATGCGCTTAAGGCGATTGAGGACGTGCGTGCGATCGTGCATGGCCATATGCCATACCCATATGGGGTATATGTCGCAAGCACAATTTCGTATCGCGGGTTGACGTGGAGCGCGACGCGGCGTCTTGGGGGCAGAACATTTCTCTTTGACGCGAAGCAGCGGCCATGAGCACCGACCAAGAAACGGCGGCCGCCGAGACCGAGCGCCGCCCGCCTTCCGAAGACGCGCAATTCATCGCCAGCATCGTCGGCGCGGCGGGGGATCACGATATCCTGCTGATGCGGCGGCTCCTGAAGCCGCTGGATACGCCGGACCTCGCCGACGTCATCGAGCACGTGCCGCTGGAAACCGCGCTCACTATCGCGCGGATGATCGGCAAGGAGCTGCCAGCCGAGTTCCTGGCCGATCTCTCCACGGAGCGGCGCGAAGAAATCCTGCCCGAACTGCCGGCGGCGTACGTCGGTCAAGCGCTCGGGCAGCTCGACACGGACGATGCCGCCGCCGTCGCCAGCGACATTGACGAAAAGCAGCTGGGCGCCGTCCTGGCCGCTGCCGACGAGGACACCAGGCTCGCGGTCGAAGAGGCGCTTTCGTTCGACGAAGAGACCGCCGGCCGCCTAATGCAGCGCGAATACGTCGCTGCGCCGGAAGGCGGCAAGGTGGGCGACGTCATCGACCGCATGCGCTCGGAATCGGCGGAGCTTCCGGACGAGTTCTTCGAGATTTACGTGGTCGACGCCGCCATGCGCCCGATCGGCGCCGTGCGCGTCTCGCAGATCATCCGCGCACAGCGGCAGACCATGCTTTCCAGCATCATGCAGCCGCTGAAGGCCATCGTCCGTCCGGAGATGGATCAGGAAGAGGTGGCGCGCACCTTCCAGAAATATCACCTCGCCTCGGCGCCGGTGGTCGATGACGCGGGACGCCTCACCGGCATGGTCACCGTCGACGACATCGTCGACGTTATCCAGGAAGAGGGCGAGGAAGACTTGCTGAAGCTGTCCGGCGTCAGCGAGGCCAGCCAGGGCGATAGCGTGGCCCGCAGCGTCCGCGCGCGCGTGCCGTGGCTGATCGTCAATCTCGGCACGGAACTTACCGCCTCGGGCGTGATCTTGTTGTTTCAGGACTCCATCAACAAGATGGTCGCGCTCGCCGTGCTCATGCCGATCGTGTCGTCGCTCGGCGGCAACGCTGGCACGCAGTCGCTGGCAGTGGCGGTGCGCGCGTTGGCGTCGCGGGAATTGCACCCGGCCAACGCACTGCGCTTCGTCAGCCGCGAGTTCATGACCGGCGCGTTCAACGGCGTCATCGTCGCGCTGGTGATGGGCGTCATCGCCTCGATCTGGTTCCACAACATCGAGTTGGGACTGGCTTCGGGCTTCGCCGTGATCGCCAACCTGATCTGCGCCGGGCTGGCGGGGAGCCTCATTCCGCTGGCGTTGCAGCGGCTGAAGCTCGACCCCGCCGTCGCCTCATCGGTGCTGGTGACGTGGCTCACCGACACCGTCGGCTTCCTCGCGTTCCTCGGGATCGCGACGGTGATGCTGTTGCACTAAGCTTTAGTCGTCATCGTGATCGTCGTTTGCGTCGTCGGCGCGGTCGCGCGCTTCTTCGGCGATTTCGTGGATGCGTTCCTGATGCCGGCGCATTTCCTCCCGCAATTCCTCGCGCTGCGCCTGGCTCATGTGCACGGACTCGCTTTCCAAGCGCATTGCCTCTGCCGTCAACGCGTTGACCTCGGCCGTTAGTTCGGGCGAGTGCGACGCGAGTTCGGCCATGCGCGCATGGCGTGCGGCGACACGTTCGGCGTCACGGCTGGCAAGTTCGGCTTGCCGCTGCGCTTGTTCTCCCGCGAGTTCAGCGCGGCGCGCCGCCTCACGGCCGGCGAGTTCAGCGACGTGCGCTTGCCGTATCGCCACCCGCGCCTGCGCCATCGCCGCACGTTGCTGATCCATGGCTTGGCGGATTTGCACGCGAATTTCGGCGCGTTCCTGCGGCGTAAGGCGGCGATGCTCGGTACGCCCGTTGCGGGTGATGGTGACGATGCGATTGGGGTCGTCAAGCTGCGCGAGATCGACGCTGAAATCGTGCGCGTCCGGCATGTCCTGCGCGTCCGCATCATCGGCCGCGTCGGAAGCATCTTCGGCATCGTTCACATCGTCCGGATCGGCGCCTGCGAGCGCGGCTTCAGCATAAGCCGTAGCGGCGGCGCTCGAAGCCGGCGCGACGTAAGCCGCAGGCGCCGTCAAAGGGTCCGGCGGCAACGGCGTGGCTGCTGGTTGCGCATTGGGCGTTGCATGTGTTTGCGCCACGACGACGCGCGCGGGTTGCGAGGCCCAGGCGACCGCGCATGCGGCGACGCTGGCGATCCCAACAGCGGTCACGCCGAGAATGCGCTGCGTGCGCGTGGGCAAATTGTGTTTGAGCATGGCGATGCGCTCCTTGAGGGCGGAGAGGGAATGAGAAGGCCAAGCGCACCCGAGCGGTGCGCCGGCGGCGATCTGAGTTTTGAGAATAGCTTCGGCGTAAGAGCGCCGCGCGGCGGTCGCCAGCACAGCGGCGTCGCACGCCAGTTCCTGATCGACGCGCAAAGTCCGCACGCCAAGGTGCACGAATGGGTTGAACCAGTTCACGCACTGCAGCGCCGCCGCCAAGGCATTGATGATGGGGTCGCCTTGCGCGACGTGGGCGCGCTCGTGCTCCAGCACGATACGGCGTTCTTCATCGCTGAAGCGGGCGTCGAAATCCGCGGGTGTGATGATCACAGGGCGCAGCACGCCAATGACGGCAGGTCCGTGCTCGTTGGATTCAGCAGCAAGCACGCGCTCACCCAAGTCGGCGCGGCGGCTGAGCCGCCCGAGCGCGCGAGCGAAACGTGTCTGCCGCAGGATCAGCACGATCAAGCTGATGGCGACGCCGCCGACCCACGCCGCGAGGATGTATCGCGGGTCGAGCGAAGGCCCCGCGGCGTGGGTGGCCGGCCCAGCACCGAGATGAAGCGGCGGCATGGCGGGCAGCGTGATGATCTCGACGCGTGCGGGCAGGAAGCACGCGGCCGCGGCGAGAGGTGGAATGAGCCAAAGCGCGTAAGCGATCCGCGCGCCGGCGAGGCGCCGAGTGGGAAAGCGGAGGGCGAGCACGAGCAGCACGCAGACCGCCAACGCGATGTTGGTGCGAACAATGAGCGAGAGGATTTCATTCACCATCGTCGAGCTCCCCGATCAGGCGCTTCAATTCGGCGATGTCGTCGGGCGTCAACTGGTTGGTCTCGGCGAAGTGAGAGACGAGCGGCGCAAGTTTTCCGTCAAACAGGCGATCGATCAGGCCGCGGCTTTCGTCCTGCACATAGTCGGCGCGCGCCACGATCGGCGAATAGAGATAGCGCCGCCCATCGCGCGCCGCGGCGATTGCCTTTTTGGTCAACAGCCGATTGAGCAGGGTTTTGACCGTTTTGTCCGACCAGTTCTGCTCAGGGCCTACGGCGGCGGCGATGTCTTCGGCGGTCAGCGGGCTTTCCCGCCAGAGCGCCTCCATCACCAAACTTTCTGCGTCGCTGATGCGCATCGGATTACACCTGTAATAATTAAGCGATTACACGTGTAAACATTAACGT
>DASZWS010000342.1:0-5625 GCA_035546515.1 Vitreimonas sp. | reverse complement strand
CGCGATGTCGGCGCGGAGCAGGTCGATGCCCATGCCGGTTTCCGAACTGGTGACGCGGAGTTCGGGGTGCGCGGCGGGGCGCTTGGCAATAGCGGCGGCGGTGGCTTTGGCGACGGCCTCGATCTCGCTGGCCTTGAGCTTATCGGCTTTGGTGAGAACGACCTGATAATTCACAGCGGCGAGGTCGAGCGCTTCCATGACGTCCCTGTCATGCGGCTTCACGCCGTGGCGCGCGTCGACCAAGAGCAGTACGCGCTTGAGGCTGGGGCGGCCGCGCAGGTAATCGCGCGTGAGCGTGGTCCAGCGGTCGATGTCGGCCTTGCCGACCTTGGCGTAGCCGTAGCCTGGAAGATCGACGACACGCAGGCGTTCGGGGATGAGAAAGAAGTTCAGCTCGCGCGTGCGGCCAGGTTCGGTGGAGGCGCGCGCCAATTTGCGTCGACCCGTGACCGCGTTGATCAGGCTCGACTTGCCGACGTTGGAGCGGCCAGCGAACGCGACCTCAGGCAAGTCGGCATCGGGCAAATGCTCCATGCCGACGACGCCGCGCTCGAACTCAACCTGCCCTGCAAACAGAAGGCGTCCGGCTTCGAGCCAGTCTGCTTCTTCCTCGGGGGTCATCGGCAGTCGGCAGTCGGCAGTCGGAAGTCGGAATTCATTGCAGAGACCGTATGAGGCCATGCAACATTTTTCCAACGATGTCGCATTGTTCTAGCAGCTTGTCTGGCGAGGCTGCGCTGTCGAGAACGCGCTGAGCCAACAGCGCGTGGGTTTCGACCTCTTTGCAGGATCCCTGCGCGATGCGAAGAAACTGCAGATAGTTGCCCGTGCTCTCGCGCCCATAGCCTTCGGCAATGTTTGCGGGAATTGAAACAGCCGCGCGCCGGATTTGGGCGGTCAATGCAAAAAGCTCGTCTCGCGGGAAGTCCTTCGTATGTCTGTAGGCGAGTTCTGCAAGAAGCATTGCTTCGCGCCAAACGCGAAGATCACGATAGGACTTAATCGCCTCATCGCTCATTTCGCTCTCCCGGATTACGACTGTCGGTCTCCCGACTGCCGATCTGCCGACTGCCGAATTCCGTCATTCCGCGGCCGCCGGCCTCTCCCTAAGCCTTGCGATCCATTTGTCGAACTGCGTCTCAACACCCTGCCGGCGCATGATCACGTATTGCTGCAGGATCGAGAGCGAGTTGGACCAGGTCCAGTAGATCACCAGGCCCGCCGGGAAACCGGCGAACATGAAGGTGAACACCAGCGGCATGAAGCGGAAGATCTGTGCTTGGGTCTTGTCGGTCGGCGGCGGCGACAAGCCTTGCAGGGCCCACATCGATACGCCGTACAAAAGCGGCCAGACGCCGATCGCCAGCGCGCCGCCAATTAGCGGAATCGTGTGCGGGTTAAATGGCAAGAGTCCGAACAGGTTGAAGATAGTGGTCGGGTCCGGCGCTGAAAGATCGTGAATCCAGCCAAAGAACGGCGCGTGGCGCATTTCGATGGTGACGTTCAACGTTTTATAGAGCGCGAAGAACACCGGGATTTGCAGGAAGATCGGCAAACAACCTGCGACGGGGTTCGCCTTCTCGGCCTGATAGAGTTTCAGGATTTCCTGCTGCGCCTTTTGCGGATCGGCGGCGTAGCGTTCCTGAATTTCCTTCTGCTTCGGCGCGATGGCGCGCATCTTCGCCATCGATTTGAACGACGAATAGACCAGTGGGAACATCAAGAGCTTGATGACGATCGTCGAAAGCAGGATGGCGATGCCGAAATTGTAGGCGACGCCAAGTGAGCCGAGCCACGTCGCCAGCGGATGCAGCAGCCAGCCGAAGAACGGCCGCGTCAGCGGCCACGTCATGTTGCCCCAGTCCACCGCCTCGTCGAAGCGCGGGATTTTTGGCTCGCCGTTCTGGTATGCTTGCAGCAGATCGACGCGCTTGGCGCCGGCGAAGAAACGCTGCGTGTAGGTGACTGTGCCGCCCGGCGGAATATCGCGATACTGGCCGCGATAGGCGCTGCGATAGTCGATCAGGCCGCCGACGCTGCGGCTGTCGAAATAGCTGCTGATCTGCTCGTTTTGCGCCGGGATCAGCGCCGCGAGCCAGTAGTGGTCGGTTAGCCCGAGCCAACCGCCCGTACCGTCAGCGTCAAATATGTGCGTGCCGCGGGCGATTTTGCCGTTGTCGGTATCGCGGGCGTGGTCCTCGCCCTTGATGTGCGTTTCGGTGTGCAAGGCGTTGTGTTCGCCGAAGGCGCCGACATAGCCCTCGTGAACGATGCCGCTTCTGAACCAATCGGTCTTGGCGGCGAGACGGCGCACCACGCCGTAAGGACGCAATGAACGCGGGGCGGCGCCGGTGTTGTGAACCTGGTCGACAATCGTGGCCATGTAGTTCTGGTCGATCGAAATCGTACGGGTGATTTCGAGGCCGTCGTCTGACTTGTAGGTCAGCACCAGCGGCGTTTGCGGCGTGAGCCGCGCGCCGGCCGGTGCGGTCCAAACCTGGTCAGCGCCGACGCCGCAACGGGTGACGCAACCGCCCTGCGGATCGAGGCTCGGGAATTTGTCTTCCCAACCGAAGTAAGCGTCGTAGCTGCGTTGCGCCGGCTGCGGGACGAGCAGCGTCACCTCCGGGCTGTTGGGATCAATGGTGGTGCGATACTGGCGCAAGCTGAGATCGTCGAAGCGGGCGCCTGCGAGTGAGATCGAGCCGTCGACGGCGGGCGTGTCGATGGCGACGCGCTCGGCCGCGGTGGCGGCCAGGACCTGCGTGCGGGTTTGCTGCGTGGACGCGGTTTGATCGCCGCCTTGCGCTGCGCCGGGTTGGGCGTGCTGCGCTTGTTGTTGCTGGGCGGCGTGGGCGCGCTCTTGTGCTTCCATGCGCGCGCGCTGCGGCGCGTTATAGAAGAACTCGAACCCGAAGAAGATCGCCGCCATGAGGACGACGGCGATGATCAGATTGCGGTTTTCGTTCGGCCCGCGCGACGGTGGCTGAAATGTCATTACTGGCTTTCGGTGGAGCGTTTCGGTCTGCGCGGGCGGGGTGCGCGGGGACTTGAGTCAGCACCGCGTTCGAGGTCGGCGCGGAGCCTTATCAGCGCGTTTTGGAGATCGTCAAGCAAAGCGCCCCA
Organism: Vitreimonas sp.; assembly: GCA_035546515.1. Lineage (GTDB taxonomy): Bacteria > Pseudomonadota > Alphaproteobacteria > Caulobacterales > Aquidulcibacteraceae > Vitreimonas. The sequence goes on along the minus strand of DASZWS010000342.1, from coordinate 2,499 downwards.
CGGGGCGTCTGGGGCGGCTTGCCGCGCCACGATGACATAGTCGACCCCGGCCAAGCCGTAGTCCGGCAGGAGCTTGCGGGCGGCTTCCCGCAGGCGCCGCCGCGCCCGGTTCCGGGTCACCGCATTGCCGACCTTGCGGCTGGTGGTGAACCCCACGCCGATCGCTCCCGCGTCCGCCCGCCGCCGGGCCTCGACCGAGAGTGTCGGCCGCCCGGCTCTGAGGCCTTCGCGTACAAATAGGAACTGCGCCCGTTTGGTCAGGCGCTGGACGGTGGATTTTGCAGCGGTTTGGGTCATCGCACCGGCCCCCGGCCGGCGCCGGTTTTTAGGCCGACAGACGCTTGCGGCCCTTGGCGCGGCGGCGCGCGAGGACCTTACGGCCGCCCGTGGTGGCCATGCGGGCGCGGAAACCATGGCGGCGCTTCCGCACGAGTCGGCTCGGCTGATAGGTCCGCTTGGTGCTCACGATACGCCTCTGATGGGTCCGGTTGGAAAAGAGGCGAGCGTCTAACCCAGCATCACGTGACCGTCAATGCGGGGCAGGCCCCGCGACACCGGCGGTGGGGTTCGCTAGGGCTGGAGACGGATGACCACGCCTGAAACCCCCACCCAGGTCGCCAGCGGCCTTTGGCGGCAGGTGCAGGGATTTGCCGACAGCCTGGCGGGGCGCCTGCTGGGGCTGACCGTGGTCGCGGTGATCGTGGGTGAGGTGCTGATCTTCGTGCCCGCCCTCGCCGATTTCCACGAGACCTGGCTGATGGAGCGGATCAATCAGGCCCAGATCGCGGCGCTGGCGCTGGAGGCCTCGCCCGACAACGACATCGCCGACCAGCTGACCAACGAGCTTTTGAACAACGCCGGCGTGCAGCACGTGGCGCTGCAGCGTGAGAACGAGCGGGTACTGCTGCTGGACGATCCGAACGCCGACGCCCCGGCGCCGCATCTGGTGACGTACGACTATCGGCAAGCCAGTCCGGTCAAGAAATTCAACTGGGCCTTCGAGACGTTTTTCGCGCACGACGGGCGGGTGTTGCGGGTGCTGTCGCGGCCGAGATTCGAGAGCGGCGACTTTATCGAAGTGGTTCTGCGCGAAGCGCCGTTGCGCGCGGCAATGCTGAGCTACGCGCAACGCTTCCTGTGGCTTTCCACGTTGATCCTAATGGCCGCAGGCGCGCTGATTTATGTGTCGCTCACCTTGGCCTTCGTGCGGCCGATGCGCGAGATCACCCAGGCGATCGAACAATTCCGTGACAAGCCGGAAGATGTCTCGGTCGCGTTCCCGCGTTCCCGCCGTGGCGACGAGATCGGCCGCGCCCAGCGCGCCGCCGCCGATATGGCCGAGCAGGTGCGCATCGCGCTCCGGCAGAAGGAGCGGCTGGCGGCGTTAGGTGCGGCGGTGGCGCGCATCGGGCATGATCTGCGCAACATGCTGTCGACGGCGCAGCTGGTCGCGGATCGCCTGCAGCACTCGGAGGATGAAAACGTGCGCAAACTAGCGCCGCGGCTGGAGCGCACCATCACCCGCGCTTCGGGGCTGGCGGCGAGCACGCTCAAATACGGGCGCTTCGATGAGCGGACGCCGGAATTGCAGCGTGTCGATGTTGGCGCCGCCGTGAATGAAGCCGCGGACGATGCTCTCGCCGGATTCGCCGATATCCTGCTTGATATTGATGTTGAGCCTGCGTTGGCGTGCGTGGCCGATCCGGAAAATCTGAACCGCGTGCTGGTCAATCTTATCCGCAACGCGGCGCAGGCGATGAGACGGCATGATGGTGCGGAGAACGTGGTCACCGTGAGGGCGGCGCGCCAAGACACGCAATGCGTGATCGAAGTGATCGATTCCGGCGCCGGCGTGCCTGACAAAATTCGCGAGCGGCTGTTCGAGCCGTTCGCGACGTCGGCGCCGGAAGATGGCGGCACCGGCTTGGGGCTGGCGATCGCGCGCGAACTCACGCGCGCCATGGGCGGCGAACTTGAGCTGACGCGCACAGGCGCTGTGGGCTCGACGTTTCTGATTACGCTGCCGGTTGCGTGAGTTCGTACCGTCGCCTTCCAGGCGGCATTTGCGCAAGCGTCGGCCTTCGACAGGCTCAGGCTGACGCCATTTTGCAGCTGCGCAAATCTCGAAGTAGCGTCACCCTGAGCTTGTCGAAGGGTGCGCGGGCCAAAGATGGCGCTTGGAAGGCGGCGGTACGCCTAGGGCGTTGGCGCGGGAATGCTCTGCACCACGCCTTCGCGACGTGGATCGGCGCCGCCGACAAGGCCGTTTTGCGTCACTTGGATGATATGGAATCCGCTCTCCTCGCCGAGCTGCGAGGTGCGGAAGGTCCAGCCGCGCCCGCGCAGGGCATCAAGCACGCCAGCGGGCATGCGCGTATCCTCAACGGTCACCGGCGCGGAGCGGGCGACGATGTTGCCCTGATTGATGGCGTCTTGCGGCGTCATGTTCCAATCGAGAATGGCGACGGTGGCGCGGGCGACGAAGTCGATGATCGAAGA
>DASZWS010000341.1:0-3750 GCA_035546515.1 Vitreimonas sp. | reverse complement strand
TCGGCACCGTGAAGCCGACAAAGCCGCGCTCCGGCGAGTAGGCCATGCCCTTGCGAATGAGAAGCTCGCGGATCGGCGCCGATTGCGTTGGGGAAAGCCCCATCACTTCGGCCACTGCTGTCGAGTTGGCAGGCGCCGGGCCGAGTTCCGCCATGGCGCGAGCATAGGCTTTCTCACGTTCGGTAAGGCGGGCGAGGCGCACCTTGAAGATGTTCTCGTCGAGCGTGGCGAGGGCGCGTTCGCTGGCTTGCTTGGCATGCGCCAGCGTAACCGGCGAAGCGGGCGCGACGTCCCAGCAATGCTCGCCCCATACTTGCAGGAAGAACGGATAGCCGCCGGTCTGGTCGACAATGAAATCGAGCGCGTCGGCATTGAATTTTACCCCGTCGCGCAGTGCGGGGGCGGCGAGCGCTTGACGGGCGCTGGCGGCGTCAAGCGCGCCGATGGGCGGATAGTCGAACAGCCGCTCAGCGTAGGATTTCGCGTCACCCGCAAGTTTCGCCAGTTGCGGTAAGCCGCCGCCGAACAGCAACACCGGCAGCTGCCGCTGTGAAATTTTGTGCAGCGCCATGATGAGCGCGCCAAGATCTGCTTTCTGGATGTACTGAATCTCGTCGATCAGCAGCACGACGGCGGTATCGCGCTTCTTTGCAGCTTCGCCGATGGCGAGGAAGAGTTCGGTCAGATCGACGGTGAGATCACCGGTGGCCTTCGTGTTTGCAACGCCAAATTCCAACTCGCCCATCTGCACTCTGAAAGCACTGACGAATGCCCGGAACACGCTGAAAGCATTTTGCATGTCCACGCCCGCCTTCTTGATGCGGTCGAGCCGCAGGAGAATACGGTGCAGCTGCGGCGCGAGCTGATGGGCCAGGGGTTTAGTTGCGTCGGTCTCCAGCATCGCAGTCTGACAGCTGAGGCTTTCGGCGATCTGCTCGAACTCGTTCAGCAAGACCGTTTTGCCGACGCCTCGGAGCCCCAGCATGATGAAGCTCTTGGCGGGTCTGCCGGCCTGGGCGCGTTCGATCGCCAGCCTGGCTTGTTTGATCAGCGGGTCGCGGCCCGCCAGTTCGGGAGGAGGGGCGCCTGCGCCGGGGTTGTAAGGATTGTGGGCAGACTTCACGGCGCTTTATCTCAGATTTACGCAAATTTACCTGGGTGAATGGTAAATTAAGATAAAATGGAACGTCCAGAGATACCGAGATTCTCTGCCGGTCTATACGGCTTTTATCCTCATTTATGATGTTGGGCCGTAAATATGGGAACCACGCGTCGCCCAGTGATCCGGCATATACCGGATTTATCCTAATTTATCACGATTGGCCGTAAATATTGTATAGGCCCCTGTGCTCGACTTCAGCCGACATTTCCGCCATGGCGACCCCCCAACAAGGAGTTCCCATGCGCCCCTCCGGCCGCGCACCCGACCAGTTGCGCGACATCACTCTCGAAACCAGCGTCTCTCGCTATGCGGAGGGCTCGTGCCTGGCCAAGTTCGGGCAAACGCATGTGCTCTGCACCGCAACGGTTGAGTCTGGCGTGCCGGGCTGGCTGAAAGGGCAAGGCCGCGGCTGGGTCACCGGCGAATACGGAATGCTGCCGCGCGCCACACACACGCGCGGACGCCGCGAAGCCGCGCAAGGCAAGCAATCGGGACGAACGCAGGAGATTCAGCGCCTGATCGGGCGCTCCCTGCGTTCGGTGGTCGACCTTAAAGTTCTCGGGGATCGAACTGTCACACTCGATTGCGATGTGATCCAAGCCGATGGCGGCACGCGCACCGCGGCGATCACTGGCGCGTGGGTGGCGCTGGCGAAGGCTTGCAAATATCTCGTCGATGAAAAGGTGCTCAAGGAGAGCCCGGTGAAGGGTCAGGTGGCGGCGATCTCCTGCGGCGTATTTGAAGCCGTGCCGGTGCTCGATCTCGACTACGCCGAAGACTCCAACGCTGAAGTGGACTCCAATTTTGTACTTTCCGGCGATGGCCGCCTGATTGAGGTGCAAGCCACCGGGGAGCACCGCCCGTTCAGCGACGACGAGTTCGCCGCGATGATCGCGCTGGCGAAGGCAGGTTGCGGGCGATTGTTCGAAATGCAGAAGTCCGCCGTCGCCTAACGCAGGTGCGAAATCGACCAACGCCGCTGCGCCTGCGACGCGATGCGGCTGGCGAGCGCGAAGACCGCTGATATAGCTCACTCCTGGGACCAACCAGAACGGGTGGGATTATGCGGTTGTCGCGTCGGGACATGATGGTGAGCGCGGCCGCGGCCGGTGTGATGGCGAGCGCTCCGGCGTTGGCGCAAGCGACCGGCGACGCTGACGCCCGCCTGATGGCGCTGTTTGACCGCTTCGCTGACGACATTCTCAATCATTCGCCGGAAACCGCCACCGGCCTCGGCCTCGACAAGGGCGATCGCCGGCGGCTGAAGCACAGGCTTTCCGATCGCTCGCTTGGTGCGTTGGCGTACGACCGTTCGGCTTGCCTGTCACACGTGCGCGCCATGAAGCAGATCGACCGCGCATCGCTCAGCAGCGCCAATCAGATTCGTTATGACGCGGTTGAGTACGCATTCCAGCTCGGGGCCGATGGCGGCAAGTTTGGCTATGGGATCAACACGTTCGGCGCCGCCATGGGTGAAAGCGCTGGGCCGTACATTGTCAGTCAGCAGGGCGGGGCGCTGGTTGGCATTCCGGAGTTTCTGAATTCCCAGCACAAGATCGCGAACGCCGACGATTGCGAAGCGTATCTCGACCGGCTCGCCCAATTTCCGCGTCAGCTCGATCAAGAGACTGCGTGCATCCGTCACGACGCCGCACGCGATGTGACGCCGCCGGATTTCATTCTCGATACGACGCTTACGCAAGCGCGCGCCATGCGCGGGCAGATCGCCGCCAATACCCAGATGGTGCAATCGCTGGCCACGCGCGCGGCGGCGCTGCACATCGACGGTGCGTGGTCGTCACGCGCCGCGCATATCGTCGAAACGCAAGTATATCCGGCGATAAATCGCCAGATCGCGGCGCTGCAGAGCCTGCGCGCCGGCGCGAGCCACGATGCGGGTGTGTGGAAGCTGCCGGATGGCGAAGCCTATTATGATTGGCTGCTGAAGGTCGGCACCTCGACACCGATGACGCCCGACGAGGTGCACCAGCTCGGCTTAACGCAGGGCGCGCAGATCGACGCCGAGATGGACGGCATCCTCAAGGCGCATGGACTGCGTAACGGCGCTGTCGGCGAGCGCATGTCGCAGCTCACCCGCGACCCGCGCTTCCTGAAGCCAAATACCGACGCCGGGCGGCGCGAGGTGATGCAGTATCTTGAAGGCCGCATCGCCGCGGTACGGCCGATGCTGGCCCGGGTCTCGCGCATGCACCTGAACGCGCCCGTCGAGGTGCGCCGCGTGCCGGTGGACATTCAGGATGGCGCCGGTCTCGGCTACATGAACTTCGCTTCGCTCGATGGCTCGCGCCCGGCGATCTACTACATCAATCTGAAGGACACCGCGCTCTGGCCGCTCTGGACGCTGCCGACGCTCACTGCGCACGAGACCATCCCGGGGCACGCTTGGCAGGGCGCGTATCTCGCCGAGCATCACACGGAAATTCCGTTGATGATGTCTCTAATGGGCTTCAACGCGTTCGTAGAGGGCTGGGCGCTCTACGCTGAGCAGTTGGTCGATGAACTCGGCTACTACGAGGGCGATGATTTCGGCCGGCTTGGCTATTTGCAAGCGATGCGATTCCGCGCGG
>DASZWS010000340.1:0-4096 GCA_035546515.1 Vitreimonas sp. | reverse complement strand
TCGTGCCGCTGCACACCAATCACGGGACGCGGATCAACTGCGTCGCGCGCACCGCAAGGTGCATTTGCTTGGCGTGGTCGATCCGCGTCCCGCTCTCCAACCGTTTTTCGAAATCCGAAAGGCGGCAAACACGCATGCCTCTGAAGGAGTAAAATGACCCCACCGACCTTCCTCATGTGTGCGCAGCATGCGCGCAGAGCCATCCGCCGCGGCGATGTCGCCTTGGCCGAGCGCTGGTACAAAGTCGGCGCGCATGTGATCGCGCTTTCCGAACGCATCCAGCGCATGCAGATCGCGCGTCGCCGCGTGGAGACGCCGCACAATCCTGCGGATCACCGCCGCTAAGCGCGCAAAACAAAACGGCCGCTGCGTTGCCGCAACGGCCGTCCGTGTTTGTAGGTGAGGGCGCCTAGAGTTCGCGCTTGATGGTCAGCACGTACGAGCCGTCATAGCTGGTGGGGCCGTAGGTGTAGCTCTCGATCGACGAGCCCGCGTCGATGTCGGTGTCGTTGTAGCGCAGATCGAGCTCGAAGCCGTGCAGGGCGACGGTCGTGCCGATATTCCAGGTGTTGTAGTCGTCGCGCGGCGTGCCGGGGCCGCCCGGATTTTGGACTTCCTGATTTCCGTACGCGGCCGTGAAATGCCACATGTCGTTGTAGTCATACTCGCCGTTGACTTCCCAGTAGCGCGCGTCGCCGGTGTCGCCGTAATTGTCCGGCGAATAATAGACCGCTGCGCCGGCCTTCCACTGATCGTTGATGTTCCAGGTGCCTTGGCCTTTGAGCTCGTAATAGTCGAACTCAGCGCCGTCATCATTGGCGCCTGGATAGTTGTAGGTGATGATGCCGAGGTCCCAATCGATTGGGCCCGTCGATGGCGTCCAGCCGGCATAGACGTCAAGCTCGACGCCTTCGTTCAGGCTCGAACCCCAAGTGCCGACATAGAACTGGTCGTTGCTCCAGTCGAACCCGCCTTGGATCGCGGCGTTGTTGTTGGAGAGCGAAACGCCACGGAAAATGTAGTCGGTCGTGAGCTGGACGTTCGCCGAGATTTCCGCATGCGCCGTACCGGCACAAGCAATCGTCGCGCCTGCGGCAACCGCGGCGCCGATAAGTTTCTTCATGGCACTGTTCTCCCGCGCGGGCCTCTTGCCGCGTTGGGCGGTAAGGCTCCGTTAAGACGGTGAACGAGCGGTTAAAATGGTAAAGCTGCTATCGCAGATACATGAGAGAGCACGCAGCGGCGTTGCGTTTTGAACACGCAACGCCGCCGAAGCAACCGCGCAACGCTAGAGTGTGCGCTTGATGGTCAGAATGAACGCGGAGTCATACGCGGTCTCGTCCGTCCCCGCGTAGGTGGCGATGGTGTCGCCAGCGTCGATGTCGGTGTCGACGTAGCGCGCGTCGATTGCGAAACCGTGCGTGGTGTAGGTCGCGCCGATATTCCACGTATTGTAATCGCCGCTATCGCTGCCCGCGCCCGGGCCGTTGACGTCATCAATCGTCTGGTGGCCAAAGGCGCCGGAAAAGCTCAGCGCATCCGAGAACGCGTACGCGGCGGCGATTTCTGAGTAGAACGCATCGCTGGTCTCACCGAAGAAGTCGGGTGAATAGTAGAGAGAGCCGGTGACGGAGAAGCCTTCGGCCGGCGTGATGGTGGCTGCTGCTTTGGCCTCGTAGTAATCGAACTCGGCGCCATCATCCTGCGCACCGGGATAGAAATAGCCGATGACGCCCAGATTGAGCGCAACCGGCCCGAGCGTGGGCGTGAAGCCGGCGTAAACGTCGAGTTCGGGACCGTCGGAGAACGACACATTGGACGCCCAAGTGCCCGCGTAAAATTGGCCATTCACGTAGTCGAACCCGCCTTGCACAGCGGGGTTGCCGCTGGTTTGGGTGATGCCGCGGAATTCGTAGTCGGTGGTGAGCGCGATGTTGCCGCTCCACGTACCTTCGGCATGCGCAACACCGCTTACGGCGGCGCTCATCAACAAAGCGCCCGCCAGAATTTTTTTTACTGCCCTCATGATAATCCCCTTGCGTTCTCGTTCCCGCAGTTCGCGAACGAGTTGGTCCCGCGCGAACGCGTGACTCGTGTGAATGACCACAGGAGCGAGCTTGCGGAGTGCGTGCGCGCGCTCGCAACGAAGCGTGTGTGCAAATGCAAAAAATTGCGTGTTGGCGCACACTCTGCGTGCGCAACAGGCAGCGAATGCTTTCAGAGTAGGCGGTTAGCGCTGGGAAAGGCCTGAATAACCGAGGTGCAGGCCCGCATCGATCAGCAGAGTTTCGCCCGTGACGTGTCGTGACGCGTCGGAAAGGAAGAAGAGGCCCGCGTCGGCGATATCTTCGGCGGTCGAAGCGGCTTGAAGTGGCGTATTTTTAATCGTGCCCTCGCGCATGCGCTCGACGACGGCAGTGGGCAGACCCTTCTCGTGCCAGGGCGTGTCGATGAAGCCGGGGCAAATGGCGTTGATGCGGATCTTGGGACCGAGCACGCGCGCCAACGAAAGCGTCATGGTGTTGAGCGCGCCCTTGGAGGCCGCGTAGGCCACCGACGAGCCGATGCCGGTGACGCCGGCGATAGAGGACACCATCAGCACCGCGGCGCGGTCGGCAGCTTCCAGCAGCGAACGCGTGGCGCGGATCATTTGAAAAGGACCGACGACGTTGACGGCGTAAAGCCGCTCGAAATCCTCGCGCTGAAGTGCATCGAGATTGCCGTGCTGGGGCGCGAACTTGGTCGTGCCGGCGTTATTGGCGAGCGCATCGATGCGGCCGTATTTGGCGGCGGCCTGCGCGATGGCCTTGCAGGCGTTGTCGTCAGAAACATCCCCTTGCGCCAGCACCGCCTCGGCGCCGGCGGCCCGGACGGCTTCTGCTGTAGCTTCCGCCTCAGCGGAGCTTTTGGCGTAGTTGATGATCACCGCTTTGGCGCCGCGCGCGGCCGCGCCGACCGCGAGCGCCGCCCCTAAGCCGGTCGAGGCGCCGGTGACGAGAACGATCTTGCCGTCGAAATCGCGCATGCGAGCTCCTCAAACTTGGTTGCGCTGGCTTGCCAGCGGGCGGGCGGCTCTTCAAGTGTCAGCCCATGAGCACCGATCCGAAAGGGCTGACGCAGCTAGGGCAGGCATCGTCCATCCCGGCAAGTCCCGAGCAGGCCAAACTTGAGCGCGTTCCCAATCCGCATCCGGGCACGCTCTATCTTGCGCGCTTCACTGCGCCCGAGTTCACCTCGATCTGCCCAGTCACGGGCCAGCCTGACTTTGGCATCTTGGTGATCGAGTACGCGCCGAAGGATTGGATTGTTGAGTCGAAGAGTCTGAAGCTGTTCCTGCAGAGCTTCCGCAATCACGGCGCATTTCACGAGGACTGCACGGTAGGGGTCGCCAAGCGCGTGGTGGAGGCGATCGCCCCGACTTGGTTGCGCATTGGCGGCTACTGGAATCCTCGCGGCGGCATGCCGATCGACGTGTTCTGGCAAACCGGCGCGCCGCCGGAAGGGCTTTGGCTGCCGGATCAGGGGATCGGCGCGTACAAGGGCCGCGGCTAGTTGCCGAGATAGCTCTCGATCAGCGCCGCGCCAGCGCGCAACGCTTCCGCCTCTTCGTTTTTGCCATGACACTCAAAATCGGCCGCAGCAGCGCGTCGCTCTTCGGCCTCGCGTTTGAAGACGGCTGCGAGATCAGCTTCGCAGAGCGTCTTGCGCGGGGCTTCGGTTTTGCCAACGCCGGTGACAACGTGCTGCGAGCGGCCTTCGGTGTTGGCGTAGTCGCGCACCTCCGGTGCGTCCAGCGCCACGGCGCCGGCGTTGTCGATGGCCGAGATCAAGCTGCGCAGCACGTCGGTCTTGGCTTTGTCGCGCGCCTTCATGGCTTCCCGCAGATCGGCCTGCAGACGTTGGCGCATGCGTTCGGCGGCGTCGGTCACGAGTTTAGAATCGCGAAATTCTGGGCGCGACGTCGGCGCGAAAGCGCTCGGTGGCGGGTTCGCGCGCCGTGCCCAGATAGATGAAGCCGGCGATCTGCTCACGCTCGCTCAGACCTAACGCGGCGCGGGCGCGTGCATCGTAGGTCGGCCATTCCGTCAGCCAGCAG
>DASZWS010000339.1:0-17591 GCA_035546515.1 Vitreimonas sp. | reverse complement strand
GGCGGTGGCGGTGGCGGCGGTGGCGGCGGTGGCGGTGGCGGCGGTGGTGGCGTCACCGGTGGCGGCGGTTCAGCGCCACGCGCAGCATGTTCGTCGGTGCGATTGCTGTGCGTGTCAGCGTCCGGCGCACCTTCGCGCTCGGGCATGTCCGCGAACGAATTGCCGTACAACGGAAATGAAGTCGCGCGCTGGCCCGCTTCATAGCGTCCGCGCCAGGTTAGCGGGGTTGAGGCGCTGCCGTCGGCAAAGAACTCAAGCGCGGTCCCCGGGTCGTTCAGTTCAACCGTGCGCCCGTTGCCCAACGTGAATAGCGCGCGGCCTTCATCCAGAATCGCGAACGCGCGCCCGTTGATGAACAGGAAATCGACGATGGTGCCCCGCACGCCGATGGTGGCGACAGGCGTCCTGATCGAATAGCTATGCGGATCTTGCGAACCGGTGATGAAGCGCAGCGCGCCACTGGCCAGCGAGATCGCGACGTCGCCGACGGATTGATGCGGATCATAGACATAGTGATCGAGCGTGACTTGCGAGCGCGGGCCGACGCTGAGCGTGGTCTGATCCTGAAACAGCAATTGCGCGACGCTATTTGTGCCGGTTCGGATAGTGTCGTTTTCGAAAATGGCGCCGCCGACGCTCAGGGCATGAGGCGCTTGCGAGGCCGGCGTGGCGGTAACCTCATTGCGGACCGCCGCAGCGACGCCAATCCGCGGCGTATCGGCATGCGCTTGGTAGATCGACAAGAGCGTCGAAAGCGCCGTCCCCAGCGTCAACAGTGCAATCCGCGTTTTCATCACTTTGCCCGTTGCGCCCGCGCGCAGCCCCGCGGGGCTGGTCCACCGCTTCCCAAGTTGCGCAAGAGCGTAAGCGCATTCTGGCGGGAGGCAACCGTTTCTAGGAATGGCGCGAGTTCGGTTCGCCTCGTTGGCTTGTACAGCGATGCGCGCGCCTTCCGATAGAAGGGGCTTGCTCTGACACGACATTCCGAATTGAGTGTTCTTACCGATGGCGGCAAAAGTCTTTGCGCCTCGTCTGGGTGGGGTCGTTCAGCCTATGGCACGCAAGCGAAAACTCGCCGTATGGCGAGCTGCGCGAGTTGTCTGGCGCGCGGCTCTGCTCGCCACGTGCGTAGTCGCCTTTTCGTTTGCACCGAACTTGCCGGTCCGCGCCCAGACACTCGACGAACTAAACGCCCAAATCCTCGAACATCCCCAGGACGTGACCCTCAACCTTCAGTACGCCCACGTCGCTGAGACGCAGGGCAAGCTGCGGCTCGCGCTCGCGGCCTATGAGCGGATCCTGATCAACTCTCCCGATAATATCGAAGCACAGCACGGCTACGAGCGCGTGCGTCGCGTGATCCAGCCCGCGGACACCTCTTTGCGGGTCGAAGTCGGCGAACAATGGGATTCCAACCCCGCCGACCTGAGCACCGACGCGCAGTCCGATCTCGCCACCACGGCGCGGGCGACCTGGGTCGACGAACGCGCCTTCGGCTCTCGGCGCTGGCGCACCGTCGCCAATTTCTACGGCGAGTTCTACGCCGACCAGAACGATCTCAACTACGCATACCTCAGCGCCTCGATGGGGCCGATGTTCGATCTCACGCCCACGGACGCGGCCATTCCCGCCCTTGGCTTGGCGGTCTCTAGCTTCGGAGACTCTCTCTACTACGAAGAGGTCAACGCAGGCGTCACCATCGAGGGCCACAAGGACAGCGCGACCTATTGGGCGCGCCTGCGCGCAGGTTGGCGCGATTACGGCGACACCTCCACGTCCGATCAAGGCCCGTATGTCGAACTCATGGGCGGCATCTCGCAACCGCGCCTGTTCTCCGATGACGACTGGCTGGTCGTCGTGCCATGGCTGCGCTGGAGCGGCATCGACGGCGCAACCGCCGACATTCAGAACGACCCGATCGCGCCGGGGCGATATACGGAGCTTGGCGCGGAAGCGACGTACAACTACCGCTTCAACGATCATCTGTTCGGCGCGATCGGCGCCGAGCTACGCGATCGCTTCTATTCGGAAACCGAGTTCGCGGGCGACAAGCGCCACGACATCTACATCGAACCCGAGATCAAACTGACGCTGTGGAATCTCTTTGATTGCTCGTGCGGTCTCACCATGGCGTATCGCTATCGCCAAAACCAATCCAACGATCCTTCTTCCGATTACGACGGACAGATCGCTTCGATCTCGCTTTCGCGGCAGTTCTGAGGCCGCCCTGCCTACGCTTTCGTCGTCGCGGTGAAAACGCCGTCCCAGTCGCCTGCGTTTTCTGATTCAAGCGCGGCGATGCGCTCCTGATAAACCGCATAGAGCGCGTTCAGCCCCTTGATGTCGCGCGCTTGCAGAGCCGCGAGCTGGGCGCGCGCGTCAGCCCAGGCAGCGGCGCGGTAGGCCGCGATGAAACTATCATGCGCGTTCTTCAAGTCCGCATGGTCGCCTTGCCCGAGTTCGATCGTCGACATCAAAGTGAACACGCGCGACGGCGCGGAGCGTCCCTTCAAACGGATCAGATCGACTTCAAGGAAGGCCATGTCCGGCAAGCGCCGCACCGTCTCTTCGCCGGCCACGAATGCAAGCCCCAGAATCTTGGTAAGACCTTCCAGCCGCGCGGTGACGTTGACGTTGTCGCCGATGGCCGAATAGTCGAAGCGCCGCTCGGACCCGAGATTGCCAACGCAGCATTCCCCCGAATTGACGCCAATGCCGATGGAGACCTTGGCGAAAGATCGCCCTGCCGCTTCCGCGTTTGCCCGCCATTGTGTGTTGAGATCGACCATGCGCGCCACGATCTGCTCGGCCGCTTCGCACGCATGACGCGCATGCTCGCTGTCGTCTGTCGGCGCATTCCAAAACGCCATGATGGAATCGCCCATGTATTTATCAACGGTGCCGCCGCGCTCGATGATGATGTCGCTGAGCGGCGTCAGCAGGCTATTGATGAATGAGGTCAACTCCTCGGCGCTGAGTCCTTCGGATATGCCGGTGAAATTGCGCACGTCGCAAAACAGCAGTGACAGATCCCGCACTTCGCCGCCGAGCTTCAGCGCCGCAGGGTTCGCCGCAAGCTGCCGGACTACGCCCGGCGACACATACTGGCCAAAGGCGCGGCGAATTTCGGCCCGCTGTTGCTCGGTCCTCTGAAACAGGTAAAGCCCCGATCCCGACGCGAACAGAGCCGCGCACGCACTCGGAAAAATTGGGTCGAATAGATACCCGCCGCTCAGAAAAAGTCCGATCCCAGCCAGCAAAATCGCCGCGATGATCGCCGCGCCCAGAAAAGCGCCGGCGCTTGCCGACAATCTTGGCGCCGCAAACGCCAGTACGAGCACCGCCAGCACCGCTGTCAGCAATTCGATGGCGGGGGCGAAATCAGGCCGGGTGAGATAATCGTTGGCGATCATCTGTTCGATGGCCTGTTGATGCACCTCAACACCCGGGATCGCGGCATCGAGCGGGGTCGCGCGCAAATCCAGCAGCCCTGGCGCGCTCGTGCCGATCAGAACAATCTTGCCGCTGATCTGCGCCGCGTCGACCTCGCCCGACAATACCCGCGCAGCCGAGATATAAGCCCCGCGATCGCTACGGCGGAAATGCAGCCAAATCGCGCCTGTTGCGTCGGTCGCCAGAGCGTGATCGCCCACGCGCACTTGAATCACGCGCGGACGCGCGCCGCCGCCATTGGACCCATGCGCGTTTGAGGAACGTACAACATAAGTCGTCTGTCCCTCGGCGACCCTCAGGCCCTCCAGCGCCAACGAAGGCGCCAGTGCGCCGCCCTGCGCGAACAAGAGCGGCACGCGACGCATGACTTGGTCGCGGTCGGGCACCCAGTTCATCGAGCCGATGCCGTGCGCGGCCTCGATCAACGAAGGCAAGTCGCCGGCAAATCCGGAGAACGACGGCAATGAGGGCGCAGGATCGCTTCCAGAAACCACCATGCCCGCCTTTAAGGGAAAGGTTTCGGCAGGCCCTCCGTCCTCGAACGTCGCCGCCAAGACAGTTGGGTTGCGCGCCAGCGCATCGGCAAAAAGCGCATCATGGGTGGGCCATCCGCCGATGGCATTTTGCAGGACCGAGCGTTGGTCGGGATCAACCCATTGCAGCATTTGCTCCGGCGATGTCCGATCCGGTTCGCTGAACATCACGTCGAAAACGATGGCCTTCGCGTGCAGCGCGCCCAAAGCATTGGTCAGCCGCGCCATGGTCGTGCGTGGCCACGGCCACTGCCCGAATCGCGCAATCGACGCCTCGTCGACGTCGACGATCCGCACGGGCGAATTGCTGATCGAAGCTGCGGGCGCAATGCGCTGGTAAGAGTCGAACACGAGATAGCGTAGGGACTGCAACACCCCAAGATTGGCGTAGAACACGGCAACCGCCGCAAACAGAAAGGCGCCCACAAACAGCCAATAGACGCGCGATTTCGCACGTCCATCAGACCGTGCGCGCGCTGGTTTTCGCTCTGACGCCATCCGAATTCCCCCGTCGCGCCGACCCTAGCCCGCTCCAACCGCCTTGTCTGCGCAGTTCTCACGCGGGGCTGACGCAGTTTGCAAGGTCGCGCCTGCGGCGCTTGCAAAAGGCGATGCACGGAACCAATCAATTTAATTGAAATCCATCGGCTGTTCGACACTCGCCCAGACCTAAGCGGCACAGAAATAGAAGACCTGTTGCGAAAGTTCGTCTTGCCTTCGCTGGCGTCGGAGGGGTCTCGCCGACGCAAAGCCTAGCGCGGCCGCGCCGCGCTCACGCCCTCAGCTTCTGCAACAACGCGGCCACCGCCGCTTTGTGTTCGTCTATCTCGTGCGCGAGCACCTGATACGCGGCGGCCAGCTCAAGCGATTACGCCAGCGTGCCGGTCTGCGCCCTCGGCAGCAAGCGTTTGGCGAACATCAGCGCCGGCCGTGGGTTCACCGCAACACGCGCCGCCAGGCCGGCAGCCTCCCCGATCAATTCGCTGTCTTCCAAAATCGCGCGAACAAGTCTGATCTTGAGCTGCCTCCGCAACACTCGCTCCAGAGTCGCCATCCGAAGAGAGCACGCACATCCAGGTTGATTGCAACGGCGTGACCCCGAATGCCGTCACGACAGCGACCGTAAATTGGTCTGCCGGTATCACGGCCGTTTTGCTGTAAGATTGGCACCGCGTAAGTGCTTGAAAAGTTGGTGGCGTGGACAGTCCCGGTAGATCCGCTCTCTGGCCAACTTTCCCTTTAACTGGAAAATACTGGGAAAATCGCCGCTGTCACCCACAAGTGCCGCCGCCTTTGCGGCCGTGCGTGAGCACTTTTCGGTCAATCTGAAATCTCTGCCGGGAATTCGTAACAGGGAAACAAATGCGATTCTCCGGCGTCTCTAGTGTTCGAAGACGTTTCTCTCGCCGCGCTCGCGATCAGATCAGCTACGCCCGAGCCACGATATCGATAATCTCGGCTGACACATTCCATGCTTGCAGAGCTTGACGCGTGTGTGCGCCGACTTCGGGCGGCGGCGAACGGACTTTTCCGGGGGTTACCGAAAAACGCGGCGCAGGCCCCGGTTGGATAACGCCGTCGACGTCAATGTAGGTTCCCCGCGCCGCGTTATGCGAATGCGCGGCGGTTTCGCCGAGCGAGAGCACCGGAGCGAAGCACACGTCGGTGCCGCTGAGAATCGCCTCCCAATGTGCCCGCGGCTGGCTCGCGAAAATCTCCGTGAGCCGCTGACGCTGTGCGGGCCACTGCAACTGATCATTTTGCCTGTCGAAGCACGGCTCGGTGAGTTCGAGCTTCGCGCGCAAGAGCGCGTAGAACTGCGGCTCGAGCGAACCGATGGCCACCCACTTGCCATCCGCGCACTTGTAGACGCTGTAGAACGGCGCGCCTCCATCGAGCAGATTCACGCCCCGCTCGTCGCGCCAAGCGCCGCCAAGCAGGCGGCCGTAAATTGTAGTCATCAGCGAAGCGACGCCGTCGGTCATCGCCGCATCCACGACCTGACCTTGTCCGGTAGCGCGCGCGTGCGTCAGGGCTGCCAACATGCCGAAAGCCAGATACATCGCCCCACCGCCAAAATCGGCAACGAGGTTCATCGGCGGCACAGGCGTTTCCCGCGTGCCGATCGCGTGCAACGCGCCGGCGAGGGCGAGGTAGGTAATGTCGTGGCCTGCCGCCTGCGCCAGCGGCCCCTCCTGGCCCCAACCGGTCATGCGGCCATAAACGATGCGCGGGTTGCGCTTCAGCGCCACGTCAGGCCCGAGGCCCAGCCGCTCCATCACCCCGGGGCGAAAACCTTCAAACATGATCTCGGCGCGTTCGATCAGCTGCAGACAGGCTTCGCGGCCGGCTTCCGACTTAAGGTCGAGCGTTACCGAGAGACGACCGCGCTGCGCCAACTGCAGATACGGAGGCACATAGTCTGGCCGGTCGACGCGGATTACTTCCGCGCCGAGATCGCACAGCAGCATACCGCAAAACGGGCCCGGCCCGATGCCGCCGAACTCAACAACCCGTACGCCCGTCAGCGGTCCATTTGATCCTGTCATGTCGCCTTCTTCTGGCGCCGCGCCGCGCGCGGCAAGCCTGCCGAGCAAAGCTCATTTCAACATGACCAAAATTTCCTTGCCGGGTGACAGCGGCAGCCGACACTCGCATCCTGCGCAGACCTACAATCAGGCGGCGCACCGCTCATTCAGGGAGGCGGCCAGTGGACCGGAGCGACGACGTCAATATCACGACGCCGGGGTTTTTCGCGTCGGGCGATCCACTGTCGATCCTGGCTAAATGGCGCCAGCACGATCCCATGCATTGGACCGAGGGCGCGCTGGCGCGCGGCTTCTGGTCGGTGACCAGGCACGGCGACGCCATGCAAGTGTTCATGAACGACAACAAGACGTTCTCGATCCAGCGCTACGGCGCCTCGCTGCCGCAAAATGCCGAGATGGATGACGTCGAGAAAAGTGAGTTCATGCGGCTCATCCGTTCCGGCGCCAACCTCTCAGTGATGGATGGCGAACCACACGTGATCATGCGCAAGGCGTTCAACGATCGCTTCTCGGTAGGCGGCATTGGCGAGCTTGAGCAGCTGATCCGCGATTGTGCCGTAAAAATTCTCAACGACGTCCTGCCGCGCGGCGAATGCGACTTCACCGTTGATATCGCCGGGCGCCTGCCGCTCGCTGTCATCAGCGCCATGATGGACCTGCCCGAGGCCGATTGGGACGACCTCTATCGCTGGAATAACATGAGCGCCGCACCGGAGGATCCGGAGTGGAGCGTCGGCACGCCGCTGGAAACGAGCCAAGCCGGCACCATCAATCTGGTGCAGTATTGCGCGAAACTGGCGATGGAGCGACGCGGCGGCGGCGGTAACGATTTACTGAGCGCGCTCGCGCGTACCGAGTTGAATGGCGAACTGCTTTCGCCCGACAAACTCGGCTTCAACGGTCTAATGTTCTTTGCGGCGGGACACGAAACCACGCGCGCGGCGCTCTCGTCGGCCCTGCTCGAATTGATGCGCGATCCGGCGCAGTGGCGCGCATTGCGCGAAAAGCGCCACGATCCCGATGCGATAAAGGCGGTCGCTGAAGAGGGCGTGCGCTGGGCGTCGCCGCTCACGCACACGCTGCGCACGGCGACGGAAGAAACGGTCATTGGCGGCCAAAAAGTGAAAGAGGGCGACTGGGTGGTGGTCTGGCTCGCATCGGCCAACCGCGATGAGAAGGTGTTCGCTGATCCGCATCGCTTCGATAGTGCGCGCACGCCGAACAACCATCTCGGCTTCGCCATCGGCAAACATCACTGCCTTGGCGCCCACCTCGCCCGCGCCGAGATGCGCATTCTCCTGGAATACCTGCTTGAGCACATGCCGGAGCCGCCGCAGCTTGCGGGCGAACCTCAGATGGCGGCGTCAACGCTGTTTTGGGGCGTCAAACACATGCCGATCAGCTACAAGCCCGGCGCACAGATCGCACAATAGAGGAAGGCCGCTTCATGGACGTGCGTGCTGCCGTATCACACGGGACTAAAGCGCCTCTGACCATCGAACGCTTGACGCTCAAAGAGCCTGGGCCCGGTGAGGTGCTGATCGAAGCTAAGGCAGCAGGACTTTGCCATTCCGATCTGTTCGTCATGGATGGCGGCGTGCCGATGCTCCGGCCGCTCATCCCGGGGCACGAAGGCGCCGGCATCGTGATCCAATGCGGACCTGGCGTGAAATCGCTGAAGGTGGGTGATCGCGTCGTCACCTGCGCGATCGGCGAATGCGGAGAATGCGCCCAGTGCGCGGGGCGCCGCACAAACTTGTGCGAGAAAGTCGGCCTCGCGGCGATGGGTGTCGGCTTTGCGCCGTCCCCTCATTTCACTTTGAACGACGGACCGGTTTCGGTTCTGGCGCCAGGCGCGACCTTCGCCTCGCATACGATCGTCGATGAGAGCTTCGCCACCAAAATCCCCGACGAAATTCCATTCGACGTGGCGTGTCTGTTCGGCTGTGCGGTGCCGACTGGCGTGGGTTCGGTGCTCTACACCGCTGAGGTCGAACCTGGCTCGACCGTCGTGGTGTTCGGCCTGGGCGGCGTCGGTCTCAACGTGGTCGATGGCGCGCGGTTGGCGAAGGCGTCGAAAATCATCGGCGTCGACGCTAATCCAGCGAAAGAAGCGATCGCCCGCAAGTTCGGACTGACCGATTTCATCGATGCCCGCAAAACCGACGACGTCACCGCCGCGATCAAAGATCTCACCGGCGGCGCGGGTGCTGATTACGCGTTTGAATGTGTCGGTAATATTGAGCTCGGCCCCAAAGCCCTCGATGCGACGCGCATGGAATGGGGCACACTGGTGCAGATCGGGGCCTGTCCGCCAGGGCGCGACAAATTGCCGATTACCGTGTCGTCGGTGCTGTCAGGACGCTCGGTGATGGGATCGTTCTTCGGCAAGGCCAAACCCCGAACCGATATCGCAAAGCTGCTGGACTGGCATGCCAAAGGTCAGTTGCGTTCCGATTTGCTGGTCAGCCATCGCCTGCCGCTGGAACGCATCAACGACGGCTTCAAAATGATGGAGCGCGGCGAGAGCATTCGCGCCGTCATCACCTTCGACTAGCGAGGACACCCATGGCCGACGGCAATCCAAACATCACCGCGCTTGGCGATGCCGCGCGCGCATTTCTCAGCGGCGGCGCCAAACAGCTGCTGATCGATGGCAAGCTGGCGCCGGCGCAATCAGGGCAGACCTTTGATGCGATCAATCCCGCGACCGAGGAGAAAATCGCCGCCGCCGCGTCGGGCGATGCAGCAGACGTTGACGCCGCGGTCAAAGCTGCGCGCCGCGCGCTGGAGCAAAAAAGCTGGCGCGGCATGTCTCCACATGAGCGCACGCGCTTGTTGCTGCGCATCGCCGACACGGTCGAGAAGCATGTCGAAGAATTGGCGCAGCTGGAGACACTCAATAACGGATGCCCGATTTCGTTCGCGCGCGCGCAGATCGCCGACGTCGCGCAGACCTTCCGCTACTACTCCGGCTGGCCGACCAAGATTTATGGTGAGACCAATCCGTCCGGACCCGAGACGCTGAACTACACTTTGCGCGAGCCCATCGGCGTGTGTGGCCAGATCATTCCTTGGAACGGGCCGCTGAGTTCTGCATCCTGGAAGATCGCGCCGGCGTTAGCATGCGGCAACACCGTGGTACTGAAGCCAGCTGAGCAAACCCCCCTCACAGCGATCCGCTTTGGACAATTGCTTCTGGAGGCCGACGTGCCGCCGGGCGTCGTCAACGTCGTCACCGGCTTTGGCGAAACAGCCGGCGCGGCGCTCGTGGCGCACCCAGATGTCGACAAGATAGCCTTCACGGGCTCGACCGAGGTGGGCAAGAAAATCGTCCAAGCCGCGGCAGGCACCGTGAAGCGCGTGACACTTGAGCTCGGCGGCAAGTCACCCAACATCATTTTTGCCGACGCCGATCTTGATCGCGCCGCTGCTTCGAGCGTCGGCGGTTTCTGCTTCCTTGCCGGACAGATCTGCGTCGCCAGCTCGCGCGTGTTTGTGCAAGCCTCTATTTACGACGCCTTCATCGAGAAATTGACCGCGGCAGCGGCCGCCTTCGCCCCCGGCGATCCAATGGACGCACGCACCATGATGGGGCCGCTGGTGTCGCGCGAGCAGTACGATCGCGTCACCAACTACTTCGCGGTCGGCAAACAGGATGGCGCCAAGGTCGCGCTCGGCGCCGACGTACGTCCGGGCAAAGGCTATTTCGTACAGCCCACGGTTTTTAGCGATGTGAGCAACGACATGCGCATAGCCAAGGAAGAAATCTTCGGACCCGTCGCTTCAGTCATCCGCTTCGACACGGAGGAAGAAGCGGTTCGTCTCGGCAACCAAACCGACTATGGCCTCGCCGCCGCCGTGTGGACCCGCGACATCGGCCGCGCCCATCGCGTCGCACGCGCCCTGCGCGCCGGCACCGTGTGGATCAACACCTACCTTCAAGTGGACGTTATCTCGCCCTTCGGCGGCTTCAAGCAATCTGGCTTCGGCCGCGAACTCGGCCGCGCATCGATTGACGCCTACACCGAACTCAAGTCGGTCTACGCGCACCTCGGATGACCTCCTATCTTTTCATTTCCGGCTCCAGCCACGGCAGCTGGTGCTGGGAAGTGGTTGAACCGCTGCTTCAAGCGCACGGACACCTCACGCGCGCTGTCGATTTGCCGGGCATGGGCGGCGACGCCACGCCCCACGAAGATCTTTCGCTCGACCTTTGGGCGCGGTTTGCCGCCGGCGCCGTACGCGCGATGCCAGCGCCGCGCGTCATCGTTGCCCACAGCCGCGGCGGCATCATTGCGAGCCAAGCTGCGGAGATTCTCGGCGCAGACTTGGCTGGGCTCGTCTACGTCGCCGCACTGCTTGTGCCTGACGGCCTTTCAGGTTTCGACGCCGCCGCCTGGAGCGGTGCGCCGCAAATCCCCGTCATCTTCGCCGCCGACGGCGCCTCCCTTACCCTTGAGCGAGATACTGCCCGCGCGAGGCTATACAGCGGCACACCCTCCCTGCCTGCGGAACGCGCGCTCGACCGGCTTGAGCCCGAGCCGATCGCGCCACTGACTCACAAGCTATCGCTGACACCGGAGCGCTATGGCCGCGTGCCGCGCAGCTACATCGGCTGTGCGCGCGACAACTCCACCATCGACGCCATCTTGCAACGTGAAATGCTGGCGCGGTCGCCATGCGAAAGGGTCCGCGTCATCGACGCGGACCATTCGCCCTTTTACTCTGCTCCACACGCGCTCGCAGAAGCGATCCTCGACGCCCCTTTGAGAAAGTAGTCCGCGTGCGGCCAGCCCCGACCGCACGCGCATCGCATGGCCTCTAGAAGTGGAAGCCGATGGCGACGCCGTAAGACGCCGGCACGATCTCTTGGCGCGAAGCCTTGACCGCCGAAAGGCTCGTACCGATCACCTGCTGGTCAGTCATGTTCTGGCCGTAGCCGCGGATGTAGTAGGCATCACCTGGGGCGTTCCAGGTCAGCGACATGCCCAGCGAGTCGTACTCGTTGACGCGGTCTTCCGGGCCGAGGCCCACTTTGAACTCGGCGGTGCGGTAGTAATCGCCACTCAGCACGACTGAACTGCCGCCCTCAAGATGCCACGTGTAATCGGCGCCGATGTTGAACGACCATTCTGGCGCAAACAGACCACGTTCGCCGCTAGCGTCAATTTGCGTTTCCACGCCATTGCCGTTTGCGTCCGGCAGAAATGCGGTTGCATCCGGAAAGCTTTCGTACTCGGCGTGCAAGAACGTGGCGCTGGCGCGCAATTGGAAGTTCTCGACGGGCTGATAGATCACATCAACGTCGAGGCCATAGTTGTGCTCGCTCGCCGCGTTTTGCAGGACCGTGGCGCTAGAGCCAGAGCCGCTGGCGATGATTGTATCCACCTGAATGTCTTTGTAGTCGTAGTAGAAAGCCGCCAAGTTGATCTGCAGCGTGTGATCAAGCCACTGACTCTTCAGACCGGCTTCATAAGCGTCCAGCTGTTCGGGGTTCACCGCCGCTTGGTTCGGGGTGAAATCGTTCAAGTTGAAGGTGCCGCTCTTGAAGCCGCGGTTCCAACTCAAATAGCCCATCACGTCTGGCGTGAAGTTGTGATCCAGCGCGAGCCGCCATGTCAGTTTGTCGAACGTGCGATCGCGGTTGCCGTCGTCGCTCACCAGCGGGATAAGAGTCGGTGAGAAGAATCCCGGCGCGATCTGGCCGATCCCAGATACGGTGAAAGTATATTCGCGATGCTCGCGCGTGTAGCGCAGGCCCGCTGTGAGGTTGGTGTCGGGCGTCAGCGCGTACGTTGCTTGGCCATAAATGGCTTCCGCGGTGGTGGGGCCACGCGCTTGGATGCTGGTGATCGAACCACCCGCTGGGAAGGTTGTCGGATCTGTGTCGGGGCTGAAGTTGTAGGGAACACCTTGATTGAGATTCAACGGCGAAACACGCGCGGTGCCGTCGAAGTAGTAAGCGCCCAACACCCACTGCAGCGGGCCGCTGTCCGTCGAGATCAACTGCAGCTCTTGTGACCAGTCGTTGGTGCCCTGCACTTCGTTGAAGTAGAGTACATCAGCTGACGTACCGTCGTAGTCGAGATCGGTTTCGTCGGTGGTGTGGACGTAGCCGGTGATCGACACGAGATCCATGTTGGCGAACGAGTAACGCATGTTCAGCGTGCCGCGCGTCGCCTTAGTCTCGTAAAAGTTGGGGCTGCCGGAATATTCGTAGAGGTTGAAATTGGCGACGCCGCCAAGCAACACGCCGACCGGCGTCGTTCCTGGAACCGGGAAAAGGTTCGAGTTGAGATCCGTGGTCTCGCGATCAACGTAGTTCAGGCCCAACGTGGCTTCGAACTGCGCATTCGGTTGCCAGCGCAATTTGGCGTCGAAGCTATCCGCCTCGATGCCGCCAAAGTCTTCCACGCGGACCGGGCCGGTATTGCGCGCATAGTCGCCGCCGCCGACGTGCTGATACGCGAGCGCGCCGCTCAGCCCCTCGGCCAGCGGGCCGCTGATGTAGCCACGCGCCGTCCAACGATCGAAGCGTTGATAAGAAGCTTCGCCATTGGCTGTGAAAGTTTCGGATGGCTGCAAGGTGACGATGTTGATGGCGCCGCCGGTTGCATTGCGGCCGAACAACGTGCCTTGCGGGCCCTTCAACACTTCAATGCGGTCGATGTTATTGAAGTCGAGCACGTTAGCCGACTTGTCCGACTGATAGACGCCGTCGATGTAGATGGCGATCGAGGAATCGTTGCCGGTCGCCGGAGAGTTCGAACCGACGCCGCGAATGTACGGGATAAAGAACGCGTTCGCTGTCGTCGGCGAAGAAGTCACGCCGGTCGCCAGGTGGGGCAGATCCAAGCTCGAGGTCACGCCTGCAGTTTGCAGCGCTTGCGGCGTCACCGCCGTCACTGCGATCGGCACATCCTGGAGCCGTTCCGACCGGCGCTGCGCCGTGACGGTGATTTCCTCAACGCCGCCTTGATCCGAGGCCGCGCTTTGATCTTGCGTTTGCGCCTGTGTTGTCGCCGGCGCGGTGTTGTCTTGTGCAAAAGCTGGCGTCACCAGCGCGGTGCTCGCGAGAAGCGCCGACAAGAGTCCCCAGCGGACCCGCGTCTCGATGGACATGCATTCCTCCCCTTAGGGCTATGACCCCATATTTTTTACGAGGCTGATTGTGGGAGAGGTTCCCGGCAAACCATATTTGTTGGGCCACCTATGCCGTTCGCTCATGATTAGCGGCTTCTTGCGCGCCATCCGCGATGAACACAGAGCAATGCGCGCGCTGCGTGTGGTGGCGCCACGCTTTAAGAGGCGATGGAATAGATTTTCTTCGCCGTTGCGGCGAAAAGCTGATCTTTTTCGGCGTCAGAACAGCCCGCGCTAATGCGCTTGAAGGCGTTCCAAAGCGCCGCATAGCTGCACGATTGCTTGTCGACGGGGAAGTTGCTCTCGAACATCGCGCGCGCGGCGCCAAACGCGTTTATTAGCGTGTCGATGTAGGGGCCCCACGCCTGCGCGAGCGCCGCTGAACCAGGAGGCGCGGCTGCGTCTTCGAAACCGAAACCGCAAAGCGGCATGCCCAACCCGCCCAGCTTCACGCACACGTTCTGAAATGCCGATAGTTTCAGAACGCCTTCGCGCCAAGCGGTGAAGACATCGTCACGACGCCCCGCAAAGCGGCCAATTCCAAGGGGTGTGCCGCAATGATTGAGGACGATACGTGTGTCGGGGGCCGCGCGCGCCAGCGCGGCGAGTTCTTCCAACTGCGTGAAATACAGATAGACGTCGAGCACCAGCCCGCGCTGGGTCAGTTCCTGCACGCCAGCTCGAAATTCGGCGCTGTCAAGCATGCCAACCGTTGGCGTACGCCGCGCCATCGCACCGAGTTCTTCGTCATGCTGCGCCTGCACACGCACGCCGCGGAAACGGCCTTGCCCAGCCGCCATGTGCGCGTCGAGCACTGGGCCCACGTCAGAACCCAGCATCAAATCGGCATGGCCCACAATCGCCGCGCACGGCTGCATATCGACGCGCGCGTGCGCCACAGCCTGTTCGGCGACGTGTTCGGTCTCGCCAACCGGCCTCAGCGCCTCCGGGCCATCGTCGCGATAGTTCGACGTACATTCCACGAAAACGCTGGCAACGACGTTATGACCCGCGCGCATTTCGGCGCCGAATTCTTCGATCTCATACCGCTGCGGCGAGCGCTCCCACATGTGATGGTGGGCGTCAACGATCTTGCGCGTCGCGTCGAGAACGGGCTCCTGCGCCCTCGCCTGCCAAGCGGCCAGCTCGGCGATTGTACGCGGTTTGCTCATCGCGGACGCAGTTCTGGTGATTGGCTTCGCATCTGTGAAGCGTTTAGCCTGCAAGCATGATCGATCCTGAGATCGCCGCCGCGCGCGCTAAACAGGCCGCCAGCGCCGCGCCCTTTGACATTACCAAGATGCCGATCACTGCGGCGCGGCCGTTGGCCAACGCTATGGCGATGTATTTCAACGACGGCACGCCCGCGCTCGCCCAGGTTGAGACCTTCGAGATTGCCGGCCCCGGCGGTCCCCTGCGGGCACGCCTGTATCGACCGGAAGCGCCCAAGCGCGCCGTGCTCTACCTGCATGGGGGCGGTTGGGCCACGTGCAACGTCGACACCCACGACAGCCTGATGCGCCGCCTCGCACTTGCCGGCGATTGCGCCGTACTCGGCCTCGATTTTCGCCTCGCGCCGGAGCACCCATTTCCCGCGCCGCTCGATGACGCTATCGCCGCTTGGCGCTGGCTGCATGCGAACGCGACGAAGCTCGCATTGCCTACCAACCAGCTTGGCGTCGCTGGCGACAGCGCTGGCGCCAATCTCGCCATTGGCGTTTCGCTCAGAGAACGCGACGTGGGTCATGAGATGCCGCGCGCGACGGCGTGCTTCTACGGCGCCTTCGCCCCCACCTTTAACACCAGCAGCTATCGCGAGCTTGGCGATGGCCGGTTCGGCCTCACTACCGAGCGCATGCGCTGGTACTGGACCCAATTCTTGGGCGGCACGCTCGCTGCGCCCTTGCTCGCACGCCCGCTGGATGCGAATCTGCGTGGGCTCGCACCCATCTATCTTGGGATCGCAGCGCTCGATCCCATCGCCGACGATTCGCGCGCGCTGGCGCAACGACTCGCTGCTGCGAACACCGATTGCGAAGTCGATGAATGGCCGGGCGCCGTACACGGCTTCATGCAAATGGGACGCGACGTCGCGCTCGCTCGCGCCGCCATCGCCAAGGCGGGCGACTTCTTGAAGCGCCGCCTCTGAGCGCATTTATTTTTTCTCGCCATTGCGGATGCGCACAGCTTCATTGCCGAAGAGTGCGTCGCGCTTCTTGATCGCTTCACGCACGCCTACTTCTTTCACATCGCCCTTGAATTTCTTGCGCAACGGCCCCTGCGAGAGATGAGCGCGCGCGTCGATCTCGGTCGAAAGCTTCTGCATCGTGCGCGCGCCGGCAACCTCCATCGCCATGTTGACCACGCGCTTGTTCGCCGCGGTAATTTCCGGATCGATGAGGGCGATGCGCGCCGCCAGCTTCGATACTTCTGCATCTAGTTCGCCGGCTGGAACGGAATCGAGCACCAGGCCAATACGCGCCGCATCGTAGCCACTGATTGGATCCCCGGTGAGCAGCAGCCGCTTCGCCCATTGCGGTCCGACGTGGTAGAACCAGAAATTGATCGGCGGCGATCCCAAGCCGCGCACGCCGGGATGACCAATCTGCGCATCGTCCGCGGCAATGATGATGTCGCACGCCAGCGCAAGTTCAGCGCCGCCGGCCAGGGCGCGACCCTGCACCTTCGCGATGACCGGCTTATGAATGTCCGGAATGATCAGCATCTGGTGCATTTTTCGCGTCATGGTCCAGACATCGTCGTCCATGGTGCCCATGCGCGTGCGATACTTAGCGGCTTCTTCCGGCGCGAGTTCAACGTAGCCTGCGGCAAGGTCGTAGCCCGCGCAGAAGTCAGCGCCGGCGCCTTGCAGAATGATGACGTGTACGTCGACGAGATCATCGGCCTCCAGCATCGCTGCGTGAATTTCAGCAATCAGTTGCGGCGAAAGCGCGTTGCGCTTGTCGGGCCGATTGAGCGTAATGCGGCAGATGTGGTCCTTCACTTCAAAGGTGATGAATTCCTGCGACTTGAGCCACTTGGCCATTTCAGCCTCCCGTCGTGCGCACGATCAGCGCATCGACTGCGATTGTCCGATCTCGCGTACATATGACCGGATTGACATCGATCTCTGATATCTCATCAGCAAGGTCGGCGGCCAATTCCGAAACCTTCACCACAATGTCGGCCAACGCATCCAGATCGACGCCGGCGTCCCCGCGATAGCCCTTCAAAATTGCGTAGCTCTTGAGGCGCGCCAGCATCGAGTGCGCTTGCATAGCGCTGACTGGCGCGAGTTCGGCGGCGCTGTCGCGCAGCACCTCCACCAGCACACCGCCCATCCCAACCACGACCATCGGTCCGAAAGTTGGATCAAGCTTGGCGCCGACCATGATTTCGTGACCTTTACCAATCATCGGCTGCACCAGAACGCCGGCAATACGTGGCCTCGGCGCCATCGCCTCGGCAGCGGCGGCGATGTCCGCGTATGCGCGCCGAACAGTCTCTGCGGAGCTAAGATTGAGGCGAACGACGCCTGCTTCGGTCTTGTGCGCGATGTCGGCGGACTCAATTTTGAGGACGACGGGAAACCCCAGCTTCTCCGCGGCCCCCACCGCCTCATCGGCGGACTGCACGACGTGATCGTCCGCAACCGGCACGCCGTACGCGGCAAGAATCTCTTTTCCCTCGCGCTCGCTGAGCTTGGCCCCTGCGGACTTCAGAAGCGCACGCGCCCTGGCGACGCCCACGTTGCTTGATCCTTCGCGTTTGCGTACGCGCTCGGCGGTGACCACTGCCTCGCGGTGAAACCAGCCGGCGAACGTGCGATAGCAAGCGTCGGTCGAACGGAAATAGGCGACGTGCGGATCGCTCTCCGCCTCTGTCGCCCCCGGGCCATCGCGCCATTCCG
>DASZWS010000338.1:0-4872 GCA_035546515.1 Vitreimonas sp. | reverse complement strand
AGCCGGACCTCGAGGCGACCGGCGGCGAGCTGATCCGGCTGCCGGTCAATTCCAAAAATCCAGTGACAGTGGCGCTCAACGCGCAGCGTTTGGCTGCGGTGATCAGAAAGCGTCGCGTGCAGATCGTGCATGCGCGCTCGCGTGCGCCCGCCTGGAGCGCGCTTCTGGCCGCCCGCATGACCGGTGTGCCGTTCGTCACCACGTTTCATGGCATCTACAACGGACGCCGTGGGCTGAAGCGCTTCTATAACTCGGTGATGGCGCGCGGCGACGTCGTCATCGCCAACTCCGAATACACGCGCGAGCACATCCTGGAGAACTACGACGTCAAACCGGAGCGCGTCGTGGCGATCCCGCGCGGCGCAGACATCGATGTGTTCAATCGGGCTAATGTCGCGCCGAGCGAAATCGCGGCGATGCGCACGCTGTGGAACCTTGGCGCGCGTGATGCCCGCTGTGTGGTGATCGCGCCGGCGCGGCTGACGCGCTGGAAAGGTCAGCTGGTGCTGATCGAGGCCGTGCGCTTGATCGAGGAGCGCCGGCCGGGCGCCCTCAAAGTGATTATCGCCGGCGATGCGCAGGGGCGCACATCTTACCTTCAGGAAATGGTTGCTGCGATTAAAGCCGCGGGACTGCAAGAGACGGTGGCGATTGTCGGCCACGTCGACAAAATGCCGGTGGCGTTCGCCGCTTCGGATATCGCCGTGTTCCCGGTTACCGAGCCGGAGGCGTTCGGGCGCGGCGCAGTTGAAGCGCAAGCTATGGGTGTGCCGGTGATCGCGTCGAACATGGGTGGGTTCACCGAAACGATCGTCGAGGGCGAAACGGGTTTCCTGGCGCCGCCTGGCATCGCTGTTGCACTCGCCAGCGTGCTGGAGCGGTTGATCGATTTCAGCCCGCAGGCGCGCGCGGCGATGGGACGATTGGGTCAGAGCAGGGCGCGATCGCTCTATTCGACGGCGGCGCTGCAGGAAGCGACGCTCGCGGTTTACCAACGGCTTTTGCGCACAGGAGAGGCGCGGGCCGCAGGGAACGCACAAAGCGGTATGGCGCTTTAGCGCGACGCGGTTCAGGAGTTGAATGCATGATGCCATGGCGCAAACCGGCTTCGTCAAAGGGCGACGAATCCAACGCGCCTCATCGCGTGCTGGTGATTCAACTTGGCAGCGTCGCCGAGTTCGTCACCGCCCTCGCGGCGGCCAAGCGCATTCGCGCCGCGCACATCGGCGCGCGCATCAATTTGCTCACCACCGAAACGACCCGTGAACTGGCGGAGAAATGTCCCTACTTCGACACCGTCGAAGCCGATGGCAAACCAAAGGAGCCGCAAGCGATCACCAAGCTGATCGCCCGCATCCGCGCCGCCAAGTACGACATGATCTACGACCTTGAGGGCTCAAGCCGCACGTCGAGCTATTTTCAAGGTCTGCGGCCTTGGCCGCCGAAATGGTCCGGGCCCGTGGCGGGCGCTTCGCATTCTTCGCTGGAGGCAACGCGCGGAAGCCTTAACCCGCTGGACCGGCTGGGCATCCAGCTCGCCATCGCCGGTGTTCCGGGCGCGGATCAATTGTTGCCGGATTTGAGCTGGGCGCGGACTGCGCTGCGCGATCCGCCACGTCTGCAACCGGACTATTTCGGCATTCGCGGACCCTACGTGGTGTTGTTGCCGCGTGCGGCGGGCAACGACTTGAATCGCCACTGGCCTGAAAAGAAATACTTGGAGCTCGCTCGCCGGATCATCCACTCGGGCGTGACTCCAATCGTGCTGGGAGGCACGGAGGAGCGCGCCATCGGCGCATCCCTCGCCAAGGAGGAGCCGCGGGTGAAGAACCTGGTCACCCGCGCCGACCTCTTTCAGACCATCGGCTTATGCGAGCGGGCAGCGTTCGTGGTCGGTGACGACGTGGACACCATGTGGTTGGCGGCCGCAGCCGGCGCCTCGTGCCTCGTGTTTGTGTCGTCAGATCAGCCGCCCGAACAGGCCGCCCCCCGCGGCAAGGGCGGGGTGGTCGCCTTCACCGCCGCCGTGGTGGCCGATCTCCCGGTGGACCAAGTGGTGCGGCAGTTACGCAACTGTGGCGTGATTCAACACGCTGCGACGGCTTGATAGCCAGCTCATCACAAGCAATATTCGGACTGTGAGTCCGCGTCCGAAAGGGCGCGGATAGTCATGCTTATCAACATCTATAGGAGAAGGCCCGATAGCCAGACGACCGTACGCCGCGCCACCGCCCACCAAGGATGGGCCGCGCGTGAATGAGGACATCCGCGGAACGCCCCGCGTCCTCCTCATCGATGCAGAAGGAGAAAAACAGGGGGAGATGCCGATCTCCGCGGCGCTTGACGCCGCACGTGAAGCGGGACTCGATTTGGTCGAAGTCGCGCCGAACAGCGTCCCGCCTGTCTGCAAGATTCTCGACTACGGAAAATTCCGCTTCGAGGAGCAGAAAAAGAAAGCCGAGACGCGCAAGAAGGCCAAGCGCATCGAGCTCAAGGAAATCAAGGTTCGTCCCAATATCGACGACCACGATTACGAAGTGAAGATGAAGGCCATTCACCGCTTCTTCGAAGAAGGCGACAAGGTGAAGGTGACACTACGCTTCCGTGGCCGCGAAATGGCGCACACCCACCTGGGCATGGAGCTTCTGGCGCGCATGCGCGACGAGCTCGACGCGATCGCCAAGGTCGAACACGAGCCGCGCTTCGAAGGCCGGCAAGTGGTGATGGTTATGGCGCCGCGCGTGTAAGCGCGGCGCTCAGCCAACGTTCAGAGTGCGTTTCTAGACTCGCGATCCCGATTAGCGCTCGTGGAGTGTGTTTGTGCGCGCCGCCTTGTTTTCTGTGTTGGCTCTAGCCGCGTGTGCCGCGACGCCTGCGCCTGACTCAAGTCCGGCGCAGGGCGGCGCCGCGCTCGCAGCCCAAATCCGCGCTGATAATCAACGTCTCGACGCGGACCTGCATGCGAGCGGCGTCGTCTCCGCGGCGATGGGCGAAACAGCCGATCTCGGCGGCGGGCTGACGGTGAAGCCGCTGGAGGTGATCGAAGACAGCCGGTGCCCGTCGAACGTCACCTGCGTTTGGGCGGGGCGGTTGCGCTTGCGCGCGGAGGTTTCCGGCGTTGCGCACGAACTGACGCTCGGCGAGCCGCTACAGACGTCGAACGGTACGGTGACGCTCGCAGTGGTGAGCCCAGGTGCTTGGTCGCAGTGGCCGGGTGGCAAACCGCCGTACCGCTTTGGATTCCGAAAGAGCTAGCCGCGCGTGAAGCGGCGCCGCTTGGTCATGATGGTCAGATTGACCAGCAGCAGAATGAAGCACACCGCGAAACCAGCGATGTTGATGTACGGAAAGAGATCGGCGTGTTCCGACGCCAGCGCTTGGACATGCTCGTTCCCGTTCTGGCGCTGCCAAGCGGCGGCGACCTCGTGCGTCCCGGGGCCGAGTTCAAGGTGGCTGGGTAAGCCGAAGTTTGCCAAGGAAAGCCCCGTAAAGCTTGGGAGCCACGTTGGCGCATAGACGGCGTGCAGGCCGAACGCCAACACGCAAGTCGCAAGGATCGCCATTAGCCAGCGGGAGCCGATGATGACGTCGAGCGTGCCGAGGGCCTTATCCTCCTCGGTCTTGAGCATTGCTTTCGCCTCGGCGAGGCTTTGGGGCGTCTGCATCCGGCGTCTCCGGGGCGGAGATTAGCGGGGCAGTGCTTGTTCCGGCTAGGGGGCTATGCTACACGCCCCGCCTTTCTGGGTGGCCCGGCCGGTAAGGCATGCCGTGGCGGCCCTTTTTGACGTCTCCGGACGTCTATCCCTTGGAGGATGAAATGCCGAAACTGAAGACCAAGAGCGGGGTCAAAAAACGCTTCAAGGTCACTGCGACTGGCAAAGTCATGGCTGGTCCGGCTGGCAAGCGTCACCGCCTCTCGAGCCACAATGGCAAATATATCCGTCAGAACCGCGGCACCTCTGCGCTCGCAAAGCCGGATGCGGATCGCGTGAAACTTTGGATGCCGTACGGCCTGAAATAGCGCCGACGTTCCCAGCACTGATGGAGATTTGAAATGGCTCGCGTCAAAGGGGGCGTCACCGCTCACGCCCGTCACAAGAAAGTTCTGAAGAAGGCGAAAGGCTATTACGGCCGTCGCTCGAAAACCTTCCGCACGGCCAACGCCGCAGTCGAGAAGGCCGCGAAGTATTCCTATCGCGACCGCAAGGTCCGTAAGCGCGAATTCCGCGCGCTTTGGATCCAGCGCATCAACGCCGCCGTGCGTATTCACGACCTGACCTACTCGCGATTTATCGCCGGGCTCGCCAAGGCGGGCATCGAGCTGGACCGTAAGGTCATGGCCGATATCGCCATGCACGAGCCCGATGCGTTCAAAGGCTTGGTCGACCAAGCCAAGAGCGCGCTGGCGTAGGCACGCCAACTCCTCCCCCGCATGCGGGGGAGGTCCCGAGCGAAGCGAGGGGAGGGGGTAAGTCTGGCAAACGCCAGCGCCATCCCCCCTCAGTCACGCTTCGCGTGACAGCTCCCCCGCACGCGGGTGAGCAATGAGGCGGCTCGAATGGAAACGTCGACAAATCTCGAAGACCTCGAACGCACGCTGATGGCGCGCGTCGAAGCGGCCAATGACGAAACGGCGCTAGAGACGCTGCGCGTCGAGGCGCTGGGCAAGCAGGGCTCGATTTCGGCGCTGATGAAGAACCTGGGCGCGATGAGCCCGGACGAGCGCAAGACGTTCGGCGCGGCGCTTAACGTGCTGAAGGACAAGATCACCGAAGCCATCCTCACCAAGAAAGCGGCGATGGCTGAGATCGCGCTCGACCGTCAGCTGCAGAGCGAAGCGGTGGACGTGACGCTGCCGCCGGTGAAGCCGCG
>DASZWS010000337.1:0-3986 GCA_035546515.1 Vitreimonas sp. | reverse complement strand
GAGAGCGCCAATGCATACCGGCCAAACGCTTCCGGGCTCATTAAGCGCGTAAACGCGGCGATCGCGCCGAACCCGACCAGGGCCTGCGCGATCTGTAGCGGTGCGAGCAGCAGGACGCGCGACGACTTCACCGCGTGGCCTTGTTGTCGCCCAGCAGCGAAGGCGCGGTGCGCAGCAGGATTTGCAAGTCAAACCACAGCGAGGCGCGCGAGACGTATTCGAGATCGAGCCGCACCCGCTTGCGTACGGCTGCCGGGCAGGAGAGCGCGCCGCGCGAGCCGTTCACCTGCGCCCAGCCGGTGATGCCCGGCTTGACGCGATGGCGATGCGCGTACTCGGCAATGATGTGCGAGAGTTCGCGCTCTTCGGACTTCATGCCGATCGCATGTGGACGCGGGCCGACCAGGCTCATGTCGCCGCGCAGCACGTTAAGGAGTTGCGGCAGCTCGTCGAGACTGGTGCGGCGCAGGAATTGGCCGATGCGCGTGATACGCGGATCGTTGGCGCAGACTTGGCGGAACGGCGCGCCAGGGTCGTGCCGCATCGTGCGAAATTTGAGCACGGTGATGACGCGGTTGTTGAAGCCGTGGCGACGCTGGCGATAGAAAACCGGCCCGCGACTGTCGAGCTTCACAGCGGCGGCAATGAACAGCGCCGGCACAATGAAGACAGCGGCCAGTGCGGCGGCGAGGATCAGGTCTTCGGCGCGCTTCACCAATGCGCGCCGGCCATGGTGAGGACGCCCGGAGATGCAGGCGACCGCCGCGCCGCCGAGGCGTTCGAAGCCGCGCCCACGGACGGTGCGGGTTTCGAAATCCATCAGCAGGTCGACGCGATTGGGGATCACGCGCAGGCGCTCGATGATGTCGCGTACGCGTGACTCAGCCTTCTGCGTCACAGTGATGACGATGCGATCGATATTCGGCAGGCCATCCCAAGCGAGGGCCGTCTCCAGGTCGCCGCTGACGACAACGCCGCCAATAGTGCGCGGCGCACGCTCGAGGCGATCGTCCACCACTGCGACGATGCGCGCGTCGCCGGTCTTGGCGGCGCGCTCGGCAAGACGCGCTGCAGCGTCGGTCGCGCCGATCAGCAGCACGGTCTCCGCGAACATGCCCTTGCGATGCGCCGCGCGCGTCCACACGGCGAACGCGGCGTGCACGCCCGCCATCAACATGGCGGCGAACGGAAGCGAAGCAGAGAGTGCGGCGGATGCACGCGCGTCCGGGGCCAGCGCGTTGGCCGCGATCAGACCGAGGATGGCGCCCAGCGTCAGCCCGCCCAAGCCGCGCTCAGCGCGCGCGTTCGCCGGCGCACCGCGATAACTTTCAGTGAGCCACATGCCCACCTTCAAGCAGCCGGCGGAGATCAAGAACGCAGCCGCTGCAGCGATGTTAAGCTCGGCGAGCCCCGCGCCTGCGCCCCAGCGTGCAGCGAGTTCGGCAGTGAGCGCGACCGCAATCCAGTCCAGCGCCCGCACGATCTGCATTGGCAGACGCGGATCGATGTGAACCCCGCGCCGCGGCAAGCTCGGAAACGTGCGCGCGGCATCGTCCGTGTTGGCGCGCACCGCCGAAGCGGCAACGGGCTGGTAACCAAGCTCGACCGCCTCATCCTGGCCGGCCTCGAGTTGATCGAGCCGGAGGCCGAAGAGGGCGAACTGGCCGGCCATTTCAGCCAGCCGTCGCGCTTCCCGGGCCAGGGTCGGCGCTTCGGACGCCGCAGAGTGCTCCAAATCGGCGCCGCGCCACTGTAAAGCCGCTTGAGACATCAAGAATTCGCCCTTCGGACTAAAGTCGTCGGGGCTCTTCGCGCAAAGCCTGTGCCTGTTAACTATCTGCGCGCGGCGGGGCCGCGGCTCGTTCTGCGCTTGCGGGCTGCGCCCAGAGCAAGGTAAGCGGAGGGCCGCCGGAGACGTGGCCGAGTGGCTGAAGGCGGCGCCTTGCTAAGGCGTTATACTCGAACAGGGTATCCAGGGTTCGAATCCCTGCGTCTCCGCCATTTTTTTGCAAAATAAATTGCAACTAATTCATATAGTTAGCTGACACTTTGGGGTGGCTTTTAATTGCTACCCACATTCGTGCCCATGCGTGTTCGCTGGCTTTGAGCGGCCAGCGACGGCCCTGCTATTCAAAATCAGGAGTCAGCGGAGCTGTGTCTAGTTAATCGGCGTGGCTCGTGCGTTTGCAAATGCAATCGCACGCCGAACTTCACACGCGCGCTATCTCTATACGCTGCAACAACCGGGTGGCACGGCCAACCGCGTTAGCGGCGTTTGCTCAAATCTCGTTCGATTTCGTGAAGCGTCGTGAATCCCACGCCGCGCGTTAGTTTGAGTGCACTGAGTCTGGTGCTAGCGCGTGTCGCGTGTTCGGACGACCAAACCCAGCAAGGTCTTTCACTTGTTGCGGACAGAATTCCATCACAACTGTTTCTTGGCGCCGCAGCGTAGCGGCAGTGTGGGCTGGCTAAAAGTCCGCTAGTGGGACCGAGCGATGATCGTTCGAGCGCGCGATGCACGATCGACGCGCAATTCCTCAGTGCGCTATTGGCTCTTCAACGAGCCGACGCCGTGCGGGTTTCCATCCGTAGCCGACAGCGCGCTATCGGCGCTCTGCAGAGATCGTTCCAGCATTCTTGCATCTTTCAACCAGCGTCCATGTGCTGCGATCTTGGCGACGAGAAGTCCGTACCAGCCTGCGCGCCACAGACCGCGGCGAATGTACTGGTTGAAGAAGTATGCCTGCCAACCCACGAGGATTCGAAGCTTGATCAGCCACAGCGGTCGCTGAGACTCGCCAGCGCTGGCGTCGCTATGCCGCGTGAACTTGGTGTTGAGTTCGTCGAGATTGCGGAACGAATAGTGCAGCAGGAGCGCGTGGAGCTTTCCCACCGACACGTTCTTTGGCGTCTTGAATTGGTCCCACACGGCGTGATCGGGCTGACGGATCACGCGGCGGTCGTAGAGCTTGCGCCTGTCCACCAGGTTGAATGTAAGCCAGGGCCGCCCGACCGGCGGGATGGTGGCCATATGCATTTCATAAACAGAGTGGGCAGGGTTACCTGCGGCGAACAGGCTCTGAATTTCTTGCGCAAGCGGCGCGGAAACGACCTCATCGGCGTCAAGATCGAGCACCCAATCGTGCTTGCACGCATCTTCACCGATGCGTTTTTGTTTGCCCCAGCCGCGCCAGGGCGCTTTGACGATGCGAGCGCCTGCCGCCACGGCCAGCTCAACTGTCCTATCCGTCGATCCGGAGTCGATAACGATGACTTCCTCCGCGACCCTTCGGGCGGCGGTGATGGCGCGTGCGATGTTGTGTTCCTCATTCTTGGTGCGGATGTAGCAGGAGATCGGGAGGGCCATTGGACTTCGCCTGCGGCACGCGCCGCTAGAGTCGAAGACGCCGTTGCCGGGTGGCAACCTCACCCGCGCACCTGAAACGCGGGCGGACTTGACGCAGTTCGCGGTGCGCGCCATCGCCAGACCGTTTCGCAGATTGCGCCGTTGCCACAAATGCGCGCAATTCGAGGTTCAAAGGGCCGCCAGGAGCCGACCAGGACGCAATGGCCAACGCTGACGGCAAACGGCCATCTGTCTTGGTGGCGGCCTATATGGAGAAGCGCACCAACCTGTTGCGGTTCTTCGCCCTGCGGACGTCTTCATCGAGCGAAGCCGAGGACATCGTCCAGGAAATCTATCTGCGTATCGCCGCGCTGGATGATGCGTCCGTCGAAAATCCGGTGGGTTATCTCTACAGGCTCGGCACCAACGTCATGCTCGACCGCGTGCGTGCGCGCCAGCGTTCAACGGCGCGCGACGACGCCTACTACCGGACATTTCAGGCAGGGTCTTCGGAGGAAGCGGAATCTGACGCGCCTTCGCCTGAGGTCGTGTGGGAATCGCGTGCACGGCTTGAGCGGGTGCTTGCAGTGGTGGAACGTATGCCGCCCCGGCGCAAGCAGGTGTTCGTGATGCATAAAAT
>DASZWS010000336.1:0-3185 GCA_035546515.1 Vitreimonas sp. | reverse complement strand
TTCTCGTCGCCATGCCCCTTTTTCTCCTGGCGCTCGAATTGGTTGTTCATCTCTGCGCTGATGTGGGCGAATGCGCCAAAGCACAACGCGATCGCCAGTACAGAAGAGGCCAGCATAGTCATCGCCGCGCTGCGCTTCTTGAGCGCAAAGCTGAGCGCCAACCCTAGAATGATCACCGCGAACGCGGCGATGGCGAAGATTTCCGGCGCTGGGCGGTTCATTTCGCGCTGGCTGTGTTCGTTGCCGAACTGCGACTGCAAGCCGTTGATCTGATCGCTCGGATGCAGATGGCCGACCATCATGTCCCAGCCGCTGCCGTGAGCGATCTCGTTGCCGGAGCAGGAAACGAGAATCCAGGGCAGGAAGAAACACAGCAGGGCGGCGAGCTTGGCGAAGCGGGCGAGGGTGTTGAAGTTCGGCACGTGCTCGCTCCTCAGTGCGCGGCGCTTTGTTGGGCGATCCAGGCGTTGACGCGGGTGTTCAACAGATCGATCGGCAAGGCGCCGGCGCCCAGAAGCTCGTCGTGGAACGCGCGGATATCAAAATGCGATCCGAGCCGCTGTGTCGCATCGCGCCGCAGGGCTTGGAAATTCAGCTCGCCGATCTTGTAGGCCAGCGCCTGGCCGGGCGTGGCGATGTAGCGTTCCAGTTCCGTTTGAATGTTGTGCGGCGAGAGCGCGGTGTTTTGCGTGAAGCATTGGCGGGCGTGTTCGATGTCCCAGCCCATCCAATGGATACCGGTGTCGGCCACCAGCCGGCAGGCGCGCCACATCTCGTAGGAAAGCCGGCCGAACTGTTCGTACGGCGTGCGGTACATGCCCATGTCTTCGCCGAGCGATTCCGCATAGAGGCCCCAGCCTTCGATAAAGGCGGTGACGTTGGCGTTGCGCCGATAGTAGGGCAGCTCGCCTTGCTCTTGCGCCAGCGCGATCTGCAGGTGATGGCCCGGCACGGATTCATGCAGCGTCAGCGCCGGCATTTCGTACAGCGGCCGCTGATCGAGGTGCGTGAGATTGATCCAGTACGTGCCCGCCTGGCCAAGCGCGGGGCTGCCTTGCGTGTAGTAGGCGGTGGTTGAGCCTTCCGCGGTATCAGCAGGGATGACGCGAATGCCGTAGGTGAGGCGCGGCAGCGTGCCGAACAGGCGCGGCAGCTGCGCGTCGGCGCGCTTAGCGACCTCGGCGTAGCGCATGGTCAGTTCTTCGCCGGACTTGGCGTAGAATTGCGGATCGGTGTGGAGGAAATTCACGAAGGCGGCGAAATCGCCGTGGAAGCCGCTGTCGGTGATCACCTGCTGCATCTCGGCGCGGATGCGGGTCACCTCGCGTTCGCCGAGGGCGTGGATCTGCTCCGGCGTCATGTCGGTCGTGGTGTAGAAGCGCACGAGGTAGCGATAATAGTCGCGCCCGCCGGGCATGGAGCTGAGGCCAATGCCATGACGTGCGT
Organism: Vitreimonas sp.; assembly: GCA_035546515.1. Classification (GTDB taxonomy): domain Bacteria; phylum Pseudomonadota; class Alphaproteobacteria; order Caulobacterales; family Aquidulcibacteraceae; genus Vitreimonas. The sequence continues at coordinate 1,739 of DASZWS010000336.1, read as the reverse complement.
GCGGCAGATATTCGTCGTGCAGGAACGCGACAGCCTCGCGCTGTTTGGGGATCAACTGCTCGGAAACGATGTGGACAACCTGGTCGTGATAACGCTGCGCGTCCGCGGCTGAAATCGTGGACGGCAAGTGCTGGAAGGGCACAAGCGCGGTGTCGACCATCGAGCTGAGTTCGGCCTGCGCCGTATCGAGTGCGCGTTGAGCGACGATTTGCGGCTGCGTGAAGCCGGCGGCGACGCCGCGGCGGGCGTTCACCAGGTTCTGATCATACCAGCGCGGCATCGCTTGCAGGCGGGCGATGTAGGCCTCCGCGTCGTCTGCGGAATTGATCGGGGTCTGATACGCAAGATAGGAAATCAGATTGAAATAGCCGTCGCCGTTGCTGATCGGCATGCGGCTTTCATCGATGTCGATGCTCTCGATTTGCTGGCCGACGACGCGGAGCAAGAAGGCGCGATTGATTGTGTCTTCGTCCGAGAGGCCTGTCGACGGCGTGTGCTCAAGTTGCGTTTTCAGCGCCGCCAGTTCGGCTCGTTCGGCCAATTGAGTCTCGCGCGAAACGTCCGGCAGGAGCCGCAGCGCCGCCCGATCGCCCTCGCCGGAGGAGGTCATCGGATCGTAGTGGCGGCTGATGCGCTCGTAGGACGCGACGGCCGCAGCCACCGGCGTTTGCGTCGGCGTCTGCGCGACGGCCGAGCCCGCAACCAACGCCAAAACGGCGCATGCGACGAACTGACGGATCATGTTGGCCTCCCCACGGCGCGCAACCTACCGCCGCGGCGCGCAGCGGCAAGGTGATTGATTGACTTGATGGGCGGCCTGCCTAATCTCCGCCGCGCAGATTCAGCCCCTATATACAACGTCGAGAGGCGCTCATGGCCGGCGCGACCCGCCAGGAAGACAGACCCGTATCGCCCTTTCTGACGGTTTGGCGCTGGCACGTCACCATGGCGACGTCGATCCTGCATCGCGTCACCGGGGTTGGGCTTTATGGCGGGCTGCTGTTGTTTTGCCTGTGGCTCATCGCCGTCGCCGCCGGGGCTGACCAATACGTGCAGGTCGGCGCATTTCTTGCCGGGCCGATCGGGCAGCTGGGGATGTACCTGCTGGTCGCAAACCTTGCGTTTCACCTTGGCAACGGCATCCGCCACTTGGTGTTCGACGCCGGCTTTGGCTTCAAACCCGCCGACGCGGATTTGAGCGCTTGGTTCGTCATTCTCTTCGCCATTGCCGCGCCCATTGCTATGTGGGCGCTCGTTACGTTCGGGGTGTAGCGCCATGGCCGAAGCCAAACGTTCGATGCGGACGCCCCTGGGCCGCGTGCGCGCCCATGGCGCGAGCGGCCAGGGGACCGGCCACTTCATCAGCCAACGCGTCTCCGCCATGGCGCTGCTGGTGCTGACATTGTGGTTCGTCATCGCCGCGGCGGTGAGCATGCACGGCCCGACCTATCTCGCGGCGATCGATTTTCTTACCGCGCCGCTCAATGCCGTTGGCGTCATTCTCCTGATCGTGGTCGCCACCTATCACATGCAGATCGGCATGCAGGTGGTGATTGAGGACTACATCGCCAAAACGCTGACGCGCACCATCCTGCTTCTGCTCAATACTTTTGTCCCTATCGTCCTGGCGACCGGCGCGATCTTCGCTGTGTTGCTGGTGAACTTCGGAAAGGCCTGACGTCTTGGCGGCTTACACCTGGATCGACCACACGTTCGATGTCGTCGTTGTCGGCGCCGGC
>DASZWS010000335.1:0-2460 GCA_035546515.1 Vitreimonas sp. | reverse complement strand
AAAACCTCGATCGGCATCAGCGCCGTGGAAGCGTAGCCGTCGTCGAGAAGCACAACAGTGACGTCGAGCATTTCGGCCTCCGGCCTACGCTTCCAGGTTAAACCATCCAGCGGGGTCATTGCATCAACGTTCAGTCGCCGGGTCGATCACGCCAGTGATTTCCGTGATCTTGTTCGCCGGGAAGCCAGACAGGCGAGCGTGTTCACGGATCGCGTCTTCATTCTCGGCGAAATAGATGCAGAACGTCTTGTCCTTGGTCACATAGGATTGCTGCCACTGGACCTTCGGAGCGAGCTTCGCCAAGGCAGTGTTGGATGTCTTGGCGGCGCCTGACAAGTCGCTTTGGCCCATTTGACCAACGCCGGGGATATCACGCTCGATAACGTACTTTTTCATGGGGGAGGTTCTCCGTTCAACGCCCGCATCGCGTAAATGCCTATGCGCGCGGCGTTTCGGGAGCGGCCCGCCTGCCAATCAGCAGGGGCTTTTCCGCCAAACTAGATGTCTTTTCCGTGAGCAGGCGTGCCGGAGGGCTTTTCAATGAACAGCCCCTGGGCGACGAGTGCGTCCCAAGTCTCTTCTGCGGAGTTGGCGAACTTGAACAGCTCAAGATCGTCGGCTGAGATGGTGCCGTACTCGACCAGTTTTTCGAAGCTCACGATTTCGCGCCAATAGGCCTCGTCAAAAAGCACGATCGGCATTGGGCTGGCCTTGCCGGTCTGTGTGAGTGTTAGAATCTCGAACAACTCATCGAACGTGCCGAAGCCGCCGGGAAAGACGACGAGCGCGTTTGCACGCATGGCGAAGTGCATCTTGCGCATTGCGAAATAGTGAAACTGAAATGTGAGCTCCGGCGTAGAGTACGGATTCGGCTCTTGCTCACGTGGCAGGCGGATGTTGTAGCCGATGGTCAGCGCCCCGGCGTCGCGCGCGCCGCGGTTCGCCGCGCCCATCGTGCCGGGACCTCCTCCCGTGGCGATGACATTGCGGTGGACGCCGCCTTCATCGCGTAGCGCGCCGCCGCGTTCAGACGCGATGCGCCCGAAAGTCCGCGCCTCATTGTACCAGAACGCCTCTTTGCCCGGGCCATCCTCACGTGTGCGGGCGCTGCCGAACACGACGATTGTCGACTTGATCTGCAGCTGCTTCAGAATTTGATCGGCCTTTTCGTATTCCAGCAAAAACCGCGTGCCGCGCATGGATTCGCCGAGCAGGAAATCCTGGTCCAACGCCGCCAAGCGGTAGGAAGGAGAGGCCATTTGCGCAGCATTTGAGGGGATATCGTCGCTCGTCATCCTGCTATGGTCGGCCTCGAAACTGCGAATCGCAATGCCAATCCGCCGCTTGCCTCCCGAAGCCATCAATCGCATCGCCGCGGGCGAGGTGATCGAGCGGCCGGCTGCGGCTGTGAAGGAACTGGTCGAAAACGCGTTGGATGCGGGCGCGGCGCGCATCGACGTGCGCATCGAACGTGGCGGGCTAGGACTCATTTCGGTTGAGGACGACGGCGCCGGCATCCCGCGCGATGAATTGCCGCTGGCCGTGGAGCGGCACGCAACATCGAAGCTCGCCGCGAGCGATGCGGGCGACGTCGATCTCCTGAACATCCACACCATGGGTTTCCGCGGCGAAGCGCTGCCATCCATCGGCGCGGTGGCGCGGCTGACGATCACGTCGAAGGCGCGCGGCGCCGACGATGCTTGGCGCATCGAGGTGGAGGGCGGTGCGCTTTCGCCGCCCGCGCCATCGCCTTGGGCAGGCTTGAACCAGAGTGGTGCGCGGGTGGAGGTGCGCGATCTTTTCTTCGCGACGCCTGCGCGGCTGAAGTTCATGAAGTCGGAGCGCGCCGAGATGATGGCGGTGTCGGACGTGATGAAGCGTCTGGCCATGGCGCGCCCAGATGTGGCGTTCACGCTCGAACACGATGGCCGCACGTCGTTGCGTTTGAGCGCCGAACGCGATCCCGAAAATGAAGGCCGCCGCGCCCGTTTGGCGGCGATCCTCGGGTCAGATTTCGCACCAAACTGCCTGGCGCTGGATCAAACGCGCGCCGATGTGCGGCTTTCTGGATTTGCGGGCTTGCCGACCTTCAATCGCGGCACGCGCGAGCACCAGCACCTGTTCGTCAATGGTCGCCCGGTGAAGGACAAGCTCATCGTCGGCGCCGTGCGCGCCGCGTATCAGGACTTGCTGGCGCGCGACCGCCATCCGGTGGCGGCGCTTTTTGTGGATCTGCCGCCGGGCGACGTCGACGTGAATGTGCACCCGGCCAAGACTGAGGTGCGCTTCCGCGACGCGGCTTTGGTGCGCGGCTTGATCGTCGGCGCGCTCAGTCACGCGCTCGCCGGCGCCGGACATCGCGCCTCGACCACGACGGCGCAATCCGCGCTCTCGGGCTTTCGCCCCCAAGTCACGCCGCAACCGGCGTTGCGCATGTGGGGCGCGACCGAAAACGCGGTC
>DASZWS010000334.1:0-2252 GCA_035546515.1 Vitreimonas sp. | reverse complement strand
TCGTCCGGCCCCGCCCGAGGCCGCCCGTTGGCTGATGACGCCGCTTGGGGAAATCCCAAACGTCAAACGGGGCCGCCGCGCACCGCACGGACCCCTGACGCGCGCGCGAAGTAACACGGCGTATTCGGGCTTGACAACAGGGCTCTAGAAAGCCCGATCAGCGACAAAACAGCCGCGGAAGCGCATTCGGAAAAGTGTACTGCGGTTTTCCGCGAAAACGCGCGAAAAAGCCAAACAGGCTGGGGGAAACGAACCGATGTCAGACGCCGCCGCGCCAACGCAGACCAGCCCTGAAATATCGCCCGCCCGCATGCGTTTGGTGATCGCCGCGTCGGCGCTGGGGACGGTGTTCGAGTGGTATGATTTCTTCGTCTATGGCGCGCTCGGAACGGTGCTGGCGCCAATCTTCTTTGCGGGCCTTCCTGAAGCGCAGGCCTTTGTTTTTACACTGCTGACCTTCGGCGTCGGCTTCGTTTTCCGCCCCGTCGGCGCAGTCATTTTCGGCAAAATGGGCGACACCATCGGTCGCAAGGCCACCTTCCTCATCACCATTACGCTGATGGGCCTCGGCACCTTCGCCATCGGCCTGTTGCCGACTTATGCACAGATCGGCGTCTGGGCCCCGGCGCTGCTTGTTACCTGCCGGATATTGCAGGGATTTGCGCTCGGCGGTGAGTACGGCGGCGCCGCCATTTACGTGGCGGAACACGCCAGCCCCAAAAAGCGCGGCTCAGCCACCGGTTGGATTCAGACCTCCGCCGCCTTCGGCCTCGCGGGGGCGCTACTGGTTGTCCTCATCACCCGGGCGGTGATGGGCGAAGATGCGCTCAAGACTGGCGATTGGGGCATCCCGTTCCTCGCCGGCGGCTGGCGCATCCCCTTCCTACTCTCGTTTGTGCTGCTGCTCGTTTCCGTCTGGATTCGCCTCCAGCTCGAAGAGAGCCCTGCGTTCCAAAAGCTGAGAGACGAAGGCCAGGTTTCCAAGCGCGCCTACGCCGAGAGCTTCCTTGAGTGGCGCAACCTCAAGATCGTGCTGATGGTGTTCTTCTCCATCACCATGGCGCAGGGCGTCGTCTGGTACACGGGCTTCTTCTACACGCAGTCCTTCCTTGAACGGACGCTGAAGATCGATTCGCAAACGGTGAACGTGCTGATGCTCGCCGCCGTCATCTTGTCGGCGCCGCTCTACATTTTCTTTGCTTGGCTCTCCGACAAAGTCGGACGCAAGGCGGTGATGCTGTTCGGCATCGTCATGATGCTGGGACTCTATTTCCCCGGCTATCAATTCATCACCAGCGCCGGCAATCCGCCGCTTGCACGCGCAGCCGCGCACACGCCGGCGATCGTCTTCGCCGATCCCGCCGACTGCACCTTCCAGCTCGATCTCACCGGCGGCGCCCGTCAGTTCGCCAGCTCTTGCGACATCGCCCGCGGTGCGCTCGCCAACGCCGGCGTGCCTTATACGACGCGCCCTGCACCCAGAGGCACGCTTGCGCACATCAAGGTTGGCACGCAGGAGCTCGCCGGCGTCAGCGCACTCGGCCAGAGCAACGCCGACGTCAAAAAGACCCGCGCCGACTTCGAAGCGCGCCTGCGCCCCGTGCTCGACGCCGCCGGATATCCAGCGCATGCGCCGGGCGCGATGCAGGGTTGGAGCGTCTCGGAAATCATTCGCGTGTTTTCGGAAAAATTCGCGGTGTTTCTGATGATCGCCGCTTTCGTCGTCGCCGCCACCGCGCTTTACGGCCCGCAGGCCGCGGCGCTGGTTGAGCTGTTCCCGACACGCATCCGCTACACCGCGCTTTCAGTGCCGTACCATATCGGCGTCGGCTGGTTCGGCGGCTTGCTCCCAGCCATCGTGTTCGCCATCAACACCGCCACCGGCTCGATCTACAACGGCCTGTGGTTTCCAACTGTTGCGACCGCGATTTCCGTTTTGGTCACCATAGCGTTCCTGCCGGAAACCAAGGATCGCGACATCAACGCAATCTAGGGGTTCGGGATTGGGGATCTGGGATTAGGCAAACGCAAGTTCACCAATCCCCAACACCCAATACCTAATCCCTAATTCACCGCGTTTCTGAACAAGCCGTTAAACGCGCTACTGTAGTCTCTTGTACATGACGGCGATCCCCCACGCCGCCGAGGCCCTCACCAGCGCCTTGGACCGCCTCGACCGCGCCAATACGCGCGTTCTCGGGGCGGTCTCTGGCGCGGGCGACATCGATCTCGGCTCAGCGCTCGCGGACGCG
>DASZWS010000333.1:0-11399 GCA_035546515.1 Vitreimonas sp. | reverse complement strand
CCCCCGCTTGCGGGGGAGGTGGTCGCGAAGCGATCGGAGGGGGAGGCGCAGGATTGTGCGCGCTGGTCCACCTCCCCCTTCGTCTCGCGGCTTCCGCCTTCGCTCTTCGAGCTTCGGCGGACAAGTTGCCGCGATCCACTTCCCCCGCAGGCGGGGGAAGATGCGATGGCGCGGAAGCTCACGCGCCATGAGTCTGGGTTAGTGAGGTCGAGGGCGTTGGCGCCAGATTGCGCTTGATCCTGAACCTCCCCCTTCGTCTCGCGGCGTCCGCCTTCGCTCTTCGAGCTTCGGCGGACAAGCTGCCGCGATCCACTTCCCCCGCGTGCGGGGGAAGATTGAAACGGCAGCAGCGCGGCTTCGATGAGCAGGAAGCGGCGCATCAGCGCTTCGGCGGCGCGGAGCCAGGGGAGGATGAGTTTGTAGTCTTTGAAGAGGAGGGTGTGACGGTCGGCTAGCTCTTGCGGTTCGCCGAAGAGGCCGAAGCACTCGCACAGAAATTCACGCATGCGCCGCCACAGGTCGATGGGCGCATTGCGGTGATCGGGTGGGAAACTGGGCTCGGACATTTGCGCGCGAGTATGCCGCCGCGCGCTACCCGGTCGGATTGATTTTGGTCCGGGCGTTGATGTGCAACGGAAATCGCGAAGTCCGGTGAAGGATAGGCGTAAATCTATCCACGGCTCAGAGCGTCAAGAGCGCAAAAGCAAAGGGCCGGAGCTTTCGCTCCGGCCCTCGCTGTTTTCAGGACTGCCTGGTTTTACCAGCGCGCCTTCAGCGTCACGCCGTAGGTGCGCGGTTCGCTCGGGAAGATTACGTAGTCGTTCTGCAGCGGCGGCGAGAAAGCGCCGACATAGTAGAACTGATCCGTGAGGTTGCGGACCCAGAGTTCGACCGACCAGTGGTCGGTGTCGGGACCTAAGGCCACGCGGCCGTTGAACACCGCATAGGCGCTGTTGTCCGTGGCGCCGTTGGGCTCACGTTGCAGCGTTTGGGTACGGTATTCGCTGTTCCAGCGCCCGTCGAGGTAGAAGAGGGCGTGCATGTTGCCGGCGAACGGAACTTCGTAGGAAATGCCGGCCGTCGCTACCCACTTCGGCGCATCCGCGAGAACTTCGCCCGAGGTGATGGTGTTCGGAACCGGGTCCAGCGTGTTGAAGACAACCGTGCTGTCGTAGTGGGCGTCGTTGTACACGAGGCCGCCGCTGAGCTGCAGGCCAGCCATCGGGCGGATCGACGATTCCAACTCGACGCCTTCGCTGATCACTTCCGGCACGTTCTTGGTCAGGAAGTTGAAGCCGTTGAAAGCATTGAGCTGATAGTCGTGAATTTGCTCGTAGAACGCGGTGACGTTGAAGGTCGAGCCGCGGCCGAACGGCGACGACTTGAAGCCGGCTTCGTAAGAGTCGGTGAACTCCGGATTGAAGTGCAGCTGGCCGACGTTGAGATCGCTGGCACTGACAGTTTCCGGCAGTACCGAGAAGCCCGAACGGTCGACGTTGAAGCCACCGGCCTTGTAGCCGCGCGAGTAGCCGGCATAGACCATGGTGCTGGCGTCGAGGTGATAGGCCAGCGACGCGGTGCCGGTCCATTCGTTTTCAGAGGCGTCGCCGTTCCAGTTGCCGTTGGAGATGGTGTTGACCGCCGGGTTGCAGGCCAGGTTCATCAGCGGCGAGAACGCGCCACCGCCCACGGTGTCGAGGAAGTGAACGATGCCTTGCGGACCGATGATGCCGGACGTCGCCGTCTCCATCTGCTGCAGGCTGGCGCACTCGTTGCCTGTGGCGTTCAGATCGCCGAACAGATCCTTCTTTTCGTGGTTGTAGCGAAGGCCGACGGTCAGAACGAGATTGTCGGTAAAGCTGAACTCGTCGTGCGTGAACAACGACCAGTTCTTGGTGTTGACCGTCCAGTAATCGGCTTGCTGGCCCTGGCCCGATACGTTCGACGCGAGGTAACCGCCGTTGACACTGTTGACTGCGGCAAGCATCGCCGGTTGCACAGCGCCCGGCAGTAGGCCGACGGCGCACTGGAAGATCGAGTTCAGGGCGGTGAAGTTGTTGAGTTCGCAGCCGCCGACGCCCGCGAACGGCGAGCCCGTGGCGGCGGTGGCGCCGATCGTTGTGAAGCTGGTGAAGGGGCTGGCTTGCGAGCCGATGCGGATTGTGTCGGTCGTCAACAGGTCTTCGTCGCCGTAGAACGCGCCCACGAGCCAATTCAAATTGCCTGACTCGCCTTGCAGACGCAGTTCCTGGGTGAAGTTGTTGAAGCCAACCTTGAGCCCGTCGCGATAGGCGATGTCGGCGGCGGTGAAGTCGACGTCCTGATCGCGATCCGAGCGCCAGTGGCGCTGCGAGGTGATCGAGGTCAGTTGAGCGAAGCCGAGATCCCAATCCAATTGCGCCGAAATGCCGTCCTCGAATGAGGTTTCATTGTAGTCGCGACCGGGCGTGATGCGCATGCTGCGCCCCTCCGGATCGATCGTCGGCTCCGGAAGGCCAGTGAGCAGGCTGATGACGCCTTGCGTCGACCCGTTGATCAGCGGGGTGATGCCGCAGCATTCGTCGCTCGACTCGGAGTGGTCGTAAATTACACGCAGCGAGGCATTGGGGTTGATGTCCCATAGTGCTTGGGCGCGGCCCGACCAAGTATCCGTGCCGTTGATGTCACGGCCGGAGATCTCGTCTTGAATGTAGCCGTCGCGCTGGCGGATCGCGCCGTCGAAGCGGAACGCGAGAGAGTCGTTGACCGGAATATTGACCATCGCACGCAGATTGCCTTGGTGCAGATCGTCGAAGCCGTAGCCGGCTTCAATGCCCATGCTCGGATCAGAGCCCGGGCCAGCAGTGACGACGCTGATGGCGCCAGCTGAGGTGTTGCGGCCGAACAGCGTGCCTTGCGGGCCGCGCAGAACTTCGACGCGAACCAGATCAGGCAGATCGGCGAGCGCGGCGCCAGCGCGCGCGCGATAAACGCCGTCGATGAAGATGCCGACCGCGCCTTCGAAGCCGGGGTTGTCCGAGCCGGTCCCGATACCGCGGACGTGCGCGATGGTGCCTGATGTGTTCGATTGACCGGAACCCATGTTGAAGGACGGTGCGAGCTGGGTGAGGTCGCGAAGATCGTTGGCGCCGGTGTTCTCAATTTGCTGCGACGTCACGGCGGTGACGGCCAGCGGAACGTCCTGGATCGCCGCCGAGCGGCCCGTGGCCGTGACCACGATTTCTTCCGTCGGCGCCGCCGACGTATCGTCCTGCGCGAACGCAGGGCTCGCCAATCCCGTCATGGCCGCGATTGACGCGCCAGACAGCAGAATCCAACCAAGCTTTGACTTGTTCATTGCCGTCCTCCCAGCACCGACGAGCACCAGTTCGGCGTCCGCGGCTAAAAATCGGCGTGTTGGTGGAGCAATTGCTGCCCGCGCCCCCGCCTCTTGCTGCTATTGCAGACACCACCCCTGGTGCTGTCAACGGGCCTACTGGGATAACTTGACGCGGGAGTCACTGTGGGTCCGGGTTGCGGCCTTCGCGCCACACCTCCGCAGCGTTAGGGATCGCCAGGATTAAACGGAATCAATGACGTAGCGGGATTGCGGCGCCTCCTTTTGAGGCTGTCTTCGCACTGCAACAAAAGTGATACGATGCGCCATGATGAACGCTGCGTTGGTGTTGTTCTCCGCCGGCCAAGATTCGGCGACGTGCCTGGCGTGGGCGCTTGCGCGATTCGCGCGGGTCGAGACGATCGGTTTCGACTATGGGCAGCGGCACGCCATCGAGATGACGCAGCGAGAGCCGGTGCGGCGCGCGATTTCGGCGTTGAAACCAGAGTGGGCGGAGCGACTGGGGCCGGATCGGGTTGTGGACATTTCTGGGTTTGGCGCACTGGCGGAAAGCGCGCTGACAAAGGAGATGGCGTTTGCGTTCGAAGCGGACGGCTTGCCGAATACCTTCGTGCCCGGCCGCAATCTGGTGTTCTTCTCGATCGCAGCCGCGCACGCCTACCGGCAGGGGCTCGACGTGTTGGTCGGCGGCATGTGCGAGACCGATTATTCCGGCTATCCCGACTGTCGGCGCGACACCATCGATGCGATGCAAAGCGCGCTGAGTTTGGGTTTGGCGCGCGACACGCGGATCGACACGCCGCTGATGCATTTGAGCAAGGCCGAGACCTGGGCGCTGGCGGACGCCTTGGGCGGCGCTGCGCTCGTCGATCTCATCGTTGAACAGACGCACACGTGTTACGAGGGCGACCGCACGCATCGCCACGCCTGGGGCTACGGCTGCGGCGTGTGTCCGGCGTGCGCGCTGCGCGCAAAGGGATGGAGCGCCTGGGTCGCACGATGACCTATAGCGTCAAAGAGATGTTCTTCACGCTGCAAGGCGAGGGCGCGCGCACGGGGCGCGCGAGCGTGTTCGTGCGCTTCGCCGGCTGCAATCTGTGGAGCGGGCGCGAGGCGGATCGCGCCGGCGCGGTCTGCCAGTTCTGCGACACGCAATTCGTCGGCACGGATGGCGATGGCGGCGGCAAGTTCGAAACCGCGGACGCGCTTGCGGATGCCGCGCATCGTCTATGGCCAGGCGGCGAAGGCGCTTACGTGGTGTGTACTGGCGGCGAACCGCTGCTGCAGCTCGACGCGGCGTTGATCGACGCGCTGCACGAGCGCGGGTTCGAGATTGCGATTGAAAGTAACGGCACCATCGCGGCGCCGGACGGCGTCGACTGGATCTGCATTAGTCCGAAGGCCAATGCGCCGCTCGTGCAAACGCGCGGGCAGGAGTTGAAGCTCGTCTATCCGCAAGCGGGTGGTGCGCCGGAGCGCTACGCCGGCTTGGATTTCGAGACCTTCTTTTTGCAGCCGCTGGACAGTCCCGAGCGCGAAGACAACACGCGCGCGGCGATTGCCTATTGCATGCGCCATCCGCAGTGGCGGCTGAGTTTGCAAACCCACAAGCTGCTCGGACTGCGGTGAAAAATAACGCTAGAGCGAGCGGGCGCTTGAACCAGGGGATTCCGATACCAGCCCGCCCTAGCGGCCGGCCTCATTGCGCGTGGGTTTGCGCGTCGTAGGCGTCGGCGACCTTTTCCGCGAACTGATCGATAGCGCGTTCCGCCGTCGTCCAGGTCGTGGGCGGGCCGACAAGATCGTCCAGCGAGTAATTGTAGAGCCGATGTGTGACCTCGCTCAGCGTGCGGCCATCGGCGGCTTTGATCACGGCGTGATACTCGGCGCCGCCCACCGCTACGGTGCGGCCGGCGTCGAGTTCGGGGCGGCGGAGAAGTTGGTGCATCGTCGGCCGGTTCGGAGCCGCGCTGATGATGGAAATTTCGATCGACAAGCCGTTTTCGCCGAATGTCGCTCCATGCCGCGTGATAGCGTCGCTGATCGCGCGCACCATGTCGTTGCTCAGATAGACGCCCTCGCGTTCGCCGAGGTCACGATTCAACGCGGTTTGGAATTCAGGCGAGTACGCAACTGGCGTCAGCGATACTTGTTCAGCGCCGGCGGCGGTTGCGAATGCAAGCGCGCTGAGGCCCGCAAGCGCGAAAGTGAGACGCATGATGTGCTCCCTCGAAGTCGAGCATGACTATGACGAGAGCTGTGCGCGCGAGCTACTCACGTTCGCGTGTCATACTTCAGCCGTTATTGTTTTGAGCAAGACCGTTTTCGGCGAGTGCGTGCGTTGCTGAACTTGTACGCGCGCGACCTTTATTCGCCGTCACCGTGGTCATCGTCGTCGTGATCTTTCTTGTGCGGCGTGACGGCGTGAACGCCGGCGCCGACCACCGCGCCTGTCGTGTGCACAGCTGCGCCCGCGACTGCGCCGGTCACCCCGACCGCTGTGCCAACCGCGGCGCCGACGACGGTGGATACGCACGCGCTGAGCGGCGCCATCGCCAACAAGAAAAGAAGCTTCCGCATTTCGATCCCGCCTTCGCCGTTGTGTTTGAGCGCTACGCGCCGTGGCGGCAAGCGCAAGCTGCAGCGCTCAGGCGCGCCAACGCTCTTCGTCGATGTCGAAGGTATCCAGGCGGGCGCGGCCTTGATCGCTTTCGCGGCGAAACGGGCCGGCGTAGTCGGGATGCTGTCCGTGGCGGCGGTCTGGACCGAAAAAATCGTCGCTGCGGATGAACATGCGCTGATCCGTCAGCGCGTTGGACATGCGATCAAACAGGAGCCGCGAACTGATGGGCTTGCGCACGAAACCGGTGACGCCGGCGTCGCGCGCTGCGGCGACGCGGGAAACCTCGGTGTGGGCGGTTACCATCAGGATCGGAATGTAAGGATTGGGCGCGTCGTGATCGTTGCGCGCCATGCGGGTGAAGGTGATGCCGTCGATGGGGCGCATGCGCCAGTCCACCAGCACCAGGTTGACCGGCGTTGTGCGCATGATGTCGAAGGCGTCGAGTGCGTTGTCGGCCTCGCTGATGCGGGTAACGCCGCCGGCGCGCACCATGACGCGCAGCAGCGTGCGCATCTGCTTGTTGTCGTCGACCAAGAGTACGTGGATGTCGCCGAGCGACGGCATTGACGATTTCCCTGGCGCGGAGGAGACGGCGCCAACCGAAAACGCGGAGTAAATTTTACGGTTCAGGATAGAGATAATCTTGCCGCGCCAAAGTTATTCTCGGCGTCGTGAATGAATTGCCTAACCGACTACTGCTGACCCTAACGTTTCACAAAGATGACGCCGGCTTCAATTTGTCGCGCGTTCCATCGTTATGGGGCGTCAACGAGCACGATTTCAGCGTCGTCGCCGGCCTCTATACGCAGCTCAGTCTCGTCGCGGATGGCTGCGCCGTCCCGCGCGCCAAGCGAGACCCCGTTGACCTTCGCTTCACCTTTGGCGACCGCGACGTAAGCGAAACGGTCCGCACCGAGCGGGTAGGAGACGCTTTGGCCTTTTTCCAAAGTCGCCGCCAGTACGCGCGCGTCTTGTCTGATCGGTAGCGCGCCGGATTTCTGATCGTCGTCGAAACCGGAGGCGAGCGTCACCAGTGCGCCGGCGCGGTCGCTCTTTGGAAACTTGGCCGCGCCCCAAAACGGCTTGCCGCCGCGGGCCTTCGGCAGAATCCAAATCTGATAGAGCGTGGTCGCATCGTCTTCGAGATTGTATTCGGCGTGGGTGACGCCGCTGCCTGCGCTCATCACCTGCACGTCGCCGGCTTCGGTGCGGCCCTTGTTGCCCATCGAGTCCTGGTGGGTGATGGCGCCGGTGCGGACGTAGGTGATGATTTCCATGTCCGAATGCGGATGTGGGGGAAAGCCGGTTTTGGGCTGGATGGTGTCGTCATTCCAAACCCTGAGCGCGCCCCAGTTGACGCGCTTGGGGTCGTGGTAGCCGGAAAAGGAGAAGTGGTAGCGGGCGGCAAGCCAATCTGCGTCAAACTTGCCCAAGCTATCGAACGAACGCTTCTCGATCATGGCGGAAAACACCGGTTTGTAGGGTTGCTGTCGCTTGACCTTGAAGCTGGTGAGGCGTGAAACGGCTGGCAAGGGAGGCACAAAGATGAAACCGAGCATGCTTCTGGCGGCAGCCACCATGTTGGCGCTTGCCGCGTGCGGACAACCCGCTGCAACCGACACCGCGACGACCGCCGCCTCGACCGCGCCCGCGGACATGAAGACTCAAATTGAGCACATGGATGTCAGCATGCAGCCGGTGTTCGCCTGGCAGCAGCTGATGGCCTATCAGGCGGCCCATCCCGAAGCGACGCCGCCGTGCCCGAAAGTGCGCCGTGCGGAATCTGAAGGCGTCATCCCGGCGAACGTTGCGCCGAACACGATTTATACGCCGTTCGCCGGCCAGTTGGTGTTTTCGGTGCAGTGCGGTCAACAGCTGACGACCGTGCACAACGATCCGCACCAGCATTGGCTGGTGTCGTTCGCGCCAGGGGCGGCCAGCGCCAACGTGGTCAATTGCGCCGACGCGCATGGCAACGATCAATGCGTGCGCCCGATCCCAATGGCTGGCGCCGCGACGCCGTAGGTCGCGTGAAGCGCGGCGTCGCGTTTGCACTGCGCACCGCCGACAGACGCCGCGCCACACGGCCACCACGTCACTTACGTCCGCAGCGGAGTATTCCTGCATCGCCCAGCGCGCAGGCTGGCGGAGAGGGAGGGATTCGAACCCTCGATACGCTTGCACGTATTCCGGTTTTCGAGACCGGCCTGTTCAGCCACTCCAGCACCTCTCCGGAGCTCAGATGTTGCGCTTGTGGCGCGAGCCAAAAGCAGGGCGGCGGCTGGCGCCCCGGCGCTGGAAACCAGCGCCCCCGTTTCCGGGAAGCGGGGAGCCTTAGTGCAAACTCCACGCCGGATCAATTCGCCTGGCGCTTTCACGGAAGCGAAGGCACGGTCGACGCGCTGGTTGCGCACTCAGCGCCGGGTCGGCGCAGGCAAAGGCGGCAAGCCCGCCGATAGTTATGGGCGCGACTTGAAAGCAACCCGCGATCCGCGCATCCAGCCACGATGGGGTTCTTCGACTTCAACCGCGCCTTGGTGCGGACTGCGCCTGCCTCCGTGGTAAACGGGCTTCGCGCCGTTGATGCGGGCGCGCCCAACTTTGACGGGGTCCGCGCCGAGCAGGCGGCTTATGTGGCGGCGTTGGAGGCCGCTGGGGCTCGGGTCGAACATCTGCCGGCCCTCGAGGCGTTTCCTGACTCGATCTTCGTTGAGGATGCTGCGCTGGTGTTTGCGCATGCCGCGATCGTGCTGCGACCGGGCGCGCCGTCTCGGCGCGGGGAGGCGGACGCTATTGCGCCTGCGTTGGCCGAACGGTTCGAGCGGGTGCTGACTCTCCGCGAGGGCACGGTCGAGGGCGGCGACGTATTGGCGACGCCGCGTGGCGTTTTCATTGGCGTTTCCGCGCGGACCTCGCCGGAGGGGGCCGCGGCGCTGCTTCGGCTGCTCGCGGAGATCGGCCTCTCCGGGCGAGCAGTAGCGACGCCGGCCGGCGTGCTGCATTTCAAGTCCGATTGTTCGATGCTGGACGAGGAGACCGTGCTGGCGACCTCGGCTCTGGCTGCATCGGGGGTGTTTGACGGCTTTCGCCGGGTGCTGACGCCGGCGGGCGAAGCGGGGGCGGCCAACGCCATCCGGGTCGGCGCCAGTGTCCTTATAAGTGACGCGTACCCGGCCACCGCTGAGCTGCTGACCTCGCTCGGCTACGCCGTCGCACCCCTGGCGACGCGCGAAATCGCCAAGATTGACGCGGGTTTATCGTGTATGTCGCTGCGCTGGCGCGGCTAGGCAGCGGCGGGCCGGGCCTGACGAAAAAGCCCAGAAAACCCCGCCCGTTTCGGTTGACGCCGGCCAAGGCTTTCCCGTATATCGCCCGCTCCCCGCCCGCGCGAGTTCCGCGCGGGCGCGTTTAGTTTTGGAATTGACCGATGTTTGCGGTGATCAAGACCGGCGGCAAGCAATACCGGGTGGCTAAGGACGATGTCATCGTCGTCGAAAAGCTCGACGGCAAGGCGGGCGGCACCGTGACCTTCAAGGACGTGCTGATGTCGGGCGACGGCAAGGCCGTGAAGCTCGGCAAGGCGCTCGAAGGGCTGACAGTCACCGGCAAAATCGTCGACCACAAGAAGGGCGACAAAGTCGTCATCTTCAAGAAGCGGCCGCGCAACACCTATCGCCGCCGCCGCGGTCACCGTCAGGACGAAACCCACGTGCAAATCACCGCCATCGGCGGCGGCAAGTAAGAACGAGACAGCGTCATGGCACACAAAAAAGCAGGCGGTTCATCGCGCAACGGTCGCGACAGCGCAGGCCGGCGCCTGGGCGTGAAGCGCTTTGGCGGCCAAGCCGTCAACGGCGGCGAGATCCTGGTGCGTCAGCGCGGCACCAAGTTCCACCCGGGCCACAATGTCGGCCTCGGCCGCGACCACACGCTGTTTGCGCTTTGCGAAGGCTCCGTGGCGTTCGCCACCAAACGCGACGGCCGAACCTACGTGTCGATTACGCCGGCACAGGTAGCAGCCGAATAGGCGGTTCGAGAGAAGTTCTCCGGATCGCCTGAACAGGGCGATCCGGTTTCCACCAGCGTGGGGCGCCCGGATCACGAGGCGCCCTTTTTCTTTGCCCCGCGCGAACAAAGAGCCAGGGAGGCTCGTTATGCGGGACGTGATCGAGATTGAAACCAAGCGGCTCAAGTTGCGGCGTGTGCGTATGAGCGATGCGCCGCGCATTGCGCGCTTCTGCAACGATCCGGGCGTTGGCCGCATGCTGGCGCAGACGCCGCTGCCGTACCTTGAGGCCGCGGCTGAAGGCTGGATCATGACGCTCGATGCGCGCCGCTCCCTCGATCAGGATTTCGTCTTTGCCGCGGTGTTGCCGGGTGAGGGTTTGATCGGCGTCATCGGCGCGGATCAACGCACCAAAGGCGAATACGAGATCGGCTATTGGTTCGGCCGCCCGTATTGGGGACTGGGCTACGGGACCGAGGCGGTCGGCGCGTTCGTCGCCGAAGCGCGCCGGCTCGGGCCGTTGGCGGCGGGTCACTTTGTCGACAACCCGGCTTCTGGCCGGCTGCTGAACAAGGTGGGCTTCGAGTACACCGGCGAGATCAAGCGCATGTTCTCGATGGGCCGCGGCGAAAGCGTCGACAGCAAACGCATGCGCTATCGCGGCGCCGGCTTGAACGGCGGCAAACGAGAAGCCGCGTTTGCATGAAACAGCGTACCCCTCTCCGTGAGGAGAGGGGTACGCACGTTGCCTTGGAAAAACCGTCGAACTTGCCTAGCTAGCGATTGAGGGAGCTCAAAATGGGTCTGCGCGTAGCCGTCGTCGGCGCCACAGGGAATGTGGGCCGCGAAATGCTGGAAATCCTGCAGGAGCGGCTGTTTCCCGCCGACGAGGTGGTCGCCATCGCCTCGCGCCGCTCAGTCGGCACCGAAGTCAGCTACGGCGAGAAGACGCTGAAGGTCAAAGATCTCGAGACCTACGATTTCTCCGGCATCGATCTGGTGCTGATGAGCGCGGGCGGCACGGTGTCGAAGGAGTGGTCGCCGAAGATCGGCGCCGCCGGCGCGGTGGTGATCGACAATTCCAGCGCCTGGCGCATGGACCCGCGCGTGCCGCTGATCGTGCCCGAGGTGAACCCTGACGCCGTCACCGACTATGCAAACCTCAACATCATCGCCAACCCGAATTGCTCCACCGCGCAGCTCGTGGTGGCGCTGAAGCCGCTGCACGACAAGGCCAAGATCAAGCGTGTGGTGGTGGCGACGTATCAGTCGGTCTCCGGCGCCGGCAAGGAAGCCATGGACGAACTCTGGACGCAGACGCGCGCGCTCTACGTCAATGACGAGGTCGTCAAAGAGCATTTCCCCAAGCAGATCGCCTTCAACGTCATTCCGCACGGCGGCGACTTCATGGACGACGGCTACACCACCGAAGA
>DASZWS010000332.1:0-2725 GCA_035546515.1 Vitreimonas sp. | reverse complement strand
AATTCCTGAACGTTGAGCACGCCTTGTGCGTGACGACGCTTGGTGCTGCGCTTGGCCATCAATGTCTCCTTGCTGGAGCGGCGGGAGCCCGCGCGGCTTCTGCCAGGCGGGTCGAAAAACTGTTGGGAGTCGAAAGAGTCGTCGAAGGATGCGCCGGGCGGCGGTATGTCGAGTGCGCTAATCTTGCGCCGTGCGCCCACGCTCTCCCCCACATTACGAGCGCCGTTGCCAGCGCTCCGGAGACGGGTGGATCAGGAAACCTGACCCGATGCGAAGAGGATTGACTACACCGGTTAACGACGCATTGAGGAAGCGGAACGTCTCAAAAAATTCGCAGTATCGCCGGAGCCGCAACGATGCCCATCTACGCCCTCGCTGACGCCGATCTTGAGGTAGAAGACGCCGACGCGTTCTGGGTGGCGCCAACAGCGGTGTTAATTGGTCGAATCGTTTTGAAGCGGAACGCCTCGGTATGGTGGGGTGCGGTGCTGCGCGGCGACAATGAGCCGATCACTGTGGGCGAAAACTCCAACGTCCAGGACGGCAGCGTACTGCACACCGACATGGGCGCGCCGCTCACCATCGGGCGCGACGTCACCATCGGTCACCTCGCCATGCTGCACGGCTGCACAATTGGCGACACATCGCTCATCGGCATCAAAGCGACGGTGCTCAATCACGCGACCATCCCGAGCTATTGCCTCGTTGGCGCGCATGCGCTGGTGACGGAGCGCAAGGCGTTCGAGCCCGGCCATCTCATTACCGGCGCGCCCGCGCGCGCGCTGCGCGCGTTGGAGGAACCGCAGCGGCAGATGCTGACCTTTTCGGCGCATCACTACGTCGAAAACTGGAAGCGCTACAAACGTGATCTGAAGCCGAGCAAGTTCGCTTAGCGGTCGTCTGATCAATGAGAGCGCCCAAGTCTCGCCGCGAGCGCTTCACATGCTTGCCACGGATGGCTACACAAAGTTCATGTTGTGGATGCGCCAATGAGCACCGAGGAACCGCCGGCTGGCGCGCCTGAGCCTGCGCCGACGCCAGCACCCCAAACCGAAGCCACCGCCCCGGCCCCTCCGCCTCCGCCTCCGCCGGCGTCGACAGGAGAGCCGGCGCTGGTGTTGCCGCCCGCGGATGCAACGCCAACGCCGCCGTCCTCTGAAGGTCCCTCGCAGCGATTTCTGTTGATCGTCGGCGCGGTGGTCATTGTTGTTCTCGCTGTTGCGTTCGGCCTGTCGCAGCTGAATAGCTTCAGCGCGTCCCAATCGCAGGCTGACAATTACGCGGTACAGCCTTACACGCCGCCGTCGCAGCTCATCAGCGCCAGCGATCACGTGATTGCGTATCAAAAGCCCGACGCGCACAGCCCAAGCGTGATGATGTTCGGTCAGGGCTTGGCGCTCAATGTCACCGGCAAGGTCTCACGTGGCATCGGCAACGACTGGTACGCCATCGATGTCAACGGCGCGACGGCGTTCATCCATCAGCAGGATGCGGTCGCCGGAACGCCCATTGCGCCGCCGATCACAGCGCCGCGTGTGCCACCGCTGCCGCCGCGCGAAGACACAACGACCATGACCGACGAAGACGCCGCCAACGGCGATGCGCCGCCGCCGCCGCAGTCCGGCCCGCCGGACCTGACCGGCGTGCGCTGGATGCATCGGCCCACGCAGCGCGATTTCCGCAACGCCTATCCGCGCCGCGCACTCTTCGCCGGGCAAGAGGGCCACGTGACGCTCTCGTGCACCGCAACTGGCGGCGGCGGGCTCGACTGCTCGGTCGCTGATGAAAGCCCACGCGGCTTTGGCTTCGGCCGCGCCGCGATCGATCTCTCGCGCAAGTTCCGTTTAGAACCGACGACGCCGGACGGTCGCTCCGTCGCCGGCGGGCGTATCGAGGTGCCGGTGGAGTTTCGCTCCAACTAGGGGTGCGGGTTGAGCTTAGCGCTTTTCAGGACGCAGCGGGCCGTTCCAGACCTTGCCAATGCGGACGTCGACCTCTGGGCCAAGGTTGAACCAGGCCAGACGATCCCGTGTGGCGTCGACCACTACAAAGCGGTCGCCCTTTTCCAGCGTTTGCGAGAGCGTGTTGCGGACAACGCCAGCCGAGTGGCGCGTACGCAGGAGCCAGAGTCCCGGCGCCAAATCGCAGACGTATCCCATGCTCTCGATCGCGGCCATGAACGCATTCCACGAGCCGGAAACGATCTCGGCGTGGATGAACATATTCGCAGCCTCAGCCGCGTCATTGGCGGGGGTGGCGCCGCGAAACGCGGTGTTAAGGCCGAAGACGCGGCGCGCTTCCACCCAAGGGCCATCCTCGCCGTCGGAAACGGCGGTCGCCGGGCGAATGCGGCCTTCGCCGGCAAAGCTCGAGAGCTGGCCCAGGCTGTAGGGGCCGTAGGCTTTGCCGCGCACCTGCACCCACCATTTTCCGGTGCTGGTCGCTTTGGCGGGGGCGGCTACGTCGCTCACCGGCGGATGCTCCGTTCAGGCGGCGCTCCGCCCACTGCGGAGGCTGCCGGAACGGCAAATTGCAATCACCGTGCCGTCCAGTTTTAGGACTTCGTTAGCCGCGTTGGCGCGGATCGAAATCGACGGCGAAGCCGCCCTCGATTAA
Organism: Vitreimonas sp.; assembly: GCA_035546515.1. GTDB lineage: Bacteria > Pseudomonadota > Alphaproteobacteria > Caulobacterales > Aquidulcibacteraceae > Vitreimonas. Next base: position 109 of record DASZWS010000332.1, on the reverse strand, counting down.
CCGCGCGACGCGCCCGTAAATGCCGCCGATGCGCACCCAGGAGCCCAGCAGCGGCGGCGGCTTAAGGGTCTTCACCGTGATCCCGGCCAGCGAGAAATCGAGAATTTCG
>DASZWS010000331.1:0-2620 GCA_035546515.1 Vitreimonas sp. | reverse complement strand
GTGGCGGGATCGACCACGGTGTAGCCGCGGAAGCTCGCGTCTTCGCGGGCGCGTTCGTCGATCCACATGGCGTCGAGGCCGAAGGCGGGCTCCTTCACCGGCTCGCCGACGAGGGCGACGCCGGCGCCGGAGGGATCCATCGCCAACAGCGCGCCCATTTTCAGCTTGCCTTCGCCGGCGTCCATTTCACGGACGCGGATGGCGTAACGGTCGGGCGCGAGCTGTACGTTGTCGAGGATGCGCACGCTCGGCATGACGAAGCCAAATTCCTGCGCCAAGGTTTTGCGCAGCGCTTTGATCTGGTCGGTAAGGCGACGGCCCTGGACGTCGTTGATCAGCGGCAACAGCGAGAAGCCGAGTTCGATGCGTACGTCGTCCATCGCCAGCGACTGCGCCGGCGTTTCTTCCGCCACCGGCGCAGCGGCGGCGGGTTCGGCGGCTTTGGCCGCGGCGACGCGGTTGGCTTCGCGCAAGCGCCACGCGAGCAGGCCAGACAACCCCGCCAGCGTCCAGAACGGCAGCAGTGGCATGCCCGGCAGAATGCCCACGCCGAAGGCGCAGGCGGAGACGACGCCAAGCGCCACCGGATAATTGGAGAGCTGTTTGGCAAGCGCTTTGTCGGCGCCGCCGTCGATGCCAGCCTTGGTGACGAGCAAGCCGGCTGCAACGGAGATGATCAGCGCCGGGATTTGCGTCACGAGGCCGTCGCCGACGGTGAGCAGCGTGTAGGTCTTGCCGGCGTCGGCGAACGACATGCCGTGGGAGACGACACCGATGATGATGCCGCCGATCGCGTTGATGAACACGATCAGTAGCCCGGCGATGGCGTCGCCGCGCACGAATTTGGAGGCGCCATCCATGGCCCCGAAGAAGGCGCTTTCGTCTTCCAGCGCTTTGCGCCGTTCGCGCGCCTGGGTTTCGTTGATGAGGCCGGAGGAGAGATCGGCGTCGATCGCCATCTGCTTGCCCGGCATCGCGTCCAATGTGAAGCGCGCGGCGACTTCGGCGATACGCGTCGAACCGCGGGTGATGACCACGAAGTTCACGATCACCAGGATGGCGAACACGATGATGCCAATGACAAATTGGCCGCCCATCACGAAATTGGCGAAGGCGAAGATGACTTCGCCCGCGGCATGCTCGCCGCTTTGTCCGTTGCCGAGAACGAGGCGGGTGGATGCAATGTTAAGTGAAAGGCGCAGCAGCGTTGTCAGCAGCAACACCGACGGAAACGAGGTGAACTCAAGCGGCTTCTTGATCAGCAGCGCGGTGACCAACACCAGCAGCGACGTGGTGATCGAAATGGAGAGCAGCACATCGAGCACAAACGCCGGCAGCGGCACCAGCATGATTGCCAGGATGCCGAGCACGCCGGCGGCGAGCGCGATTTCGCCGCGAAACAGCATGCGGCGGATATCGCCGACATTCAGCGATGCCGGGCGGACGGGTTGGGCGGCGTCGACCATGTGCGGGAATTACGCCGCTTGACCGGTGGGCGGGGGCGGCACCGCGACGCCAGTGTCGGAGTAGAGCTTCAGCTTGTTGCGCAAGGTGCGGATGGAAATGCCGAGGATGTGCGCGGCATGGGTGCGATTGCCGAGACAATGCGTCAGCGTTTCGAGGATGAGGTCTTGTTCGACCGCGGCAACCGTGCGGCCAACCAGAGCGCGCGCCGCTTGCTGGCCGGCTTCGATTGCTGCGCCGAGCGTGTCGCTGCCGGCGCCGACGGGCGCGCCATCGGGCGCGCGTATGGCTTCGGGGCCAACCTCTTCACCTTTAGAGAGCAGCACCGCGCGGTGCATGGCGTTTTCCAGCTCGCGGACGTTGCCGGGCCAAGCGTGCGCAAACACTTGCGCTTGCGCTTCGCGCGACAGGCGGCGGGCGGGGCGGCCGTTGGCGTTGGCGTATTTCTCGATGAAGAATTTCGAGAGCGCGGCCAAATCCTCCTTGCGCTCGCGCAGCGGCGGGATGCGCAGGTTCACCACGTTCAGGCGATAGAGCAGGTCTTCGCGGAATTCGGCGGCGCGGACGAGTTGCGAGAGGTCGCGATTGGAGGTCGCTAGCACGCGGATGTTGACAGGCACCGGCTTTGCGCCGCCGACGCGATCGATAACGCGCTCCTGCAGCGCCCGCAGCAGCTTGGATTGCAGGCGCAGATCCATTTCCGAGATTTCGTCCAGCAGCAGCGTGCCGCCATCGGCTTCTTCGAATTTGCCGATGCGGCGGGCCACGGCGCCGGTGAACGAGCCTTTCTCGTGGCCGAACAATTCGCTTTCCAGCAATTGTTCGGGAATGGCGGCGCAGTTGACGGCGATGAACGGCTTGTCGTTGCGCTTGGACTTTTTGTGCACGTAGCGCGCCAGCACCTCTTTGCCGACGCCGCTTTCGCCGGTGATCATGATCGAGGCGTCGGAGGCGGCGATCTGATCGGCGAGGGAGATGACCTGCTTCATCGCCGCGTCCTCGGCGATCAGTGGGCGCTCATCATCGGCGATGGCGGCGAGTACGGCCGCGATCAGCTCCGGGTCGGGCGGTAGCGAAATATATTCGCGCGCCCCCGAGCGGATGGCCTTAGCGGCTAGGCTCGGATCGACGCCGACGCCGGCGGCGACCACCGGCA
>DASZWS010000330.1:0-15323 GCA_035546515.1 Vitreimonas sp. | reverse complement strand
CGACGATAGTGCGGAACGTGGAACGCCGGCGTTGCAGCGGCGTCTCGCAAGTTGGGCACGGCTCGCCGATTTTCTTCTCGAGCATTGTCGTAGCTCCCAGCCTTCACGTTACTGCATTAATGCTGAACAGAACCTTTCAGCGCACGCTAGCAACGATTCAGATGCGGTATGGTTCGCCGCAGACGCAATCCCCACGCACTTGTGATCGTGCGCCTCAAATCACGTTGTTGCACGCACCCTCGCCCCACTTCGCCTCAATTCGCGCGCCATGCACCGATCGCGCGAAATGTGACGTGAATTGAGGCTGCGCTGCTTCGCGCGCGGGCGCCATTCGCCCATGCGCACTAATCCCGAGTCTCGCGCAGACGAACTAGGTCAGCGTGTACCGACACACCGCAGCAACAATCACAGTGACGATCGCCAAGCCAATCACATCGACGCTTGTAAGTGACCACGCCGCATCAGCTTTGGCTGCCGGCGCGAGCCGCGTCTCGCGCGCAATCATGAACAGCGGAAACGTCACGCTGATGGCGATCAGAAAGCCGCCGAGGAGATAGAGCCACACCAGCCGCACCCCGAGCCGGCGCGCTTCGATGACCATGAACACCGCCGCGGCTTCTAGGAATAGGCTGATGTCGATGGCCAATGAGCGCGCCACTGGCGTTTCCTTGGCGCCCTGCAAAAAACCCGCGAAACCGCCGTGCACTTGCGCGTTCTGGCTGAACGTGCCCGCGAACGCCAAAACCGCAATGAGCGCGTAGAACGCGATCAGAACTTTCTGGTTGGTCTTCATCCCCCGCTCCCGGTTTCAACGCCGTTTCGTCGCCTTCTTTACCGCTCGTTTCGGTGGCGGCGCGCTGGCGCGGGCGTGCGCAGCCTTCGGCGCAGACAGTAACGTCTTTTCGTCGACCCGTTTCAAATCGCAGCGCGTCGCGCCATTCCCGCCCCAGCCGCCGGGCACGGGCGCCATCGCGTCCGGCGCCTGCTCGCAATAAAATTCCTGCCGTGGCGGGTCGAACATCAAGTTCATGTCGCCGGCGCCAAGTGTGGCGAAGATGCGCCGCGTCTTGAACGCGGCCCGGTCAAAATGCGGCGCCTCGCTCACGTCTTCCAGCGACAACGCGAGCTTGCGGGCCTTGGCGATGGTGACGGGCATCGCCTCACTCTAACCTACGCCGCCGTCAGTGTCCGCCGCCCCAAAGCCAAAACCGCCACCAGCACGGCTTCGATCGCCATCGGTTGCGCCATCGCCGGCGTGTAGCCCTCGAGCGCCGCGGTCCCGATCCGAGCCGCCAGCGCCAGCGTCACCAGCAAAAGAGGCGCAGTCAGGAGGCGCGCGCTGTCGCGCAACGCCGCCGACAACGATAGAATGCCGGCCATCGCGAAAAAGCCGCCCATATCGGCCCGCAGCGTTGCGAAACCGAGCGCATCGAGGGCGGCGACGCCCAAGCGCGCCGCGGGCAACCCTGGATTCAGCCAGAACATCGCCGCCATTAGCAACGCCAACACGCCGACTAGTCCGACGACGCCCCGCACCACGAGTTTCATGCCGCCCCCAAGCTAACGACACCCAAAGTGCCATTTGTTTGGCTTATATGAAAGTCCTCCGCGTCCGGGGTGAAATTCGCGCCTCTCGGGTATCGTTTCGGATCGCTCGCGCCGCTCTCCGGCGGTGCGCTGCTGTTCTCAAAAAAATACCGGCCGGACCTCGTTGCGGCGGCGGCGACGCAATGTAAATCAACCGTCATGCCATCCTCCGCCCGCGCGCGCAGAAGCCGCGCCTTGCGCTCGAAAGACCCAGCCTGGGCCACACTCCCTGACGACGAGCTGCTGCAGCTCCGGCTCAAGGATTTGAAACTCAAGCTGCCCGGAACGTGGCTGGAAGATTGCCTCGATAAGCTCAACGGCGAGCTGAAGGCGCACGGCCTCGGAGTGCGTATTCATGGCTGGCTGTCCGACGAGTGGTTCAGCCCCCCGGCGACGCCCGGCATCGCCTTCCCGTTCTATCTCGCGCACCCGCGGCTGATACGGCTCGAACGCAAGATGATGCTTGAGGTCGAAGGGGGCTCACGCCGCGAGTGCATGCGCATCCTGCGCCATGAGGCTGGCCACGTTGTCCAGCACGCTTACGGCCTGCATCGTCGAAAGGGATGGCAGAGCTTGTTCGGGAATGCTTCGAAGCCCTATCCCGCCTCTTATCGCGCCAACCCGGCGAGCAAGCGCTACGTACAATACCTACCGCGGTGGTATGCGCAGTGCCACCCGGATGAAGACTTCGCCGAAACCTTCGCGGTGTGGCTGACGCCGCGCGCCAAATGGAGGAAGCAATACGCGGAGTGGCCGGCGCTGAAGAAGCTCGAATATATCGGCGCGCTGATGGAAGAGCTCGACGGCGCCAGGCCGCCCCCAGCGAAACGAACGCAGCTCGACCCTGTGTCGTCACTCACGATGACGCTAGGCGAACACTACGCCGGCAAGCGCAAACGTTACGCCGTCGATACGCCCACAATTTTCGATCGAGACTTGAAACGTATTTTCGCACGCGAAACGGCCAACAGGCGCGCGCCGCTCGCCGCTGCGGTAATCCGTAAGAACCGCGCCAAAGTCATCCGCGCCGTGTCCCGCGAGACCGGCGAGTATCCCGTCGCACTGGAAGCGGCCTTGAACGATATGATCGCACGTTCCCGTGCACTAAGTCTGCGCGCCCCTAGATCGAATCAGGCAACGCGGCTTGAACTAACGGCAATGTTGACCTCCAAGGCGGTGTACTCGCACTACGCGTCATCATCGCGCCGTCATTGGTTCGCGGTATGAAGAAGCTGCGCGTACTCGCGATCTGCCGACCCGATCAGCTGCCGCCGCCGACGCTCGAAGGGCTGAGCGAAAAAGAAATTTACGCCTGCAAGACCGAGTGGGCCGTGCACACCACGCTGAGTGAGCTCGGCCACGAAGTGCACTGGCTCGGCGTGCAGTACGACCTCGCACCGCTGCGGCAGAAAATCGAGACTTGGCGGCCTGACATCGTCTTCAATCTCTTGGATCAGTTTCACGGCGAGACGCTCTATTGCCAGCACGTCGCCGCGTTCCTTGAGCTGATGAAGGTCCCCTACACCGGCTGCAACCCGCGCGGCATGGTGCTCTCACAAGGCAAAGACCTCTCCAAGAAGCTCCTGAAGTATCACCGCATCCCGACGCCAGCATTCGTCGTGTTTCCGATGGGCCGCAAAGTGGCGCGCCCCGGCCGGCTCAAATTTCCGCTGATCGTCAAGAGCCTCACCGAAGACGCTTCGCTCGGCATTTCGCAAGCGTCCGTCGTGTACACCGACGAAAAGCTCGAAGAGCGCGTGAAGTTCATCCACGAGCGCATCGGCACCGCAGCCATCGTCGAACAATATATCGACGGCCGCGAAATCTATGTTGGCGTCCTAGGCGACGACCGCCTCACCGTGCTGCCGATCTGGGAGCTGAAGTTCGGCCAGATGGCGCCGGACGCGCTGCCGATCGCCACCGAGACTGTGAAGCACAACGTCGAGTACCAGAAGAGACGCGGCGTGCAGGACGGGCCAGCCGACGATCTGGCCAAGCCCCTCGTCTCCAAGATCCGCACCATGGTGAAGCGCATCTGCCGTACGCTTGAGCTCGACGGTTACGCACGCATAGATCTGCGTCTCGACAACGAGGGCACGCCCTATTTCATCGAAGCCAACCCAAATCCGGAAATCGCGCTGAGCGAAGAGCTAGCGCAGTCGGCGCTGCACGATGGCATCAGCTATTCCGAACTTTTGGAACGCATCCTGACGCTCGGCCTGCGCCGCGCCGGCCAGCAACCGGATTACGTCGAACCTGTCAGCCAACGCGCCCGCGAAGTCATCCCCGACCTGCCCGTGTTCGCGGCGCCGCCGAAAATCTAATAGCCGCGCCACCCCGCCGGTTCGATCACGCGCTCGATCTTCAGCCTGTTCAGAAAATCCGTGTCATGGCTCGCCACCAACAGCGCGCCATCAAATTCCGAGAGCGCCGCTTCAATCGCGTCCACCGACTCCAAATCCAAGTGGTTGGTCGGTTCGTCCAGCATCAACAGCTGTGGCGGCTCGTCGCCAAACAGCGTGCACGCCAGCGCCGCCCGCAATTTCTCGCCGCCCGACAAGTCCACCGGACGCCGCAGCGCCGCCTGGTTTCGAAACAAGAACTTCGCCATCGCGCCATAGGCCACGTTTTCGTTGGCGCCCGGATTGAGCCGCAAGAAATTCGCCAACAATGTTTCGTCAGCATCAAGCAACGCCGCGCGCTGATCCAGCACTGTCGCCGCCACACCGCGCCGCACAACCCCATGTGTCGGCGCGAGCGTCCCACCCGCCAAACCAATCAAAGTCGACTTCCCCGAACCATTGCCGCCCACCAACGCCACCCGCTCTGGCCCGCGTATCTCCAAAGAAAGGCCGCGGATTATCTCCGCGCCGCCGGGCCACGCGTACGAGACACCGTGAAAGGCCAGCACACTTTTTCCCGCCGCCAAGCCGCTCGCCGGCAAATCAAACGCGAGCGCTCGCGTGCGCTCCACCTCGGCGCGCGCGTCTTCCAGCGCCATTTGCGCCTCGCTGCGTTGGCGTTCCGCCAAGTGGCTGCCGCGGGCAGCGGAGTTCTCCGCTTGTTCAGCGCGCGTATCCAGCAGCAGCTTCGGCGCATCGCCTTTGGCGCGCTTGCGCTTGCCGGCCGCATCACGCCGCTCCTGACGTTCGCGCGCCAGCTGATTATCGCGCTCGACCAAGGCCACCTTGCGTTCCGCCCGGTCTAACGTCCGTTCGGCGGCATCGCGCTCGGCGGCGCGGCGCTCGACGTAAAAGTCGTAGCCGCCGCCGTAGAGCCGCGCGCCGAGCTCGGACACCTCCAGGATCCGGTCCATGCCGCGCAACACAGCGCGATCATGTGAAATCACCAGCGCGCCGCCACGCCAATCCGCCAACAGTTCGCGCACCGCCGCGCGTCCGTCAGTATCGAGATTGTTGGTGGGTTCATCCAGCACGATGAAGTCCGGCGCGCCCATCAGCGCCCCCGCCAACGCAAGCCGCGTCGCCTGCCCGCCGCTCAGCGCACGCGCATCGTGATCGAGCGAGACATCAGCCAAACCCACACGCGCCAGCGCTGCGGCCACGCGCCCCGGCAAATCCCAATCCGCCAGATCGAGATCGCCATCGCACGCACGGCCCGCCTCAATCCGCTGCAAGCGCACTAGCGCATCACGCACGCCGAGCAAGTCGGCGACGCTGCTCCCTAGCGGCGGCGCAAACACCTGACGCACCGAAGCCACCCGCGCGTTGACGCTCACCACGCCATTCGTCGGCGCCAATTCACCCAGTATCAGCCGCGCCAACGTGGTCTTGCCCGCGCCATTGCGGCCGACAAGCCCGGTGCGTTCGCGTCCGAAAACGAGCGTCAGATTTTCGAAGAGCGTCCGCGCGCCGTCAGGCGTGCGGTACGAAACAGAATCGAGAGTGATGAGAGCAGACATGATGCGTCCAAGCAGGAAGGAACGAGACGAAATCCGTTTCCCTCCGCCGACGCATCACACACTCCTCAATGCTTGAGACGCCGACATAGGCGGCGCCCTCTGCGCCGACAAGCTTAGCCGAACCAGCCCTTTTTCTTTTTCGGCTCGTCCTTCGGCGGCGGCGCCTTTTCGGCGGCCTTCGGCGGCGGCGCAGCTGCACGTTGAGCCTGCGGCGCAGCCTGTTGCTTCACTGCCGTCTGCGGCGACGGCTTGGGCGCCGCTTGCGTGGTCGCCTTCGATGGATTCTTCAGCAAGTCCGCGGCTGCCGCCGACTTTTGCTCTTTGCGCGCTTGCTGGCCGGGCATCGGACCGAGTTTCTCGACAAAGAACGACATGGTGTCCCTCCGCTGGCCTCTTGTCCGGGCCATCCGCCATTACTCTAACGAAACGAGCCCCTAGCGCTAGCCTGCGCGGATGGTCAATCCACCATCCACCGGGATCACTGCACCGGTAATGAACGAGGCTGCCGGCAGGCACAGGCTGAGCGTTATTTGCGCGACTTCTTCCGGCTCGCCGTAGCGCCGGAGCGCCGTGCGCCGCTTTGCGAAAATCTCCTTGTGCTCCTCGGCAACCGGCGCAGTCATCGCCGTTCGGATCGGGCCCGGGCACACGCAATTGACGGTAATGCCCTCGCGCCCCAGCTCCACCGCCAGCGAATGCGTGAGCCCGGTGACGCCCGCTTTCGCCGCTGCGTAGGCGCTATGCCCCGGCGCCGAACTCAACGCTTCAGTCGAAGCAATATTGACGACGCGCGGCGACGGCGACTGGCGCAGAAACGGCAAAGCCGCGCGAATGATGCGCTGATGCGCCGTCAGCAAGATCGCCACACCCTTGGCCCAGCGCTCATCATAGTCCGGCGCATCGATCGGCAGCGCCACGCTGATCCCCGCATTGTTCACCACCGCGTCGAGCCGGCCAAAATGCGCGGCGACCTCCGGCACGATACGCGTAATCGCGTCCTTGTCGGACACATCCAACGCCCACGCCCGCGCCTTGCCGCCCTCCGCGGCAATCTCCGTCGCAACCTCCTCCGCACCAGCCGCGTCAAAATCCGTCACCGCCACCAGGGCGCCTTCGGCGGCGAACACATGCGCCGTCGCCCGCCCCATGCCGCTCGCCGCGCCGGTGACCAGCACTGCTAGCCCCGCAACAGAACGGCTCTTTCGCAGCTCATCGTGCTTCATACGCGCCTCCAAAGCGCAGCTTAGAGCTGTAGGGAGGCTCGGCAATTTGAAAGTTGGAGCGCGCGCCTCCCCGGCGCGCATGCGAGGCGGCGCCTCGCGTTCCGACCTCCAAACAATGCGCTTGTACTTACGCGAGCCAGCTCGGCTTCTTGAACGGCTTGCCGAGATCCTTGGCCACCGCCTCGTGCGTGATCGCGCCTTCGTACACATTGAGGCCATGAGCCAGATGCGGATCGTCTTGCAGCGCCTTCTTGTAGCCCTTGTTGGCGAGCGCCAACGTGAACGGCAGCGTCGCGTTGTTGAGCGCGAACGCCGAGGTGCGCGAGACCGCGCCCGGCATGTTGGCGACACAATAGTGGATGATGTTGTCGACCACGAAGGTCGGCTCGCTATGCGTCGTCGGCTTCGAGGTTTCGAAGCAGCCGCCTTGATCGATGGAAATATCCACCAGCACCGAGCCCGGCCGCATCGTCTTCAGCATGTCGCGCGTAATCAGCTTCGGCGCGGCCGCGCCGGCGACTAGCACCGCGCCTACCACGACGTCCGCATCTTTGATCGCTTCAGCGATCGCCGCCTTGGTCGAATACACCGTTTCCAGACGACCGTTGAATTCGCGGTCCAGTTCTTCCAGGCGCGCCGGGTTCTTATCGAACACCTGCACGCGCGCGCGCATGCCTACCGCGATTTGCGCGGCGTTGTAGCCCGAGACGCCCGCGCCCAGGATCACCACGTTGGCCGGCTGCACGCCCGGCACGCCGCCGAGCAGCACGCCGCGCCCGCCCTGCGCCTTCTCCAGGAAGTGCGCGCCAACTTGGATCGACATGCGGCCCGCGACTTCGCTCATCGGCTTTAGCAGCGGCAGGCGGCCATCGCGATCCGTCACCGTCTCGTACGCAATGCAGGTCGCGCCCGACTTCATCAGCCCTTCGGCTTGCGCCGGATCCGGCGCCAAGTGCAGATAGGTGAACAGCACGTGCTGCGGCTTCAGCCGCGCGATCTCGACCGCTTGCGGCTCCTTCACCTTCACGATCATCTCGGCTTCGCTGAACACCGCGTCGGCGTTCGGCAGAATTTTCGCGCCGATCTTTTTATAGACGTCATCCGACGCGCCGATGCCGTCACCGGCCTTGGTCTCCATCAGCACTTCGTGGCCCGCGTGCACGAGCTCAGCGGCGCTCTCCGGCGTCAAGCCGACGCGATACTCGTGAACCTTGATTTCCTTCGGGCAGCCGACGCGCATGGGAATTCCTCCAGGGATTTCGTGTTTGGACGCTGAAATATCGCAAAAACCTCGCACGATCTTGGATATTTCCCTGGATTTGCGCTCAAACACGCGCAATCCTTGGCGTTGCGATGCCCCAAATGCAAAATTCTCCCGCGCAGCTCGATGAATTCGACCACAAAATCCTGATCGAGCTGGAGCGCGACGGCGTCGCCACCGCGGCGGCGCTCGCAGAAAAGGTCGGCCTTTCCCCCTCGGCCTGCCACCGCCGCGTCAAAGCCATGGAGGCGGCCGGCGTCATCGAGGGCTACGCCGCCATTCTTTCCGAGAAAGCGCTCGGCCGCAGCGCCACCGTGTTCGTCGCCGTCACGCTCGACAATCAGCGCAGCGAGACGATGGCCAAGTTCGAGCGCGCCGTTGCGCTCTGCCGCGAAGTGCAAGACTGCCACCTGATGACGGGCGAGAGCGACTATCTCCTGCGCATCGTCATCGCCGACGACGACCGCTACGAACGCGTCCACCAAGAGACGCTCTCAAAACTCCCCGGCGTGCGCCGCCTCGTCAGCAACTTCACCATCCGCACCGTGTTCAGACGCGCCGCCAGCGTGGCACACTAGCGCTAGCGCGCCGGTCAAATGAACGTCGGCGCGCGCCTTCTGCGCCGCGCCGACGTGATGAGGGCGGCTTAGCCGCTGACTGTGCACACATGATTATGCGCGGCGCCCATGGTCGTCGGCGCGCTCAGGCACGAGCACTGTTCGCCGTCAGCATGCCGCGTATGACAGCTACCCGGCGTGGTCGTCGTGCTGGAGGTCGTCGTGGTGGTCTGCATGCCGCCAGCGGGCGTCGGCGTCGTGCTGGTGGTGCTTGATGAGCTTGTCGTCGACGCTGGCGCCCCCGGTGTGGCGGGCGTCGTAACGGTCGTGCCGGTTGTCGAGGACGACGATGTCGTTGGCGGTGTCGTGGTTGTGGTTTGCGCCACGGAGAGCGGGACGGCGATCGCCAAGCTCACACACAGCGCACCAGCTGCGAGCAGTGCTTTCACTTTGGTTCCTCCTGGCCGTGCATCGGCCGTGAGGCACTAACCCTTGTGGACGGCAGTTGGTTGCCGCGAGAGCCGCAGTTCCCTCACTTGAAAAAAGCGGACGCCGGCGGCAGCGAGGGGTTCACCCAACCGCCGGCGTCCGAGGCGTTAGCCGTGCGTCGCCGCAGTTGCAGCCGGCACGTTGCACATATTGTGGCCGCCATTGGCGCCCGCGGCGACGGTGCCGTGACGGCTCGGCGCTTTGCGGCACGCGCAGCTGCTGCCCACCGCATGGCTGGTGCGGCAGGAGATCGCGTCGCCGCTGGTCGAGGACGATGAGGCCGCGTGCGTTGTCGCGCTATGCGAAGACGACGCTGGCGCGGCTGTGTGCGTCGTCGCAGAGTGCGTCACAGTCGGGGTTGCGGCCGGCGCGGCCGTCGTCGTCGTGCCTTGCGCCATGGCGACGCCAGCGGAGATCAACACCGCAGCGCCCGCCGCGACCAGGATACGAAGGTTCATTTAAGACTCTCCCTTTGCGGCATCCACGCTAAAGGGAGCCGCGCTAGGCACCGGTAGGCTGTTGACCTACCGGCCCCATGACTGCGGCCTGACAAATTTGCCAGAATATGTCCTTGGTGACGTCTTAGCTGGGACGCACGCAAACGTTGCCGTTTGCGCCTGCTGTTGACGTCCCGACACGGCTTGGATCGGACGTGCACGCGCACGGGCTGCCGGCCTCGTGGGTCGTGCGGCACCCTTGCGGCGCTGCGCCCGACGACTGATCGCCCGCGGCCGGATTGCTCGGCATTGTCGTATGTGGCGTCTCCGGTGTCGTCGACGTCCCCGGCGTCATCGTCGAACCAGGTGTCGACGGCGTGTTGGGCGTGGATGGCGTTGTGGTTTGCGGGGTGGTCGGCGCTGTCGTCGCGGGCGGGCTGGTGGGCGGCGGCGTGGTCTGCGCGAGGGCCAGTGGCGCAGCGATCAAGCAAGCCGCGCTGCAGAGGACGATAAGACGGTTCATTGCGGTCTCCCGAGACCCCACCCCGGCGCGCAAACGTCGCGCTGCGCCTATGGTTTCCGGTTCCGGGCCTACGATTCAGCAACCTTCGACGCGCGCATCCGCTTGAAGGCGCGTGCCGCAGGGGCGAAAAGCAAGGCGCAAGGGAGAACCCGCATGTCCGAGAACGTCGTCATCCCCGTCCCCGCCGAGTGGGCCAAGAAGGCTTACGTGGACGATGTCGGCTATCGCGCCATGCACGCCGCCGCCCTCGCCGATCCGGAGGCGTTTTGGGGCAAGCACGGGCAGCGCCTCGATTGGATCAAGCCTTACACCAAAGTGAAGGACACATCGTTCAAGCGCGAGGACTTCCACATCCGCTGGTACGAGGACGGCGTCCTCAATGTCTCCGCCAATTGCCTCGACCGCCACATCGAGAAACGCGGCGATCAAATTGCCATCATCTGGGAAGGCGACGATCCGAACGACTCCGTCTCCATCACCTACAAGCAATTGCACGAAGAGGTCTGCCGCTTCGCCAACGTGCTGAAGCAGCTCGGCGTCAAGAAGGGCGACCGCGTCACCATCTACATGCCGATGATTCCGCAGACCGCGTGCGCGATGCTGGCGTGCACCCGCATCGGCGCAATCCACTCGGTGGTGTTCGGCGGCTTCTCACCGGAAAGCCTTGCCAACCGCATCACCGATTGCGCCTCCAAGGTCGTCATCACCGCCGATGAAGGCGTGCGCGGCGGCAAAAAGATTCCGCTGAAAGCCAATGTCGATGCAGCACTGCAGCATGCCAGCGGCGTGGAAAAAGTTCTGGTCATCCGTCACACCGGCGACGCCGACCATCTTATGCAAAACAACGGCGTCGATGTCTGGTACGACGAAGTCGCCGGCGACATGACCGCCGATTGCCCGCCCGAACCGATGAGCGCGGAAGATCCGCTGTTCATCCTCTACACTTCGGGCTCCACCGGCAAACCCAAGGGTGTGTTGCACACCACTGGCGGTTATCTCGTCTACGCCTCGATGACGCACCAATACGTGTTCGATTACCATGACGGAGACATTTTCTGGTGCACCGCCGATGTCGGCTGGGTCACCGGCCACACCTATATCGTTTATGGCCCGCTCGCGAACGGCGCGACCACGCTCATGTTCGAAGGCGTGCCCAACTACCCGAGCGTCTCTCGCTTCTGGGAGGTGATCGACAAGCACAAAGTCAACATCTTCTACACCGCCCCCACCGCCATCCGCGCACTGATGCGCGACGGCGAAGCGCCGGTGAAGAAAACCTCGCGCGCCAGCTTGCGCCTCATCGGCACGGTGGGCGAACCGATCAATCCCGAAGCCTGGCTTTGGTACTATCGCACGGTCGGCGACTCGCGCTGCCCAGTGGTCGACACCTGGTGGCAAACCGAAACCGGCGCCGCACTCATCACCAACCTCCCCGGCGCCACCGCCATGAAGCCCGGCAGCGCCACGCGCCCGTTCTTCGGCATCAAACCGGCGTTGGTGAACGACAAAGGCGAATTCCTCGAAGGCGCGGCGAGCGGCAATCTGGTGCTGCTCGACTCATGGCCCGGGCAAATGCGAACCGTCTATGGCGACCACCAGCGTTTCTTCGACACCTACTTCACGGCCTATCCCGGCATGTACTTCACCGGCGACGGCTGCCGCCGCGATGAAGACGGCTATTACTGGATCACTGGTCGCGTCGATGACGTGTTGAACGTCAGCGGCCACCGCATCGGCACCGCCGAAATCGAAAGCGCGCTCGTCGCCGACACCAAAGTCGCCGAAGCCGCCGTCGTCGGCTATCCGCACGACATCAAAGGCCAAGGCATCTATTGCTACGTCACGCTGAAGCAAGGCATCGAGGCGAGCGACGACTTGAAGCGCGAACTCGTACAAATGGTCCGCACCGAAATCGGACCAACCGCCTCGCCCGACATCATCCAATGGGCGCCCGGCCTGCCAAAAACCCGCAGCGGCAAAATCATGCGCAGAATTCTTCGCAAAATCGCCGAGAACGACCTCAGCAATCTCGGGGATACGAGCACGCTGGCTGATCCAGGTGTGGTGGATGACCTCGTGAAGAACCGCGCGGGGGCGTGAACGTTCTCTTCCTCTGCACGCAGAACCGGATGCGCAGTCCTACGGCTGAGCAGGTATTTGCGTCGTGGCCGGGAATAGAGACCGATTCCGCGGGCTTACATTCAAGCGCGCATGTGGTGCTCTCGCCCGAACAGATCGAATGGGCGGACCTTATCGTGGTGATGGAGGCTCGCCACCGCGCAATGTTGTCGAAGGACTACGGCTCACACCCCAAGAACAAACGCATCATCTGCGCCGACGTGCCGGACAAGTATCCCTTTATGGACCCCGCACTGGTGGCGTTGCTGAAAGCCAAAGTAGGCCCGCACCTCAAATAGTTGGACCCACTGCACGCGCTTGTGAGCGCATGCGCCGCGGAACGATCGCGCCTGCGTGGTGTTCGCCAGAGAAATCCGCAGCCTCTGGAGAATCCGCCGTGAAGAGTTCCACCACCGCAACCCTCGCCTTCGCCGCCAGCACGCTGGCGCTCGTCGCCGCGCCGGCGTTCGCGCAAATCTACGAAGCCAAGCAGCCGATCTATGATCAGCAACCGGTGTACGACAACAGCGAAGACATCATCGTCACGGCGCCCGGCGTGCAGCACTACGACACCGGCCGCCGCACCTCGTCGGGCGCGCCCATTCAAATCGTCAGCGAACAACGCGTCGTCGAAACCGGCGACCTCGATCTGCGCTACAATGCCGACGTCCGCGAGCTGCGCCGCCGCATCGCCGACACCGCCGTTGATGCCTGCCGCAGCGTGGAGCGCCACGTCGATGTGCCGCTCGACAGCAACCGCGATTGCGTCCGCGACGCCGCCCGCGACGCCATGGCCCAGGCCGACGACCTGATCGCCACCGAACGCGGCTAGCATACCGCCGCCTTCCAGGCGGCATTTTTGGTCCGCGCGCCCTTCGACAAGCTCAGGACGACGCTACTTGGAAATGGCGCAGGTATAAGTGGCGTCAGCCTGAGCCTGTCGAAGGCCGACGCTTGCGCCGAGGCCGCCTCTCCCTCCGTCACCCGGTTGTGCGCGCGCTCCAGCGGCGTAAGCTCAAAACAAAAACCGGAGGGAAGCGCTGATGAGCGACGCCGTCGTTTGGTCTTACGCCAACGCTTGGGAGCCGATCGCACGGCTGCAGCCCGATATTCCCGCCGTCGTCCAAGGCGACCGCACCCTCACCTGGGGCCAATTCGACTCCGACGCTGATGCCCTGGCTGCGCGCTTCCTCGCCGCCGGCCTCAAGCACAATTCCAAAGTCGCGACCTATCTCTTCAATTGCCCCGAGTACATGACCGCGACCTATGCCGCCTTCAAAGCCGGCCTCGCGCCATTCAACGTCAACTACCGCTACACGGCCGACGAGCTCTTGTACCTCTTCGACAACGCCGATGCTGAAGTCGTCGTCTTTCACTCCGGCTTCGCCAATCGCCTCGAAGAAATCCGCGCGCGCTTGCCGCTGGTGAAACTATGGATCGCCGTCGAAGAACCAGGTCACCCGATTCCGGATTGGGCCGAAAACTACGCACCCATCGTCGCCAACACGCCGAAGCAACGCCCCGTCATCGCGCCGTGGGGCCGCTCCAATGATGACCTGCTCATCCTCTACACCGGCGGCACCACCGGCATGCCCAAGGGTGTCATGTGGCGCCAAGAAGATCAGATCGGCGTCACCGGCTTCGGCGGCAATGCGGTGCTCGGCGTGCCGCCGCTTGAACGCCCGGAAGACGCCGCCCCGCGCATCGCCCAATATCCGCGCCGCATCGGTCTCTCGGCATGCCCGCTCATGCACGGCACTGGCCTATTCAGCACTTTGATGACGCTGATCGCCGGCGGAACGTGCGCTTTGCTCCCAGGCCGCCATTTCGACGCCGAACAACTCTGGGACGAGGTGCATCGCCACCGCGTCACCTCCATCGCCATCGTCGGACTGCCGTTTGCACAGCCGATGCTCGAGGCGCTCGAACGCAATCCCTCCCGCTGGGATCTCTCCTGCATCGCCACCATTGGGTCTTCCGGCGCAATGTGGAGTCAGGAAAACAAACGCGCGCTGCTGAAGTTCATGCCGCAAGCTATGTTGACCGACGCGTTTTCGTCCAGCGAAGCCGTTGGCATGGGCATGTCAGTTTCGCTCGCCGCCAACGAAAGCCAAACCGCTGCGTTCATCGCCGGCCCCGAATGCGCGGTGTTCACTGAAGACCACCGCCGCGTCACGCCAGGCTCAGGCGAACGCGGCATGACCGCCGTCGGCGGCTTCCTGCCGCTGGGCTACTACAAGGACGAAGAAAAAACCCGCCGCACCTTCATCACCGTCGAAGGCAAACGCTGGTCGATCCCCGGCGATTGGGCGACTGTGGAGGCGGATGGCTCCCTGCGCCTGCTCGGCCGTGGCAGCGTCTGCATCAACACCGGCGGCGAAAAAGTTTTTCCCGAAGAGGTCGAGGAGGCATTGAAGCGCCACCCCGCTGTGCGCGACGCCGCCGCCATCGGCGCGCCGGACCCGCGCTTCGGCGAACGCGTATGCGCGGTGGTTGAGCTACAACCCGGCGCCAGCGAACCCTCCCTCAGCGAACTCGCCGCACACGTGAAGACCCATCTCGCCGATTACAAAGCCCCACGCGCCCTCGTGATCCTCGATTCTCTGCAACGCGCGCCAAACGGCAAGCTGGACTACAAAACGGTGAAGGCGCGCGCATTGGAGCAGCTCGCTTCATAAGAAGCGGTCACGCGTGAGCGTGACTGAAGGGGCCGCGCAAGCGTCTGCAAGCATCAGCGCTCCCCCTACAACCCCAACTGCCGCGCCGCCAGGTCGCGCATAATCTCCTCGCTCCCGCCGCCGATCGCATTCACGCGTACTTCGCGATAAATTCGTTCGATCCGGCTGCCGCGCATAAACCCCGCGCCGCCCATGATCTGCATCGCTTCGCGCGCGCAGAATTCCAGCGTCTCCGTCGCCTGAACTTTCAGCATGCACAGATCCGCGACCGGCGTTTCGCCCTTGCTGACGCGCCACGCGCACTGCTCCAGATACGCCGTCGTCGCGTTCACGCGCTGCACCATCTCCGCGAACTTGTGGCGAATGACCTGGTGATCGGCCAATCTTTTGCCGAACGTCTTGCGCTGCTGCGCCCATTCCGCTGCATCCGCCACGCAAACCCGCGCACTCGCCGTCGCGCCCGACGCCATGCCTAAGCGCTCGCCGTTGAAATTGCGCATGATGCCGGCAAAGCCCTGGTTCTCCGCG
>DASZWS010000329.1:0-1554 GCA_035546515.1 Vitreimonas sp. | reverse complement strand
CGACAAGGCCGGCGAATAGCGCGCGATCTTGAGAAGACGCAGCAGACGAATGAGACGCAGGAAACGCAGATCGACGAACGGTATGAAAAGCGCGATATAGGCCGGCGCGATGCTGAGGAAGTCGATAACCATCATCGGCCGAAGTGCGAAGGCAACGCGGCCTCTCATCTCGCCTTTCAGAGTGGTCGGATCCTCGGGCGCGGTCCAAAGGCGCGCCAGATATTCGACCGTGAAGATAGCGACCGACACCGTTTCGAGAATTGAAAAGAAGCTCCCAAATTGCGCGTCGACGGCGGGAATGCTCTGCAGCGTATAGGCGAGCACATTGCTGACGATCAGCGTGATGAGCACGCCTTCCACAATATGGCCGATGACGCCGCCGGTGCGTCCCCCTTCAAGGATAACGTATGCCCTGTGGCGCCGCGTGGTGAGCTGGTCTTCTACGAGAGCCATCGGGGTTATCCGCCCGCGCCGGCGAGTCGGCGCTCGATCGCGGCAAGCGCGTCTTTTGCCTTTGCGCCATCCGGTCCGCCGGCCTGCGCCATGTCGGGGCGTCCGCCGCCACCCTTGCCGCCAAGCGCTTCCGCGCCCGCACGCACGAGTTCGACGGCGCTGATGCGCTTGGTCAGGTCGTCGGTAACGCCGACAACGAGCGAGGCGCGGCCCTCGTCCACCGCGACGAACGCGACAACACCGGAGCCGATCTTCGATTTGGCGTCATCGGCGAGACCCTTAAGGTCCTTCGCGCTCACCCCTTCGACAACGCGCAGCGACGCTTTCAGGTCACCGATGGTCTTGATGGTGTCATCGCCTGCACCACGCCCACCCCCGCCGAGCGCCAAAGCTTTGCGCACCTCAGCGAGTTCGCGTTCGAGCTTGCGATTTGCGTCGACGAGCTGCGACACGCGCGTTGGCAGATCGGCAGATGAAGTTTTCAACGCTGCGGCGGCGTCACGCGCCAGGTCAGCCTGATGCGAAAGGTATTTGCGCGCGCCTTCACTGGTGAGCGCCTCGATGCGGCGCACGCCGGAGGCGACGGCGCTTTCCGCCAGGATCGTGAACAGGCCGATGTCGCCCAGACGGCGCACATGCGTGCCGCCACAAAGCTCGACGGAATAGGCCTTGTCCGCAACTTCGCCCATGGTGAGGACGCGGACTTCGTCGCCGTATTTCTCGCCGAACAGTGCTTCGGCGCCTGCCTTGATCGCATCGTCGGTCGCCATCAGGCGCGTTGAGACGTCGCTATTCTGGCGGATGATCGCGTTCACCAGATTCTCGATGCGTTCGAGTTCGTCCGTGGTGACCGGCTTGGGATGACTGAAATCGAAGCGCAGGCGATCCGGCGCGACAAGCGAACCCTTCTGCGACACATGCGGACCAAGCACGCGCTTCAACGCGGCGTGGAGAAGATGAGTTGCCGAGTGGTTCGCGCGCGTTGCGCGGCGGCGTTCGCCATCCACGTTCAGATCGACGGCGTCGGTCACGGCAAAACTGCCCTTCGTCACCTCGACGACGTGAACATGCAAGCTGCCGAGCTTCTTGTCCGTGTCGATG
>DASZWS010000328.1:0-3681 GCA_035546515.1 Vitreimonas sp. | reverse complement strand
ATGCATGCGCCCGGACTCGTTCCGCGCAGCGATGGACATGGTCAACCGCGCCATCGTCAACGCGGGCGTGTTGGTTGATGTCGTCGATATCGGCGGCGGCTTTCCGGCAATCTACCCAGGCATGAACCCACCGCCGATGATCGACTACGTGAAGGCGATCAAGACCGGCTTCGAAGAGATGTTCGTTGCGCAGAACGCCACGCTGTGGGCGGAGCCTGGCCGCGCGCTGGTCGCAGAAGCCGGCTCGACCGTCGCGCGCGTTGAACTACGCAAGGGCGACGCGCTCTACCTGAACGACGGCGCCTTCGGCACGCTGTTCGACGCCACGCACCTGAACTGGTCGTTCCCGGCCAAGCTGCTGCGCGACGAGCCGAGCCGCGCCAAGGACGCGCCGTTCCGGCTCTATGGCCCGACCTGCGATTCGATGGATGCGGCCGCCGGCCCGTTCATGCTGCCCGCCGACATCCGCGAAGGCGACCTGATCGAGATCGGCTCGCTCGGCGCTTACGGCACGGCGATGGGCACGCGCTTCAACGGCTTCGGCGACACGGTGACGATCACGTCGCAAGACGCGCCGTGGCCGAGCATGTACGGCGAAGCGTCCTCCGTGGTGGCGATGCCCAAGCGCAAGCGCGCCGCGCGCAAACCCAAACAGGCTTAGGACGGCTGCTCCGCCGCTCGTCCGGCAACGCGCGCTTGGAATTCCGCCGTGGAATTCTCACTCGGATAAGGCGCTTCCGGAATCGGCACGCCAAGGTGCGCGCACAACGGCGCCCAGCCCTCGCTTGACTCGTAAACGAGCAAGCGCTCCGGCGCGATCGTGGCTTTCACCTCTTCGGTGTGATTGCGGAAGTAGTCCGTCATAAAGCCGCGATCGTGCATGCGATCGCGGAAGGGCAGCAGGCTCCTGAAGAATGCGCCGACCGGCGTGTCGCCGCTTTGCATCGCCTGCTCGACCATTTGGTTCGGCGCAAAGATGGTCGCCTGCGTAGAGGCAAACCACTTGTCCGGATCGCGCACGGTATGGATCACCTTGGCGTCCGGATAGTACGCGGTAATCGCGCGCCAATGCGCGGCGGTGGGATAGTCCACGGCGGACTGAAATTCAGCGAAGATCGTGTCCCAATCTGGCTTGCCTTCGGCAGCGGACACCCAAAGCGGCATGCTCTCGGGGCGCGGAAACACTTCCATCATATGGTGACATGGCCCGAGCCCCAGCATGTTGAGGGCGGTATGCAGCGACTTGGTCCCAGTGCGGCCAAGCCCAGTGCCGACGACTTTGAGCCTCATGCTTTCCCTCCCCAGGCAGAACACTCAGCGCGCAAGGCGCGGACTTGTCCACCCGGGACAGGGTGCGTCGGTGACGCGCTTAAATAGCAAGCGCGCGTCAGGTGATGCGCGGCAGCCACATGATCATCGTCGCGCCGGCAACGCCTACGGCCGTGATCAGCGCCCCGACAAACACGATCAGCGCGACACCCATCTTCACCGATGCGACGCTGCCTTGCTTGGCGCGAAGGTACAGCTCCAGCACGGCAAGCGGCAGCAGATAACTCCAGAAGCCGATCGCATAGTCCAAGGGTCCATTAAGGTGCTCGGTCGAGCCCGGCGGCTGGCCCTGGAACGCGAGGATCAAGAAGCCGTAGCTGACGCGCATGTACCACACTGCGCTCACGGCGAAGAAGGTGCGAAGCGCCCAATCGTGATGCACCCCAAAGCGCCGACTACGAGCGCTGACGAACGTCATGCCCGAAAAAAAGATGATCAGCACCGCGTCCAACGAGATGCCAACCGCGCTAACGACGCCGCCGAGCTGATGACGCGTCCAAGTCATGTAGAGGGCGGCGAGACTGGTGATCAGCGCGATCACGACATAGGCGCGGCCATTCCATCGATGGAAACTCGGCGCTCCACGGCGTACAGCGGGGATCAGCTGCAAGGTACCGCCCGCCGTGATTGCGAAGGCGATGAACAAGTGGACGCCGAGCGCGATATTGCCGGCCAGATCACCCCGGATCAGACCGTTGACCATCACATCGTTCCAACCCGACACATCGCCGCGTAGCGCCGGCGCGACATATTTCAGGACAATATACCCCGTGAATATCCACTGGCCGACGCACGCTGGAACGAACCACGCGATGGCGGACGCGCTCAGCAACCGTTGCGCAACGACTCTCACATCCAATGGCGGAGCCGAGACGGCGTCGCTCATGCATATCTCCTCTCGCAGCCTTTCCTGGCGCGACGTGCGACATGCTATGGTTGACTATCGATATGGCCCATAACCGAAGGTCAAAGACGCATGATCGTAGGTAAACTCAGGTGAGCGACGCCACTTGCGCGGCCGGCTTTGCGAAGGCGTTGCTAGAGTTTGCGGTATCTCACGGCGCGCCGCGAAGCACACTGCTGACACGGGCCGACATAGATCCGGTCGTGTTCGACGACGTGGACGCGCGCCTGCCATTTGCGTCCTATGTTGCCTTGATGCGCGCCGCTAAAGCGGCCACGCGCGACGACGCCCTCTCGCTGCATTTTGGCGAGACGGTCAACATCGCCGAGGTTTCGATCGTCGGCCTGATCAGCCGCGCGGCCGACACAATGCAGGAAGCGCTCACGCAACTAAGCCGGTATGTGCGGCTTATAGTCGACGTGCCGCAAACCGGCGATGCCAGGTTCGAGTTTCGGCGCGAAAAAGGCGCACTGTGGTTCGTTGACACACGCGCCGCTCCGAACGATTTCCCCGAGCTCACGGAGTCTGCTTTCACCCACATCATCACGCCGCCGCGCGTTGCAGGCGTGCCGGAATGGGTGCGGGAGGCGCATTTCACGCACGCGGCGCCCGCCTATCGCGCAGAGTACACGCGGATCTTCGGCGCGGTGCGCTTCGAACAGGCTTGGAACGCGCTCCGCGTCGACGAATCGATCGTCACGCATCGGGTAGGCTTGTTGCCCCGTTTCGTGTTCGGCGTTCTCACGAGCCGTGCCGAAACGTTGCTCTCGGAGCTGGAGAGCACGAAAACCGCACGCGGCGAGGTTGAGCGCTTGCTTCTGGCTTCACTTCACACAGGCGAGGCCAATATCGGCACAGTCGCCGACAAACTCGGCGTCACGCGACAAACGCTTTGGCGCAACCTGAAAGCCGAAAACGTCACGTTTGAGCAGGTGCTCGACGACCTGCGCCGAAGAATGGCGCTCGAATACCTCGCCAACCGCAAAGTCAGCGTGCACGAAACCGCCTATCTCGTCGGTTTCTCCGATCCAGCAGCCTTTTCGCGCGCGTTCAAGCGGTGGACGGGCATGAGCCCCAGCGAGGCGCGGACGCCCAGCTAAAACGCAAATTTCTTGCAATCCCGGCGAATTGCCCTATTTGCAGCCGCGTCGCGCGTGGGCGGAGCGTCCGCGCGATTGTTTCGTGACGACGCCGCCGTTTGTAGACTTCCAATGGCCACGCCTGCCAAAGACGACAATCGCAAAGCCGAACTGCTCGCATCCGTCGTCGAGCATATCGACATCACCACCTTCGACGCGCGCCCGATCATCGACGCTTACGGCAAGATGAGCTTCACCAGCCGCGACACCGCGCGCGCGGCGCAAATCCTCAACATGGCGCTTGAGGATCAGAAGTGTTCGACCTGGCTGATCATGGCCGGCTCCACCGGCGCGGGCGGCTGCCTGCAC
>DASZWS010000327.1:0-4651 GCA_035546515.1 Vitreimonas sp. | reverse complement strand
GTGCGCAAACTCTCGCCGAAATTCCGCAGCGCCATCCCGCTCGCGTTGCGCTTCGAAGCGGTGCTGCGTGTTTACAACAACCCCTTGCCATTCGCCCGCCGCTTGGCGGCGCGTCTGCGCAAAGCTGCGTCACTGGTGAAGCGGGTTCTGAACGATGGCTGGACGCAGCTGCGCGGCATCATCGAACGCACTTTGCACGACGAGATCGGTCCGCGCGTCGACACCTCGGTGCGCAAGCTCTGCGCTGACTCCAGCTAAGCCACCGCGCGTCCTCAATCCCCGGCCGCAACCGCCACAGCCCCCGCTGCGCGCGGCGCCTGCGCCTGGCCGTCATAACGCTCCGGCCGATGCACCACCGTCACCAGCACGTAACTCAGCAGCATCAGCAAATACCAAGCACCCATTTTTTCGATCGGCACCAGATGCCAGCCGTCGCGCTGGGTCGGATACACCCAGGCTGAAGCAAACGTGCCCAGGTTCTCCGCAAACCAGATGAACAGCGACACCAGCACGAAGCCGAGGATCACCGGCATGAAGCGCGGCGTCCGATCTGGCGTGAACACAAACCAGGTGCGCCAGAAGATCACCGCCGAAAACGCGAACAGCCCGATGCGAATGTCGAACAGGTAATGGTGCGTGAAAAAATTCAAGTACGCCAAAATCGCCAGCGCCCATGTCGTCCAGATCGGCGGATAACGGATGAACTTGATATCGAACAGCCGCCAGATGCGGGCGATGTAGGAGCCGATGCAGCCATACATGAAGCCTGAAAACAGCGGCACGCCGCCTATGCGCAGAAGGCTCGGCTCCGGATAGATCCACGACCCATGCGCGGTCTTGAAGATTTCCATGATGGTGCCGACCACATGGAAAATGAAAATCACCGCCGCCTCGTCCCAGCGCTCCAGCTTGGTCGCGAGCAGCAGCGCTTGCACCGTCACCGACGCGATCACCAAAAAATCGTACCGCGCTATCGGCGCGTGCGCCGGCCAGAACCAATGCGTCCCCAAAATGAGCGCCAGCATCAGCCCGCCGAACAAGCACGCCCACGCCTGCTTCAAGCCGAACAGCAAAAACTCATACGCCCAGCCGCGCCATTTCGAGCGCGCCGCCCCAGTGACGAATTTTGGCCGCGCCCAGTGGTCGAACGCCTCAACTTGGCCCTTGATCTTGTCCTTCAAGCTCATGGCGCCACTAGCGCTGCGTTCGCCTGCGCGCGGCAAGCGAAACCCGCGCCGTGCACGAAAATTCCTGAGAACGTGCATGAGAGGTCGCACAACTTGGCGGAACCGCCGCCTGCCGCTTTGCATCCGGCCACGGCGCTGACTAGATACGATTTCATGCTGACGCCCGCCCCATTCCACAGCCGTGAGGATCGCGCGTGAAGGTCGCGGTCGTCGGGCTTGGCATCGCCGGCTTGAGCATTTGCGCGCGCTTGGCGCTGGCCGGCCACGAGGTGTTCGGCTTCGAGCAATTCGAGCCGATGCACGAAAACGGCTCCTCGCACGGCGACACCCGCATCATGCGGCTCACGCCCGGCGAAGGTGAAATTTATACAACACTCGCACGCCGCGCCGCGCCGATGTGGCGCGATTGGGAAGGCTTCGCCAATCAGCCCTTGATCGAATGGACCGGCGGCTTGATGGCCGGCCCGCGCGGCTCGCCATTCGTCGAATCCTGCCAGCGCATGAGCCGCAAACCGGCGGCGTTGCTGCGCGGCGACGCCATTCATCCGCTCACCCGCGGCTACATCGCCATGCCCTACGAGTGGGACGTCTTCCGCCAAGAAGATTGCGGCGTCATCGCTGGTGACGCGACACGTGCATTTCTCTTGCGCCAAGCCCCGCGCTGGGGCGCAAAGCTGCATCATAACGTCAAGATCGCAGCGCCGATCGAAGGTCTCACGCTCACCGTCAATGGCGAACCGCGCACGTTCGACGCCATCATCGTCGCCGCCGGCGGCTGGGCGCGAAAAATGCTACCGGAGTTCGCCGGAAGGCTCGATGTGCGCCGCCGCGTCGTCGGCTATTTCAAAACCGAAGTCCCGAAAATGTTGCCGGTGATTTGCGTCGACAACGACGTCGGCCTCTACGGCATGCCCGCGCCGCGCGGCCTCTACAAGATCGGCCTTCATTCCATCGGCGGCAGCGTCGATCCCGACAATGTCGGCGAAGCCGACGCCAAAGATTCGGACATGCTTTCCGAACAAGCACGCTTGCATTTGCCGCAGCACGATCCGAAGCCCGTGCGCATGGCGCGCTGCCTCTACACGCTGACGCCCGACGAAAATTTCCTCATCGCCCCGAGCGCCGTACATCCGCGCGTTTTGCTGTTCTCGGCCTGCTCCGGCCACGGCTTCAAGTACGCGCCGCTCTACGGCCAGTTCGCGGAAGAATGGCTGAACGAAAAGCCCTCGCCCGAACTCGAGGCGTTCTCCATCGCCAAACGGGCGCGCCCTGCGACCAACCTTGGCGATCGCGCCTAAGTCTTGTCATTTGGATGTCGCCAACGCAGTCCAATCCAGCGCGCATGAACGCCGAAGAAATCCTCGCCTTCGCCGATACGTTGCGCGCTTATGCGCTCGAAAGCAGCGACGATCTAAACGCCGCCAACCTGTTTACCCACGCCATGCTGATGCGGCGGCTTCTGGCCGAACGCCAAGCTCAAGACCTGCGCGATTGGAAGTTGACGATCGACGACGCGGCTTAAACCTGCACCAACGGCCCCACGCCCGGCCCGCGCGTTGGCGCCACCGTGAACGTCGCCGCCGCTTGCGTGTCGTATTGCTTCGACTGAATGGTCGAGACCATCATGTACGCCGCCGTCGCCTTGTCGTGCCGAAGCGTCAGCAGAATGAAGCCATGATGCATCTGGTCGGTCCATTTGATCTGCGGGTTGCGCGCACGCAGGCCGGCGGCGAAATCCACGCCCGCACTTTGGAAGTAAAGCGCTTCTGAGGGTGACGTGACAGAGGTGCCGCCAAATTCAACGGCGACACGGCCACGGCTGTCATCCAATTCGTTGGCCCAGGCCGCATGCGAGTCGCCAGAGATCACCAGCGGATTGGAGGCATTCGCGCGCATCGACGCATAAACCCGCGCCCGCGCTGCCGGATAACCGTCCCAAGCATCGGTATCGAGCGGAAACGGAAACCGCGTCAGCTTCAGCAATTGCGTGACGCGTGGGCGCAAATGCTCAAGCGCCGCCGCCAGTTGCGGTGGCGTTTGTGAAAGATCCGGCGCCGCCACCGGCGCCATGATCACCTGATTGCCCAGCACCTGCCAAACCGTGCCGGAATTTTTCGACTTGCGGAATTCGCTCGCGAGCCACTGTTCTTGCGCCGCGCCCAGCAGCATCCGATCCGGTGACGACAAGGTTTGCGTCAGCGCCGCGGTGTCCGGCGCCAGATAAAACCGGTTCGGCAGATTTGGCGCCTGCTGCAGCATCGGTCCGGCGCGGCGCCAATCCAGCACCGGCTGCAAGGAGCCGCCGATGTCCTCATAGATCGCCGGCAACAATTGCGTCTTGGGCGTATCCGGCTCGCCGTCGCGCAACGCCACCGGCGCGTGCGGGTCTTCGAAATCCCAGCGCTGCTTCTGAATCGGCAGATCGGTGGCGTAGTCCAACTGCTTGGTGCGCGCCAAAAGCCGGGTTTCCAGCATGATCAGTGTAAACAGATCGCCGAACTGGAAAGAGCGGTTGATCGCTTCGAAAGCCTTGCCCGCTTGCGGTTCGCGGATCGGCATCCATTCGTAATACGCCTGCAGCGCCGCATGCTTGCGGTCGGGCCACGAACCTTCGTTGGGCTGATGATTTTCCGCCCCGCCCGTCCAGCTATCGTTGGCGACTTCGTGGTCGTCCCAAACCGTGATCCACGGCGCGATCGCATGCGCGGCCTGCAATTCCTTCTCGGCTTTGTACTGCGCGTGCCGCAACCGATAGTCGCTGAGGTGAATGCACTCCACCTCCGGCGAGGGAATGCGCCCCAGCGAAACGGCGGTATCGCCGCCATAACCGGAGAGACCATATTCGTAGATGTAGTCGCCCAAGTGTACGACCAGATCGACATCGCTGCGCTTGGCGATGGCTTCATACACATTGAAGAAGCCGTGCGGATACGACGCACACGACACCACCGCGATGTTCAACTGCTCCAAATGCCCGTTCGGCAACGTGCGGGTTTTGCCCACTGGGCTCGAGGCCTGCCCGGCGCGGAAACCGTAGAAATACGGTGCGCCCGGACGCAAGCCGCCAACATCGGCCTTCACCGTATAGTCGCGCGCTTCACTGGTGGTGACGACGCCGGTTTTCACAACATCGGTGAGGCCTTCGTCGCGCGCCAAAATCCAGCGCACCGGCACCGAGCCGGCGCGGTCAGGCGTCACCCGCGTCCAAATCACAATGTGATCGCTCTTGGGATCGCCCGAAGCGACGCCGTGATTGAAAGCGATGTCGCCCTGATACGCGGGCGTCTCCACATCACGGGTGCATGCCGCGACGCTGGTTGTGGTTGCTGCGATGAGTGCGCCGCGGCGCGTAAGCCCCTGCTTGGACGTCATTCTGAGCCTGCCCTTTCGAAGCGCTTTGTGGCCCGCCTGGAAGCGCCCGGCAACACTTCCAATGTCGCAAGCTGGGCGCGTTGCGTTGCGAA
>DASZWS010000326.1:0-1991 GCA_035546515.1 Vitreimonas sp. | reverse complement strand
TGCGTCGTCCAATACAACCACGCCGCCGCAATCGCGAAACAGGCGCCGGCGACATAGATGCGCCAAGCCGGAGGCGGTTTGTGTGCGGCGGTCTCCGCCGCTTCGGCTTTGATCTGTTCTTGAATAGCCGCGTCCGCGCGTTCGGGCTCGGGCGTCCGAAACGCCGCGAACAAGCCCACGCCCATCAACAGCGCCATGATCACATAGGACATGGGCCAGCCGAGATGCTGCGCGAAAATCAGAATCAGCGCGTCGCTGACCAAGAGCGCGACGCGATAGCCGAGCTGAAACGCCGAGGAGAACAAGCCCAGTTCATCAGGGTCGGATGCAGATTCAATCCGCCACGCATCGAGCGCGATGTCCTGCGTCGCAGATGCGAAGGCGACGACCAACGCCAGCAAGCCAATCGTCGTCAGGCCGCCGGGCCCATGTGGACCAATGATCGCCATCAGCACGAGCGCAGCGCCGATCACCAGCTGCACGAACACAGCCCAACCGCGCCGACGCCCAAGTCCGCCGAAGAACGGCGCCGGAAGCCGATCCACAAGCGGCGACCAGAGGTACTTGAACGAATAGGCCAGCCCGACCCACGAAAGAAAGCCAATCGCGGTCGCAGTCGTGCCGGCATCGGCGAGCCAGAAGCCGAACGTTGCGCCCGTCAGCAAAAACGGCAGGCCCGATGCGAAACCCAACGCCAGCATCGCCGCAACGCGGGGCTGCCCAAGCGCGGCAAACACCTCGCGCAAACCGTGCTTCTTCTTTGGCGCGGCCGCTTCGGTCATCGCATTTCTCTTGTGCTACTGGCCGGCGACCCTGGCGGCATTCGCCGCATCCGTAAAGCGCGCGGCCACAGCGAGAAGGCGCGCCGCGTCGATCGGTTTGGTAATGAAATCCACCATGCCCGCCTTGAAGGCATGGTTACGTTCGTCGTCGCCAGTATCAGCTGTGAGCGCCACGATCGGCGCGTTCGCCGAAAGCCCTCCGCCAGCTTTGATGCGCTGCGCGGCGCCGATGCCATCGAGGCGCGGCATGCGGATGTCGAGGAGAATAAGATCGTAACGCGCGGCGGCCGCGGCGATGACCGCCTCCTCGCCGTCTTGCACTACGGTGACGCTGCAACCTTCGCGGGCCAGCAGCGTGCGCGCGAGCAACGCATTGATCGGGTTGTCGTCGGCCAGCAGCACGCGCATGCCCGTGAGAGACGCAGTAGGCCCGCTTTGCGTGGCAGGTGCGGGCGCGGGGACTTCCATTTGCCCGAGCGCCATCTTGATGCGCTCGGCCAGCGGACGCCGCCGCACAGGCTTCAGCGTGTAATGGACAATGCCCGCTTGCCGGCAGGCTTCGATCGCAGAACGCTCCTCTTGCGGGACCAGCGCGATGACGGCGCCCGCGCTTTGTCGCAGGCTTGCCACCGCGTCCGGCTGCAGATCGGCGCGCCAGTCCAACAGGATCACATCCGCCGCCTCCCCTGCAGATGCGATAGCGCCGCCGAGCGAAAGAATTTGCGCGCGCAATGCCTGGGCGAGTACGTGCGATGTGGTCTCCACGCGCACGCGAATGCCAGCGAGCGAAAGCGGTGGCGGGCGATCGTCCGCGAGCGGCGGCAGAGGCAGCTCCACCCAGAAATTGGCGCCATGCCCGAGCTTGCTCACCAAGCCAACCTCTCCGCCCATGGCGCGGGCAAGTTTTTTGACGATGGCCAGACCAAGTCCGGCGCCGCCGTAGCGACGCGATACGCCCGCATCAGCTTGAGAAAATTCCTCAAAGATCAACGCCTGCTTTTCCTCAGGCACACCGGGGCCGGTGTCGCGCACGTTGAATCGCAAGCGCTGGTTTGGGCGCGGCAGCATCTCAAGGACACCGCCGCCCGCCTCGGTGAACTTCACCGCGTTGCCCGCGAGATTGAACAATATTTGACGCAGGCGCCCGTCATCACCGCTGACGCGCGTTGGCGCGCCGTTGCGCACGATCACGGAAAGCTCGAGGTTTTT
>DASZWS010000325.1:0-25920 GCA_035546515.1 Vitreimonas sp. | reverse complement strand
GCCGAAGCCGGTAATGACCTCATCGAAGATGAGCAGGATGTCGTGCTTGGTGCAGAGTTCGCGCAGGCGCTGCAGATAACCTTTCGGCGGCACCAGCACGCCAGTTGAACCGGCGACAGGTTCGACGATGACGGCGGCGATGGTGGAGGCGTCATGCAGCTGCACCAAGCGTTCGAGCGCGTCGGCGAGTTCGGCGCCGTGTTCGGGTTGGCCGCGCGAGAAGGCGTTGCGGGCAATGTCGTGTGTGTGCGGCAGATGATCGACGCCGGCGACCATCGGTCCGAAATTCATGCGATTGCGGGTGATGCCGCCCACGGATATGCCGCCGAAATTGACGCCGTGATAGCCGCGCTCGCGGCCGATGAGGCGATACTTGCTGGGCTTGCCGCGCGCGCGTTGATACGCGAGCGCGATTTTGAGGGCGGTCTCTACGCTTTCAGAGCCGGAGTTGCAGAAGGCGATGCGGTCGAGACCTTCAGGCAGAATCTCGGTTAGGCGGTTGGCGAACTCGAAAGCGGCGGGGTGCCCCAAATTGAAGCTCAGCGCGAAATCGAGTTCGGCGGCGCTGCGCTGAATGGCTTCAACGATGGGTTTGCGGCCGTGCCCGCAGGCGACGCACCAGAGGCCCGAACTGCCGTCGAGAATTTGACGACCGTCCGCGGTGTAATAGTGCATGCCTTCGGCGCGGACGACCATGCGCGGGTCGGCTTTGAAGGCGCGATTGGATGTGAACGGCATCCAGAAAGCGTCGAGCGAATTGGGGCGCAGAGTGTCAGGCATGTCCTCAGTATGGACCGCCGGCGTCTGTGTCGGCAATCACCCGTGCAAGCCTCAGAGGCGCCGGCGGTTCATAAACTCACCAATCCTGCGTGCGCCATTGGTGGCGGACGTAGAGCGGGGATTGGTCGTTGTAGTGCGGGCTGGTTTCGTGGCTGCTTGCACCCCATTCGTGGATAACGCGCACTGAGAAGATGCGATCAGGCGCCCAGTCCATCACCATCATGAAGCCGTCGCCGAAATTGGCGTTGAGGCGGCCGTCGGGTTCGCGTGACCAGCGGATGCCACGCAGCGTGTCGTTGGCGCCGTCCATGGGCAGATCGACGTTGCCGTGTCTAAGGCGCAGCACGTCGCCCCATTCGGGATCGAGGCGATGGAAGTAGCGCTTGAGATATTGACCGGCGGCGTGCGCGGCGGCGACGGGATCGGGCTCAGGCTTGCGGTCGTGATCGGCTTCGTAGAGCGGCTCGAACATGAGGTTGGCGAGCGCTGCGCCGCGGTTTTCGGCAGTCGAGCGGAAGTCCCAAGCGCGGAGCACGGTTTGAATCTGCGCGAGTTCGGCGTCGTGCGATGAGTCCGCGGCGAGGATGCGCGTGACCGCTGACGCCATATGCGATTGGCGGCTGTAAGTGACATCAAATTTGGCCGCGAGCAGCTGATCGGCGCTGATGCTGCGGAGCGGCGAGAGCACTTCGACGGCGCGGCGGGCGCGGTTGGTGAGCCAGGTCTCGATGAACGGCGCGGCTTGCGGATAGTCCGCTGGCTTCATGTCGGCGTCAGCGTCGGTGGACGACCACGGTGTGCCATTGGCGCTGTAGAGCCAGCCGGAGCGCGGCGCGATCAGCGTTGGCGCGGGTACAAAGCGATGCGGATCCCAGAGTGTGGCCGAGGTGTCGCCGGCGACGCAGCCGGACCAATCCGTTGTGCTCGCGGGGCGTTCGGGAATGTTGGCGTTGTAGAAGTAGGCGATCTTGCCGGTCGCGTCGCCGTAGATGAAGTTGAACGACGGGATGGCGCGCATCGCCATGGCGGTGCGCCATTGCTCAAAGTTTTGCGCGCGGCCCATTTCGTAGAATTGCTGCAGAGCGCGGAGTTCGCCGGGGCCGGCGTAACGCACCGCAACCCAGCCGTCGGCCGTGTGGAAGGCGGGGCCTTGCACGGAGAACGTCAGCGTCTTGGGGACCGGCAGCGTGATGGCTCCCATTTTCACGTTGAGCCAGACGACGCGGGTTTGAAATTTTCTCCATTGGCCGTTGAACAGGTATTGGCCGGGGTGACTGCCATCTGTGTGCAGGCGGTAGAGATCGGCGAGATCGGGTGAGTTTACGGTTGCTGCCCAGCCGACGACGCCGTTGCTGCCGACGACCGGAAAGGGTGCGCCTGGGAAGAGGCCGCCGTGCATATGCCAGCCGGTATCGCTCTCGACGCGGGCTTCGTACCAAGCGACCGGGCCGTCCCAAGGCTGATGCGAATTGAGGATGACGCGGGTGTGGTGATCAGCGCTGCGTGATGGCGCGACGGCGAAAGCGTTCGAGCCCCAATCGATGTTCTGCGCTTCGGCGCGATGTTGGGGCACGGCGCAGGGATGGCCGTGTTCGTCGGCAAGACGGCCGAGGATAGAGTCGAAGCCCCAGAACAGCGGCAGCGTCAGCGCCGAGCCTGCGGCGACGTCGCGGCCGGTGACGTTTTCGGCGCCGGGCAGGATCTCATTTGGGTGCGCGTGGCCGTAGGCATTGAGGCCGTCGGCGTAGCCGGTGAAGATGGCGCGGATCGTTGGCGATAGGTCGCGGTCGTAGCCGCGATCGACGCTGCCTTGGACGTCGAGGAGATTCCACAGAAAGTCGGATTTCGCTCCGTCCGCGCCCAGGAAGGCGCCCAGACGACCGCGTGACGCGAGCACGACGAGCTGGATGGTGCGGAAATTGTCCTCCGCGTGGGCCATAGCGAGACCGTAGGCGGTTTCTTGCTCGTCCTTGCCGTGGATGGTTGGCACGCCGTACTGGTCGCGGACAATTTCAGGGTGGTAGTCGCGCGCCGGCGCGACAGGTGCAGGGGTGCGGGCGCAGGCCGCCAGAGCCAAGGCCAAGAGCGCGCTCAGAAATGGTTTCATGGTCCCCGCCGTCGCTGCTGCCTAGCGCGGCGCGTCCGGGGAAGGAAGGCCTGCTGCGAGAAACGGCTTCAAACCCGGCGCGCAATGCGTAAGAGGGGGAAGAGCTTGGGAGCAGGTTTGCATGGCGACGGCGCTGAACGAAGAACATGTCACGCTAACCGGACGCTCGGGCGCCCAACACACGTTCGCGATCTGGCATCGCGATACCCGTTTCCAGGCCCGTGGCGGCGTTTACATCATGGCGCGCCTGGAGACGTTCCCGGAATTCACGATGATCTACATTGGTGAGACGGCCGATCTTTCGAAGCGGCCGTTTGTGAAGGAGCGTGTGCCTTGCTTCAACCAGCACCGGGTTGACCGCATCTTCACGCTGGACGAACAGGACGCAGCTAAACGCAAGGCGATTGCCGACGACCTGCTCCAGGCAATAATGCCGGTCTGCAACCAGCTGTAAGCGCTTCGCGCGCGCGAGGTTCTGAGATAAGGCTCAGAATCATGGCCGCGAAGTTTGCTGACGTGAGCGAGGCGAAAGCCTTTCTCGACGCCCATCCCGAAATGCAGTTCTTCGAGATCCTCTATACGGGGCTCTCCGGCGTGCCGCGTGGCAAGCGCCTGCGTCGCCATGAGCTGATGCCGCTCTATGAGATCGGGCGGTTTTTGCCATCGTCGATGCTGGTGACAGACATCACCGGCCAGGACGTCGAAGCGACGGGCTTCATTTGGGAAGAAGGCGACAAAGATCGCGTTGGACGTCCCGTTCCGGGACGTCTCACCATGGCGCCGTGGCTGGGCGAGGACATCGCCCAGGTGCCGGTGAGCGTGTTCGAGACGGACAATACGTCGATCGATCTGGACCCGCGGCATGTGTTGGCGGGCGTGATCGCGCGCTTTGCCGAGGACGGACTGACGCCGGTCGCAGCGTGTGAGCTTGAGTATTATCTGCTGGATCGCGAGCGCACCGCCGATGGCGGGGTGCAGCTGGCGCGGTTTCCGATCACTGGCGAACGACCGACGCAGCACGATCAATACTCGCTGCGCGAGATGCAGGATGCGATGCCGTTTCTGCGTGAATTGTGGGCGTCGGCGGACGCTGTGAAAGTGCCGCTGGAAGGCGCGATCAGCGAATATGGGCCGGGGCAGCTTGAACTGACGCTGAAGCATCACGCTGATGTGCTGCGCGCCGCTGACGACGCGGTCATCTACAAGCATGTCGCCAAGGGCGTGGCGCTGAAGCATGGCGCGGAGGCATGCTTCATGGCCAAGCCGTTTGCACAGCATGCCGGCTCGGGCATGCACATGCATGTCAGCGTCAACGATGCGGCGGGTAAGAACATCTTTGCGGCGGAGGCGCCCGAAGGCGCGCCATCGCTGAAGCACGCCATCGGCGGGATGAAAGCGTTGCTGGCGGATTCGATGGCGATCCTGGCGCCGAACGCGAACTCATACCGGCGGTTCAAAGCCAATTCCTACGCACCGGTGGCGCCGGTGTGGGGCGTAAACAATCGCACCTGCGCGTTCCGCATCCCCGCCGGGGCGGCGCATACGCGGCACATTGAGCATCGCGTCGCAGGCGCCGACGCGCATCCGGCGCTGGCGCTGGCGGTGCTGCTGGCGGCGGTGCACCACGGCATCAGCAACAAGATCGACCCAGGTCCCGCCGTGAGCGGCGATGGCTATGCCCACGCCGAGGAGACCGGCGAGCGTATCCCGACGAACTGGTTTGCGGCGGTGGACCGGTTCGAGCAGTCGGCGGTGCTGCAGGACTATCTTGGCAAGCGTTTCGTAACTACCTACGCGCAAGTGAAACGGACGGAGCAGGAGCGCTTTTACGGCGTGGTCTCCAACGTGGACTACGACTGGTACTTGCGCGGAGCCTGAGACGACCCATGCGCCAACTGATGCGCTCGAAGCTGCACAACGCGCGGGTGACCGACGCCAACGTGGCCTACATCGGCTCAATCGAGATCGATGAGGACTTGCTGGATGCGGTCGGGCTCTGGGTCGGCGAGAAAGTGCTGGTGGTGTCCAACACTTCCGGTGCGCGGCTGGAGACCTACACGATCGCCGGCAAACGCGGCTCCAAGATCATCTCCATGAACGGGGCGGCGGCGCACCTGATCAAGACGGGCGAGCAAATCATCGTCATGGGCTTTGAGTTTGCCGACGCCCCGGTGAAGCCGCGCGTCGTGCTGTTGGACGACGAGAACAGGATCGTCCGGCGCCTCGATGAAGAGGCGAATGCGCGGTGAGTGATCGGCGCTCGGGCACAAAATAAGAACTCGCCAAATTCCGTGATCACAGATATTGCTAAGGGCTCGAAAGTGCGTGCTTGTGAGGAGCGCGCACGTCGCGCTTAAGTCGGCGCTTGGCGCTGATGGCAGCGACGCGAGGGAGGCGAGACTGATGATCAAAAATCTGATGCTGAAGGGCGCGTCGCGCCGGTCGATCCTCAAGCAAGCCGGGGCCGCGGCCATCGGCATGACCTTCGCCGGGCCGCTTGCGGCGTGCAGCAAAGGCGGCGCAGGCGGGCGCTTCGTCAGCTTCTATAATTGGGACACGTATATCGGTGAGACCACGCTCGCCGACTTCGAGCACGCGACCACCGTGCCCGTGCACATGGATCTCTTTTCCACCAACGACGAGCTGTTCGCGAAGCTGCGTGCGGGCAATCCGGGCTA
The DNA here is from genome assembly GCA_035546515.1 of Vitreimonas sp. Taxonomy (GTDB): domain Bacteria; phylum Pseudomonadota; class Alphaproteobacteria; order Caulobacterales; family Aquidulcibacteraceae; genus Vitreimonas. The sequence continues at coordinate 20,355 of DASZWS010000325.1, read as the reverse complement.
CGACGTGGTGGTGCCGTCGAACGAGTTCGTGACGCGCATGAGCCAGGCGCAGATGATCCAGCCGCTGGATCACGCCAAGCTGCCGAACTTCCAAAAGGACATCGATCCGGCGTTCCAGGACGCGCCGTTCGATCCGGGCCGTCGCTACTCGATGCCATACACCTGGCTGACCCAGGGCATCGCCTGGAACAAAACCAAGGTGCCGGCGGGCTTTGTGCCGGATAGCTGGAAGTGGCTGTTCGATTCAGATCGCTTCCATCAGCGCATCGCCGTGGTCTCGGAATCGGCGGACCTTATTCGTATCGCCGCGAAATATATGGGCCACTCGGTGAACGCCATTCCCGACGACATGCTCAGCAAAATCGAGCAGATGTTCATCAAGCAGAAGCCGCACATCAAGGCGTTCCACCACGATGACGGTCAGGACTTGCTGCAGTCCGGCGAAGTCGATCTGGTGATGGAATACAATGGCGACATCGCCCAGCTTATGGCGGGCGATGGCGGCGACAAGTTCGATTTCGTGGTGCCGAAGGAAGGCAGCCTGCTCAATCAGGACACGCTTTGCATTCCAACCGGTGCTCCGCATCTCGATGATGCGCACGCCTTCATCAACTATCTGATCGACGCCGAAGCGGGCAAGAAAATTACCGAAACCATCCTCTACCCGACGCCGAACAAGGCCGCGCGCGATCTCATGCCGGAGAGCTACAAGAACAATCTCGTGATCTTCCCGCCGGCCGATCAAATGGCAAAGTGCGAGTACGGCGCGTTCGAAGGCGACGCCAAGGCGCGGCAGTACGAGGAGATCTTCACCCGGATCAGCGCGGCGTAAGCGCGATGGAGCAAACCTGGCGGCAGGCGAGGAGCATGTTCGCGGCGGTGCTGACGCCGCCGACCGCGTGGCTCTTGTTCTTCTTCCTGATCCCGCTGGCGGTGGTGTGGGCCTATTCGTTCGGCACCAATGCCGGGCCCACCACCATCGATATCAGCGGCACGTTTGCGAACTATCTGCGGGCGCTGGAGCCGCTCTACCTCGATATCTTCGTGAAGAGCGCCATCGTTGCGGCCATCACTACTTTTCTCTGCTTGGTCGTCGGGTTTCCGGTAGCGCTGGCGATCGCCTTCGCCAGTCCGCGCATGAAGGCATGGCTGCTGCTGCTGATCATGCTGCCGTTCTGGACCAATCTTTTGATTCGCACCTACGCGCTGATCGCGGTGCTGCGCGAGCAGGGCTACGTGAATTTCACGCTGCATTGGCTCTGGAATAACGCCAGCGGGCTGATGACGATGGTGGGCCTGCAGCCGCTCGGCGAGTTTCATCCGCTGACGCTGCTCTACAACAACGCCGCGGTGGTGATCGGGCTCGTGTACGTGCACCTGCCGTTCATGGTGCTGCCGCTCTATTCGGCGCTCGACCGCATGGATCGGTCGCTGATGGAGGCGAGCCTCGATCTGGGTGCGGGCCACCTGCGCACGATCTGGTCGGTGGTGGTGCCGCTTGCGGCGCCGGGCATCGCCTCGGGCGTGCTGATCACCTTCATTCCGGCGTTGGGCGCGTATCTGACGCCGGATCTGCTGGGCGGCACCGACAGCCAGATGATCGCCAACGTGATCGAGCGGCAGTTCAAACGCGCCAATGACTGGCCATTTGGCGCGGCGCTCTCGTTCTTGCTGATGTATCTGACCTTCATCGCTATCGCAGCGCAGGCGTTCGTGCAGCAGCGCAGCGAACGGAGGCCAAGCTGATGGCCGACGAAGCGACGCCCGCTGCGCTGGCGATCACCGCGCCAATCAAGGAACCCAAAACCAAGCCGGGGCCACTTGAGTATTTGCGCCAGTGGCCGTTGCAGGCGATCGTCGGCGCGACGCTGCTGTTTCTTTATCTGCCGCTGATCACGCTGATGGCGTTCAGCTTCAACGATAGCAAGCGCAACATCGTCTGGCAGGGCTTCACACTCAAATACTACGAGAAGGCGTTCACCGACGACTCGCTGATCACCGCGTTCGTCAATTCGCTGACCATCGCGCTCATCTGTACCATCGTTTCGGTGATCCTTGGGGCGCTGACGGCGGTGTTGCTGTGGCGCTTCAAGTTTCCGGGCAAGACCGCACTCGAAGGCGCTATGGCGTTGCCGATCGTGGTGCCGGAAATCTGTATGGGCGTGGCGATGCTGGTGTTTTTCGCGCGCGTGTTTCCGTGGCCGACAGGGATGCCGTGGCCGCTCAATCTGGGCGCGATCATCATCTCGCACATTTCGTTCTCGTTCCCGTTCGTCGCGACGGTGGTGCGGGCGCGGTTGGCGTCGTTCAACCGCGAGCTGGAGGAAGCGGCGAAGGATTTGGGCGCCAGCGAATGGCGCTCGTTCTGGGATGTTCTGGTGCCGCACATGCAGCCTGGCCTGGTAGCGGGTGCGCTGTTGGCATTCACGTTGAGCCTTGATGACTTCGTCATCACCTTCTTCACGGCGGGGCCGGACACCATCACCTTCCCCGTAAAGGTCTATTCGATGCTGCGTTTCTCGGTGACGCCGGAAGTGAACGCCGCCTCGACCATCCTCATCGTCGTCACCATCTTTTTCACCTTCATCGGGCTGCAAATGCAGAACCGGTCTGAACAGCAAGCCAAGGCCGCCGCATGACCGACGCCGCCATGAACACCACCACGCAGTCGCGGCCCGCGCCGCACCTGAAGGACAACGCCATCATCCGCTTCGAAGGCGTCACCAAGCGCTTCGGCAAGCTCGCCGCGGTTGACAACGTGACGCTGGATATTCGCGAGGGCGAGTTCTTTGCGCTGCTTGGCCCGTCCGGCTGCGGCAAGACGACGTTGCTGCGGATGCTGGCGGGCTTCGAGACGCCGACCGAAGGCAAGATCCTGATCGACGGCAAGGATGTCGCGCAGCTGCCGCCGAACAAGCGGCCGGTGAACATGGTGTTTCAGAGCTACGCCGTGTTTCCGCACATGACGGTGACCGACAATGTCGGTTACGGGCTGAAGATGGATGGCGTGGCGGCCGACGAGATTGCCAAGCGCGTCACTGAGGCGCTGGCGCTGGTGAAGCTCGATGGACTCGGCCAGCGCAAGCCGGATCAGCTTTCTGGCGGCCAGCGGCAGCGCGTGGCGCTGGCGCGGGCGCTGGTGAAGCGGCCGCGCGTGCTGTTGCTGGATGAACCGCTCTCGGCGCTCGATGCGAAACTGCGAGACCAGATGCGCGGCGAGCTGACGTCGCTGCAAGAGAAGGTCGGCATCACGTTTATCATGGTGACGCATGACCAGGACGAAGCGCTGGCGATCGCCACGCGCTGCGCAGTGATGAACAAGGGTGTGCTGGCGCAAGTGGCGACGCCGTCTGACCTGTATGAGTTTCCGAACTCGCGTTTCGTGGCCGACTTCGTCGGCTCGGTGAACATGTTCGAGGGCACGCTGGACAAGGATGAGCCGAACGAAGCCGTGGTCCAGGTGCCGGAGCTTGGCGCGCCGGTGTATCTCGACCATGGCGTCACCGGCGCGAAAGGGTCGACTGTGTGGGTGGCGCTCAGGCCCGAGAAGATTGAAATGCACAAGCGTCCGGATGGGGCGGCGGCGCCGAAGATGGAGGACGCGCCCGCGGGCGCGAACGTCATCCCTGGCATCATCCGCGACATCGTCTATCTCGGCAGCGAGACCAATTACGAGGTTGAGATCGAAGGCGGGCGGCGCGTGAAAACGTTCCGGTCAAACCTGACGCGCTACGATCAGGAAGATTTCACCTGGGACGAGCCGGTGTGGCTCGCGTGGCATGCGTGCTCGCCGGCGGTGTTGTTGTCATGAGCGCACGTCCCGTCCTTGGGGTTATTGCCTGCAATCGCGAAATCGAGACGCAAGCCGCGCAGGCGGTGATGACGCGCTATCTCGTCTCGGCGCTAAAGTACGCAGACTCGGCGGCGCTGCTGATCCCGGCGCTACCGGACCTGATGAATGCGAAAGAGGTGGCGCCGCGGTTGGATGGCATTCTGCTGACCGGCACGCCCTCTAACCTCGATCCCAAGCGCTATGGCGAACTGGTTGACGATGCGCCGGGACCGTTCGATCCGGGCCGCGATGAAATGACCTCGCATCTGATTGAAGCGATGCTTGAACTCGGCAAGCCGGTGTTCGGCATTTGCCGCGGCTTTCAGGAACTGAATGTCGCCTTCGGCGGTACATTGCGGCGCGATATGGCGGATGCGCCGGACCTCATCGCGCATCACGCGCCGAGCGAGCACTCGTTCGCGCAGTATTTCGATCACGTGCATCCGGTGAATCTGGTTCAAGACGGCATTTTGAAACGTGCTTACAAGCGCGACAGTCTTGATGTGGTCAGTGTGCATTACCAGGGCGTCGACACGCTGGGCAAAGGCCTCACCGTAGAGGCGACTGCGCCGGACGGCGTGGTCGAGGCGATCTCCGCGAACGTGAACGGCGGTCAGGTGCTGGCGGTGCAGTGGCACCCAGAATGGCGCGCCAGCGAAAATCCGCAGAGCCAAAAGTTTTTCGAACTCCTTGGTCGCGCGCTTCGGCGCGAGGCGCTCGTTCAAAGCTGATCGGAAGCAGTTATGCGCAATTACAATATTCCCGAGCTCAGAAAGCTCGATGTCGAGCATCATTTACCAGCGCAGGCCAATTACGGCGAGATGCAGAAGCTTGGCGGCAGCCGCATCATTACGCGCGGCGAGGGCTCAACCATCTATGACGGCGAAGGCAACGCCATTCTCGATGGCATGGCGGGCCTCTGGTGCGTGAATGTCGGCTATGGTCGCGATGAGCTGGTGCAAGCCGCCGCGCAGCAAATGCAGGAGCTGCCGTTCTACAACACGTTCTTCAAGACGGCGACGCCGCCGACGGTGATGCTGGCGGCAAAGCTGGCGAGTTTGCTGGGCGGCAAGCTGCAGCACGTATTTTTCAATTCCTCGGGCTCGGAGGCCAACGACACGGTGATGCGGATGGTGCGTCACTATTGGAACGTGAGCGGCCAACCGAAGCGCACGATCTTCATCTCGCGGCACAATGCCTATCATGGCTCCACTATGGCCGGCGCCAGCCTCGGCGGCATGAAGGCGATGCACCCGATCGGCGGACTGCCAATCCCCGGCGTCGAACACGTGATGCAGCCGTATCGCTTCAATGAAGGCTTTGGTGAAGACGAGGACGCGTTCGCGGCGCGGGCGGCGCAGGCGATCGAGGACCGCATTCAGCAGGTGGGACCGGAGAATGTCGCCGCGTTCATCGGCGAAGTGGTGCAGGGCGCGGGCGGCGTGATCATCCCGCCGCGTGGTTATTGGAAGCGCGTGGAGCAAATCTGCCGCAAGTACGGAATCTTGCTCGTGGTGGATGAAGTCATCACCGGCTTCGGCCGCTTGGGTGAATGGTTCGGCTTTCAGAAGTTTGGGATTCAACCTGATCTCGTGTCGATGGCGAAGGGGTTGTCGTCGGGCTATCTGCCGATCTCGGCGGTGGGCGTGTCGAGCGATATCGTCAAGGTGCTGCGCGAAAAGGGCGGCGAGTTCGTGCATGGCTATACGTATTCGGGGCATCCTGTCGCCGCGGCGGTGGCGCTGAAGAATCTGGAGATCATCGAGCGCGAAGGTTTGGTCGAGCGGGTGAAGAGCGACGTCGGGCCATACTTTGCCAATGCGTTGAAGAAACTCGAAAGCGACCCGCTCGTGGGCGAGGTGCGTTCGCTCGGTTTGATCGGTGCGGTGGAGATCGTGTCGAAGAAGGGCACCAATCAGCGCTTCACCGGCAATGAAGGCAAAGCCGGGCCGATCGTGCGTGATGCGTGTATCCGCAATGGGCTGATGGTGCGTGGCATCCGCGACTCCATCGTCATGTGCCCGCCGTTGATCATCACCCACGCGGAGATCGACCGTATGGTCGACATCATCGGCAAGTCGCTGCGCGAAGTGGAGCCGGTGCTGCGGGAGCTTCCAAACGAGTAGTTGCTGCTTTCGTCATTCCGGAGCTCGCGAAGCGAGAACCCGGAACCCAGGGTGTGACAGACCTGTGCGTTTGCTCCTGGGTTCCAGATCGCGCTGCGCGCGTCCGGAATGACGAGGCTGTATCGCTACAAACGATCTCTGAGCGCATACCAGAGCATGCCGAGCACGTAGAGTGGTGAGCGTAATGCGGCGCCACCTGGAAACTCGGGCGGCGCTAGGCCGGCGAGAACGTCGAAGCGTTCGGCCGTGCCGCTCATCGCTTCGCTGAGCACCTTGCCGACCAGCGCCGGCAGCAGCACGCCCTGGCCGGAATAGCCGTGCGAGAAGAAGAGATCGCCGAGGCGGCCAATATGCGGCAGGCGAGTCATGCTGATGGAGACGAGGCCGCCCCAGCCGTAATCGATTTTCGTATCGCGGAGCTGGGGGAAGATTTGCGCCATGTGACCGCGCACGAAGCTGGCGATGTCGGCAGGTGGCTCGGGCGAGTAGCGTTCGCCGCCGCCGAAGACGAGGCGGCCATCGGCGCTGAGACGGAAGTAATTGACGACGAAGCGGCTGTCGCTGACGGCGAGATCGTCGGCGATCAGTTTTTGCGGCGCGCGCAACGGCGCGGTGGCGATAAGATAGTTCGCTACCGGCATAATGCGCCCGGCGATGCGTGGTTCGAGGCCGCCAAGAAGGGCGTCGCAGGCGAGGACGCCATATTTTGCGCGAACGGCGCCGGCAGCGGTGCGCGCGGTGACGCCGTTAGTGGTTTCAAGCGCGATGACTTGGGAATTCTCGTGCAGCGCGACGCCGGCTTTGCGCGCAGCTTCCGCGAGGCCAAGCGCATAGTTGAGCGGATGCAGATGGCCGCCGCATTCGTCGAGCAGCCCGCCATGAAAATTGGGCGCGTCGACCTGCGCGCGAGCTTCACTGGCCGTCAGCACGCGAGCATTTGGATAGCGCATGACGCGTTCGAGCGTCTCCACTTCATCTCGCATCCAGGTTGGGTCAGTGGATTTTGCGGCGAGCGTGAGGTGGCCATTGGTGCGAAGGTCGCAGTCGATGTTGTGCTCGGTGATGGCGCTGAGTGTGAGCGTGCGCGCTTCGAGCGCCAGATCAAAGAGTTGCTTGGCTTTGCTTTCGCCGAAGCGATGCACAAGTTCAGACGCGCCCTTACGCCAGCCGGGGATCATCTGGCCGCCATTGCGGCCCGAAGCGCCCCAGCCGATGCGGCCGGCTTCGAGCAGGATAACGCTGAAGCCGCGCGCGCGCGCATTCAGCGCCGCGTGCAAGCCGGTGTAGCCGCCGCCGATGACGACGACGTCGGCGCTGGCGTCGCCGTCTAGCCTCGGCGCAGGCGCGAACGGGTTCGCGCTCGCGGCGTAATAGGAGCGCGCCATGTCGAGTCTGGAATTGAAGGTCATGCGCTCGTGCGCCCCCGATAGGGGGAGCTGTCAGCGCGGCGGCGCTGACTGAGGGGGTGGCGCGAATGTTTGCGTATCGCGGCGCTCTCCCCTGGCGCACGCGCCACCTCCCCCTGGCGGGGGAGGACGGGCGAATGGCGAGCGCTCATTAAACCTTCAGGAGCAGGTGGTCGCGCTCCCAGGAGCTGATGACGCCTTCGAAGGCGCTGAGCTCATGCGCTTTGATCTGCTGGAAGGCGTTGCAGAAGTGCTCGCCGAGCAGTTCGATCACGGGCTTGCAGAGTTTGAAGCGGTCTAGGCCTTCCGAGAGCGTGCGCGGCAGCGTGCGCGCCCATTTGTAAGCGCTGCCCTGCACCATGTCCTTCGGCGGAATCTTGTCGCGAATGCCGATGTAGCCACACGCCAGCACCGCCGCGATCGCCAGGTACGGATTGGCGTCGGCGCCGGGGAGGCGGTTTTCGATGCGGCGGTTTTCCTGCTGCGAAATCGGCACACGCAGGCCGCAGGAACGATTGTCATAGCCCCATTGCAGATTGATCGGCGCCGAGAAGTCCGGCCGCATGCGGCGGAATGAATTGACGTTCGGCGCAAACAACGGCGCGCACTCGCCGAGATATTTTTGCAGTCCGCCAACAAAATTGCGGAACATCTCGGTGTTGCCGTCGCTGCCGTTTTCCTTTGGCGCGCCAAAAAGAGTGTCGCCTTTCTTCGCGTCGACGACGGAGACGTGGAGGTGCATGGCGCTGCCGGGCTGGTTTTCCATCGGCTTGGCCATGAAGGTGGCATAGACGCCGTGCTTCAGCGCGACTTGGCGGACGATGCGTTTGAACACCAGCACTTGGTCCGAGACGTGCACCGGGTCGCCGTGATTGAAGTTGATTTCAAGCTGGGCGGTGCCGCTCTCGTGGATCATCGTGTCGAGGTGTAACGAGGCGGCCTCGGCGTGCTCGTAGATGGTCTCGATCAAGTCTTCGTATTCGGTGATGGCCTCGAGGCCGTACGGCTGTGGCGCGGTTTCCGAGCGCCCCGAGCGGCCCGCGGGCGGCGCCAGCGGCAGGTCGGGATCGGTGTTCACCTGAGTGAGATAGAATTCTAGCTCGGGTGCGACGACAGGGCGAAGGCCCATGTCGTCGTAGAGTTTCACGATGCGCTTCAGCACATGGCGCGGGGCGATGTCGTAAGGTTCGCCGCTGGTGTGATAGGCGTCGGCGAAGACGAAGGCGGTGGGGGTCTTGTAGCCCGGCGCGACGCAAATGGTTTCGATGTCAGGCCGCAGCACGACGTCTGGATCTTGTGTGGAGATCGCTTCATCGGCGTCGTCAGCGTATTCGCCGGTGACGGTGAGCGAATAGATGCTCGACGGAATGCGCAGCGAACCGTCGCGCTCGCTCTGAATGAATTTCGACGCGGGAAACACCTTGCCCCGAATGACGCCGTTCAAATCAGGGATGAGGCACTCGACCTCGCCGGTGCCGTGTTCTTTGATCCAACTGGCAAAACTCTTGTCCATGACACACCAAAAAGTCACACGCGCGGCGACGTGCTCCAGCGCCATTCTGGCGCACAACGAAAATAACGATGCTCGTTCAAACGAGCGCGGCGCAAATAAATCGAAGCAATTTCGTATTGCCCGAGGCCGCGATCATCCGCCCACATCAAGGGGCCGGGGGAGCGCATAAGTCACCTGATAGTGAACACTATGGTTGCGCGGCAAGGGCCAAGTCAAGGCGTGGCGCTACCCGGTTGAGCGGCGTTCACCTCATGTTTTTGGTGCTTTTTTGCGTTCCGTGCGTTTACTAGTCGGGAAAATGAGAACGATCGATCCTCTTGGCGACGAGGGCCTCAATTCGGCCATCTACGCCGAGCTGCGCGAGCGGCTAGTAACCGGACGTATGGCGCCGGGGCATGAATTGTCGACGCGTTCGCTGGCGCAGGAATTGGGCGTGAGTCAGACGCCCGTACGTGACGCGCTTTCACGTCTGGCGGCTGATGGTGCGCTGGAAATTCGCGCCAAGCGCCGGGTGCGCGTGCCGGCGATGACGGCCGCAAGATTCGATGACTTGTTGCGCTGCCGTTTGTTGTTGGAGCCGGAAGCGGCGGCGCGGGCCTTGCCGTGCATCGACTCGGAGCGCCTGCAAAAGTTGCGCGAAGTCGACGCGGCGATCGATGCGGCAATCGTCTGTGGCGACGACGACGCCTACATGACCAACAATCACGCGTTCCACTTCACGCTCTACCGCGCGCAGGACGGGCGCACGATGACGCAGCTGATCGAAACGCTGTGGCTGCAGTTTGGACCGTTCATGCGCCTGGTTTATACGCGCTTGCCGACGAAGGTCATGAACGATCGCCACCAGGAAGCGATTGCGGCAATCGCGGCAAAAGACGCCAATGCGCTTCGCGCGGCTATCGCCGCCGACATTTCAGAAGGCATGGAGCTGGTTGGGAAATCTGGCTTGGCGCCGGAAGGGGTCGAGCGTGGCCGCGATTAGGGCTTGGCGAAGCCCGCGGCCTTACGCGCCAGTTCGGTGATGCCTGCCCAATCGCCAGCTTTCATCTTGTCCGCAGGCGTTACCCATGAGGCGCCAACGCACAAGACGTTGTTGAGCGCCAGGTAGGAAGCAGCTTTTTCTGGCGTGATGCTGCCGGTGGGGCAGAAGCGCGCACTGTGCAACGGCGCACCGAGAGCCTTGAGCGTGGATGGTCCGCCCATTTGTTCGGCCGGGAAGAACTTGAAGCAGTGATAGCCCAGCGCCAGGCCGGCCATGATCTCGCTGGCGCTGGCGACGCCGGGAATGAAAGGGATCTGGGCCTTGCGCGCACTCTTCAAAAGCTTGCGGGTGCCGCCCGGTGAGAGCGCGTATTTGGCGCCGGCCGTCATGGCGGCGGTCAAATCGTCTTCGTTGAGTACGGTGCCGGCGCCGACGACGAGTTCGGGGACCGCTTGTGCGATGATGCGAATGGCATCGAGCGCTGCTGGGGTGCGCAGGGTGATTTCGGCGGTGTTCACACCGCCCGCCAAGAGGGCGCGCGCTAGCGGCTCGGCGTGCGCGGCGTCGTCGATGACAACGACCGGCATGACGGGCGTCAACTTGAGCACGGCTTCAGCTTCGATCATGGGCAAAGCATAGGCGCGCCCGTTGCGCTGGCAACTGGATCGCAAGCGGCCAAACGCCTATTTGCTAGCCGAGGCAAATGCGAGTTTGATTGACGTATGGCGACGTTTGTTCCGGTTCCGCCCTTTGATCTGGTCGTGTTCGGCGCGACGGGCGATCTTTCACTGCGAAAATTGTTTCCGGCGTTGCTGCACCGGTTTCTCGACGGGCAGATTCCGCCGAGCGCGCGCATCATCGGTTCGGCGCGCACGGAGATGGACTCCGATGCGTTCCGGAAAATGGTGCGCGAGAGCCACGCCAAGTTTGCCCCCGGCATTTGCGTTGATGAAGCGCAGTGCGACAAGTTCTATCAGCAAGTTACATATGTGACGCTGGACGCCACAGCATCGAAGGAAAAATGGGCGCCGATGCACGCCGCGCTTGAGGGCGGCGACGATAAGGTGCGCATCTTTTATCTGGCGACAGCGCCCAGCTTGTTCGTGCCGATTGCGCAGCGTCTGGGCGAGGCGGGGTTGGCGACGCCCGACGCGCGCATCGTTCTTGAAAAGCCAATCGGCCGAGACCTTGAGTCGGCGCGCGCGATCAATGACGGCGTCGGCAAAGTGTTCGACGAGCAACACACGTTCCGCATCGATCACTATCTCGGCAAGGAGACGGTGCAAAATCTGCTGGTGCTTCGCTTGGCCAACATGCTGTTCGAGCCGGTATGGTCGCGCGAGACCATCGATCACGTGCAGATCACCGTGGCGGAAGACATCGGCGTCGAGGGCCGTGGCGACTATTACGATAAGTCAGGCGCGCTCAGGGACATGGTGCAGAACCACATCATGCAGGTGCTGTGCCTGACTGCGCTTGATCCGCCGAACTCGATGGAAGCGGACGCCATTCGCACCGAGAAGATCAAAGTGCTGACAGCGTTGAAGCATATCGACGCCAAGGATGTCGCGGCGAAGACGGTGCGCGGGCAATACAAGGCCGGATTGGTCGACGGCAAAGCCGTGAAGAGTTACGCGGAAGAGGTCGGCAAGCCCTCCAAGACGGAAACGTTTGTTGCGATCAAGGCGGAGATTGAGAATTGGCGCTGGGCGGGCGTGCCCTTCTATTTGCGCACGGGCAAGCGCATGGGCAGCCGGCGTTCGGAAATCGTTATTCAATTCAAATCGCCGCCGATCGCAATTTTTGGCGGCGATGCGGCGCCGAACCGTTTGGTGTTGCGCTTGCAGCCGGATGAAGGTGTGCATCTATGGCTCAACATGAAAGAGCCAGGTCCGGGAGGCCTGCATGTGCATCAGCAAGCTCTGAATCTCTCTTTCCTCGACAAGACCATGCCGCGTTATCCGGATGCGTATGAGCGGCTGCTGATGGATGTGGTGCGCGGCAATCTCTCGCTATTCATGCGCCGCGATGAGGTGGAAGCGGCGTGGAAGTGGGCCGATGCACTGCTCGAAGCGTGGGCGCAAGCGGGCGGCGATCCGAAGCCCTACGCGGCGGGCTCGAATGGACCGGAGGCATCGGCCAGCTTGCTTGATCGCGATGGCCGCGCGTGGTGGGATCCGGAGTGAGGATGGGCGATGGCTGAACTCAACGGCGCCATCGCCAAGGTCACGGAGCGCATCCGTGCGCGCAGCGCTGTGCGGCGCAAGCGCTATCTCGATTTGATCGATGAAGTCGATGTCTCGCGGCCGGCGCGGGTGCGCTTAGCGGAGGCGAATCAGGCGCACACATCGGCGGGGTGTGTGGCGCAGGACAAGATGCAGTTGCTGGGCGGCAAGTGGCCGTCGATCGGTATTGTCACCGCATACAACGACATGCTTTCGGCGCACGCGCCGTATGAGCGCTTTCCCGCGCTGATCAAGGAAGCCGCACGTGAGGTGCATGCGGTCGCACAAGTGGCGGGCGGCGTGCCGGCGATGTGTGACGGCGTCACGCAGGGCTTTGAAGGCATGGAGCTGTCGCTGTTCTCGCGTGATGTGATCGCGCTGGCGACCGCAGTGTCACTCTCGCATGCGACGTTTGACGCTGCATTGTTGTTGGGGATTTGCGACAAGATCGTGCCCGGCTTGCTGATCGGCGCGCTGCGCTTCCCGCATTTGCCGGCGATCTTTGTGCCGGGCGGACCGATGCCGTCGGGTATGCCCAACAAGGAGAAAGCAGCGCGCCGGCAGCTGTTCGCGGAAGGCAAGATGGGGCGCGAGGATTTGCTGGAGGCGGAGGCCGCGTCGTACCACGCGCCGGGAACCTGCACCTTCTACGGCACAGCAAACTCCAATCAGGTGATGATGGAGCTGATGGGGCTGCATGCGCCGAGTGCGGCGTTCGTCAATCCCAACACGCCGCTGCGCGATGCGCTGACAGCGGCGGCGACGCAGCGCGCGGCGGCAATCACCGGGATGGGACAAGATTATCGGCCGATCGGGCGTGTCATCGATGAACGCGCGATCGTCAACGCCATCGTTGGCTTGATGGCGACCGGCGGATCGACCAACCACTTCATCCATTTGCCGGCGATCGCGCGGGCGGCGGGGATCGAGATTACGTGGGACGATTTCGCGGAAATCTCAGCGGTGACGCCACTCTTGGCGCGCATCTATCCGAATGGCGCGGCGGACGTGAATCATTTCCACGCCGCAGGCGGCATGGCGTTTCTGACGCGCGAATTACTGGGCGCCGGCCTGCTGCATGGCGACGCGCAAACGGTGTGGCCCGGCGGCATGGCGGCTTACACGCAAGCGCCGTCGTTGGAGGGTGAAACGCTGACGTGGCGCGATGCGCCGAACGAGAGCGCGGAGAAAGATGTGTTGCGCGGCGCTGCGACGCCGTTTTCGGCCGAGGGCGGCTTGCGCCTGATGCGCGGCGGTTTGGGCCGAGCTGTGGCGAAGGTCTCGGCAGTGGCGGCGGACAAGCGGCTCGTGGAAGCGCCGGCTTTGGTGTTCGATTCACAGGCCGACGTGCAGCGCGCGTTCAAAAGCGGCGCGCTCGATCGCGATGTCGTGCTGGTTGTGCGCGGGCAAGGTCCGCGCGCCAATGGCATGCCAGAGCTGCACAAGTTGATGCCGCTGGTGAGTTCGTTGCAGGATCGCGGTTTTGCGGTGGCGCTGGTGACCGATGGGCGGCTCTCGGGCGCATCGGGCAAGGTGCTGGCGGCGATCCATGTCACGCCCGAGGCGGCAGAAGGCGGCGCACTCGCGAAGGTGCGCGATGGCGACGTGCTGCGCGTCGACGCCAACGCGGGCATTCTGGATGTGATCGCGCCCGCGTCCTGGAAGGAGCGGGCGCCGGCCCAGCTTGATCTGAGCGGCAACGCGCGGGGGACGGGGCGCGAGTTGTTTTCGCTGTTCCGTGCGCACGCCAATTCTGCGGAAGCGGGCGCGACGCCGTTCCTGGACTACGAATCCGATCCGGCTTGATGGCGGTCGCGCAAGCGCTGCTCAAATGCGGCGTCGCGCGGCGCGGGCGAGAAGCCTTCACCCACGGAAATGTCGATATTGCGATTGCGATTGCCGCCGAGCGGGATGGTGAGGTGCTCCACGGTGCGGAAGGTGGTGAAATCGCCGGCGATGAACGGAAGATAGCCTGGCGACGCGTGCACCACCATGACGCGGCGGCCGTCTTTCGGACGCATCGGGTCGAGCGCTTCGGCTGAATTGTAGGCGCGCGTGCGCAGCATCCACATCCGCAGTGGCGGCAGGGGCGCGCCGGCGAGACGTGCTTGGCGCCAGTAATACGAGAGTTCGAAAAATGTTTCGCGCGAATCCACCAGCACCGCGCTGAAGGGTGGGTCGCCCGGCTGGCCAGCTGCGCGCACGGCGATCTCACGCGCGGTTTCGTCCCACGCACTGGCGGAGCGAATGCCCTTTAGCCATGTTGCATTGGCGGGGTTGAGCGTGGCGGTGACGATGGCTGCGCCGAAGATGATGTTGAGCGCGAGTGCGCCTGCGAGCACACGGCGCGCGCCTTTGTTGACGAACAGATTGCCGACCGCCCAGACCGTCGCTGCGGGATAGGCTGTCACCGCCCAGTTGGCGTTAGCGCGCGAGACGAACGCCACTAACGAGACGAGCAGCAGCGGCGGCACGATGAAGGCCAACAGGAAATGATCTTCATCGCGCAGCGCACTGGCGCGGCGGGCGCTCCGCCAGAAGAAGGCGAGCAGCGCCAAGAACAAGATCGGCCCGAACAGCAGCAGTTGTCCCACCAGAAATTCGGCGAGGTTGTCGAGATTGAAGAGGTGCGACGTGGCGTCGAGGCCGACATTGGCGGCGGTGTGCTCGGCGGTCACGAAGCGGTGCTGCACGTTCCAGACGATGTTGGGCGCAAACAGCGCCAGCGCGACGATCGCGGCGATAGCGCCGCGCCACTGCTTCAGTGATTCACGCACCGGCTGTGACCAGTAGGCGGCGAGCGCCAAGCACAGCGGAAAATAGAGCATCGCGTATTTGGCTTGCGTTCCAAGCCCGATGGCGACGCCCATGGCGACGGCCCAGACGACGCTGCGCGTTTGCGCGAGGCGCCAGGCGGTGAACAGCCCCAGCGCCCAGAACGGCAGCAACACGGCGTCTGTAGAGATGATGCCGGCGGAGAACCACACGCCCGGCATCACCAACCAAGCAACGCCGGACCAGAAGCCAGCCCAGGCGCCGTACATACTGCGGCCGAGCGCGAATAAGCCGAAGGCCGCTACCGACTGCGCGATGGGCGCGGCGAGACGTATGGCCCACTC
The DNA here is from genome assembly GCA_035546515.1 of Vitreimonas sp. Classification (GTDB taxonomy): domain Bacteria; phylum Pseudomonadota; class Alphaproteobacteria; order Caulobacterales; family Aquidulcibacteraceae; genus Vitreimonas. Next base: position 5,152 of record DASZWS010000325.1, on the reverse strand, counting down.
GCCATCACCGAACAGTGCGGTGCTCGCCGCGATGGCCCACGCCACCATCGGCGGTTTGGTGAAATAGCCCCAGTCGAAATTGCGCGACCAAACCCAATACTGCGCTTCGTCGTAGTAGAGGTTCAGCGGACTGGCGATCAGCGCCTCGATCCGCAGTGCGGTGGCGATGACGAGCACCACCAGGAAGGCAAGCGTCGTGCGGTCGAAGGCGGCGCTTCGTGTGGCGGACATTCTGGTCTCAGGATCCCTCTGGGCCGGTCTTAGCGGATGCGTTTGGTCCGCGCCAGGAGAGCAGCAGCGGCGGATGCTCTTGTGCACCGCCACATCGCGCCTATCTGGCGGCGGCAAGTTGCGATAAAGGGTCCGCCCATGACGACGATTCCTGCTGAATGGGCGCGCCATCGCGCCATTTGGACGGCTTGGCCCTCCGCAGCCGACCTTTGGGGCGAAGATTTGGCGCCTGCGCGGGCTGAGGTCGCGGCGATGGTGCGCGCGCTTTGGGATGAAGGCCGCGGCGATGTGATGCGCGTGCTCGCCAACGGGCGCGAGGCGGAAGCAACCGCGAAACTGGCCTTAGGTCAAAGCGCGGAAATTATCCCTGCGCCGTTCGGGGACATTTGGCTGCGTGACACCGGTCCAATTTTTTCGCGCGAAGGGGCGGCGTCCTTTCGGTTCAATGGCTGGGGCGGTAAATACGTGCTGCCGCACGACACCGAAGTTGCGGATTTGATCGCGCATCGCGCCGGCGCGCGCACGCAAAGGCTCGATTTCATTCTCGAAGGCGGCGCTGTTGAGATGGATGGCGAAGGCACGCTGATCACCACGCGTCAGTGCCTGCTCAATCCCAATCGCAATGCCGACTGGGATGAGAAGAAGGCCGAGACGGCGCTGAAGGGCGCGCTGGGCGTTGAGAAAATCATCTGGATCGATGAAGGCCTCGCCAATGATCACACGGACGGTCACATCGACAATCTTGCGCGCTTCGTCGCGCCGGGGCGGGTGGTGTGTCAGGCAGCGTATGGCGGCGACGATCCGAACGCAGAGGTGCTGGATGAGATCGCGCGCAATCTGTCGATGATGGTGGATGCGCGTGGCCGCAAGCTCGATGTCGTGCGGATTCCGTCGCCGGGTTTGGTCGAGGACGAGGATGGCGACGCCATCCCCGCCAGCCACATGAATTTTCTGATCGGCAACAGCACCGTTGTCGTGCCGATCTATTCCGATAGCGGCGACGATGCGGTGAACGCCCTGGGCGCGCTGTTTCCAAGTCGGCGTGTGATCGGGCTCTCTTCGAACGCCATCCTTACTGGCGGCGGTTCGTTCCACTGCATCACGCAACAGGAGCCGGCATGACCACGCCGACGATCACCTTCTGGTTCGAGTTCGCGTCGACCTATTCGTATCCCGCTGCGATGCGCATCGGGGCGCTGGCGAAAGCGGCTGGCGTCACTGTGGAGTGGCGGCCGCTGTTGCTGGGGCCAATTTTCGCCGCGCAGGGCTGGAAGGATTCGCCGTTCAATCTGTATCCGGTGAAGGGCAAATACATGGAACGCGATCTCGAGCGCATTTGCGGCGCGCTTGATCTGCCGTTCAAGCTGCCGACGCCGTTCCCGCAAAATTCGTTGCTGTGCGCACGTATCGCTGCCGCCGTTGAAGGCCCATTGCGCGAGCGCTTTGCGCAGGCTGTCTATCAGCTGGAATTCGGTGAAGGGCGGACCATTTCCGATCCGCTGGTCGCCGCCGAAGCGCTGCGGCGCGCCGGGCTTGATGCGGCCTTGGTCGAGATGGCGCAGACGGACAAAGTGAAACAAGCGCTGCGCGTCAACACCGAACAAGCGCAAGCGGCCGGCGTGTTTGGCGCGCCGACCTTTGTCACTGAAGACGGCGAAATTTTTTGGGGCAACGACCGGCTGGAAGATGCGCTGGCATGGGCGCTGAAAGGGCATTTGTGATGCCGCACACGATCAAAGTCGCTGCGCTGCAGGCAGCGTTCGGCGACGACTTGAAAGCCAACATTGCCACCGTCGAGCGCTTGGTGCGCGAGGCGGCGAAGAAGGGCGCGCAGGTCATTCTGCCGTCCGAGCTGTTTCAGGGGCCGTATTTCTGCACCGCGCAGGAAGAGAAATGGTTCGCGACCGCCCATCCTGCGGCGACGCATCCGTGCGTGCAGGCAATGACGCCGCTGGCGAAAGAATTGGGTGTCGTCATTCCCGTGTCGATCTTCGAGCGCGATGGCCCACTTTATTTCAACTCCATCGTCATCCTCGATGCAGACGGCAAGAATCTCGGCACGTACCGCAAGAGCCATATTCCCGACGGGCCGGGTTATATGGAGAAATACTATTTTCGCCCCGGCGATACCGGCTTCAAAGTCTGGGACACTGCGTTCGGACGCATTGGCGTCGGCATCTGCTGGGATCAGTGGTTTCCCGAATGCGCGCGGGCGATGGCGCTGATGGGGGCGCAGGTGTTGTTCTACCCCACCGCCATCGGCAGCGAACCGCACGATGCGACGCTTGACACGCGCGATCCGTGGCGGCGGGCGATGTGCGGGCACGCGGTGTCAAACGTCATCCCGGTTGTGGCGGCCAACCGCATCGGCACGGAAACGGTGGGCGCGGCAACGCAGACCTATTACGGCTCAAGTTTCATCGCCAATCATCGCGGCGATCTGGTTGAAGAGCTAGGGCGCACCGAAGAGGGCGTGCTGGTGCACGAATTCGATCTGGATTTTCTCGATCGCCACCGCGCCGCGTGGGGCTTCTTCCGCGATCGGCGCACGGAATTCTACCGCTAAGCCCCGTTCAAGCGCCCCAAGTCGTACAGAAGCGTCAGGCAGTCCTTTACCGCGTCGCGGGCGGCTGCGGCGATGCGCACAGACCTTCGTTGTGCAGCAGCGTTGTGGCAACGCGGATGCAGCGCTAAAAAGGTCTGGGATGTGGCCGCGAGGCGGGAGGATCGCTTGAGAAAATGGGCTTTGGCGCTGGCTGCGGCCGGCGCGTTGCTGGCTGGCGCACATGGCGCGGTGGCGCAAACGCAGCCGGCTGCGGCGACTGCGCCTGCCACGAGCGGGCCCGCGCGCGCGCCGGTTGATCTCTATGTGCGCGACGATGTTTTTCGCTCACCCGACATTTCGCCGAACGGGCGCTATGTCGTGGCGGTTCACCGAGAAGATGTTGGCGATGTCGTCACCGTGATCGACACACAAGCGAACCACGTTTCGCGCGTGGCCGTTGCCCGCGCTGACCAGCAAATGAAGGTCGCGTGGGTTTCCTTCAAATCGGATGATCGGCTGGTCTTCGAACTCGAACAGCGCGTGCACGTTGTCTCCGATCGTAACTCCGCGGTGCAACGGACGCACGTGGATGATGCTTACGAAAACGACACGCGTGTCTATTCAAGCAATATTGACGGCACTGACGTGAAGGCGCTCTACGATCCGTCGACACAGCAAGGGCTGCCGCGCTGGGTTTCCGCCGGTGTCGTCGATCTCATGCCGAACGATCCGGACAACGTGCTGATGATCGCGCCCGCGAGCGGCGGCGCGGCGTTGTGGAAAGTGAACGTTCGCACGGCCGAGCACACTGTGATTGAGACTGGTGATTTCCGCACAGCCGGATGGATAGTGGACAGCCAAGGCACGCCCGTGTTGCGTGAAGAAGTTGTCGCCAATGGGCGCGGTCTGGCCTGGCAGCGCCGCGGGCCGGGTCAGCGCTCATGGACGGAAATTATCCGCTTTATCGGGGCGGACAACGCCAATTCCGGTCCAGCCTTCGTCGGACTCGGCCCGGCGACGCAGCCGGGTCAGGTATTCGTCCTCGCTCGCCGTGATGGCGACGATACACGCGGACTCTACGTTTATGACACGGCCACCGGCCGATATACGCAGACCATTGGTTCAAATCCGAACTTCGATATGTCTTCACCGATCCGCGATCCGCGGCATAACGCCATTCTCGCTGCGTGCTGGATCGAACAAAAGATCAAGTGCACAGGCATCGATCCGACCTTCGGCCATCGCTGGAACGGCATCACTCATGCACTTGGCGACGACGTGAATGTCATCCTCGAAGGCATCGGCGGCGCCGACAGCAGCCGCTACCTGATCCGCTCCTTTGGTCCGCAGGATCTTGGGACTTTTTATCTTTACGACGCCAATGCGCACACGATGAACGCGCTGTTCGGTTCGCAAGACGACGTGGACCGCGCGTTGTTGCCGACGGAGCAGGTCGTCAACTACGCCGCAAGCGACGGGACGCAGCTATGGGGTTATTTGTGGGTCCCTCCTGGCGTGCACAGCGTGCACAACCTGCCCCTCGTGGTCGTTCCTCACGGCGGCCCAGAAGGTCGCGACATATGGGGCGATGACGCGTTCGCGCCTTGGCTGGCGAGCCAAGGTTATGCGGTGTTTCAACCCAATTTCCGCGGAAGCTCGGGCTCGGGCCGTCGCTTCGTCGAAGCTGGATGGCGCGGCTGGGGCACGCGCATGCAGGAAGACGTCACTGATGGCGCGCATTATCTGATCCAACAGGGAATCGCGGACCCGCACCGCATCTGCATCATGGGCTGGTCCTACGGCGGTTATGTCGCCGAGACGGCGGCCTTCGAAAACGCCGATCTGTACAAGTGTTCCGTCGCCGGCGCAGGCGTGTCGGATATGGAGGCGATGCTACGCTGGGTGCGTGATGGCTCAACGGATGACGATGTCAGTACAGGCGGCGGCGCAGGTGGGCAAAGCCCGGTGTTCAAATACTGGTCGGATACGATGGGTAATCTCGGGGCCGACCATGATTATTTCGTCGCCCACTCTGCGGCGCCGAACGCCAACCGCGTAACCATTCCGCTGCTGCTGATCCATGGCGACGAAGATTCTGTCGTTCCGCATGTCCAGAGCGAGCTCATGCAGCAGGCGATGCAGCGGGCCGGTCATCCCGTGCGGCTGATCACCCTCGTCGGCGAAAACCACACGCCGGTCGAAGACGAAAGCTACCGAACGATCCTTCGGGAGTCGCAGGCGTTCATTCAGCAATACATCGGTCCCGGGGTAGTGCCGGGCAGCCAGTGACGCAGCCTCTTGCGTGAACTGAAGCGGGCTCGCCTTTGGGCGGGCCCGTTTTGCTTTGGCCTTGGCGGCGCCTATATGGTCGGCAGG
>DASZWS010000324.1:0-1640 GCA_035546515.1 Vitreimonas sp. | reverse complement strand
GATTTCTCGTTCGCCAAGCTCGGTGAGCCCGGCGAAATCAACCTCGCCGATTATGCCGGCAAGGCCGTTCTCGTCGTTAATGTCGCCAGCGCGTGCGGGATGACGCCGCAATATCGCGATCTTGAGGCGCTTTACGAAGCCAAGGCTGGCAAAGGCCTCGTCATCATTGGCGTCCCTTGCAATGACTTCGGCGGCCAGGAAAGCGGCACCCCCGAGGAGATCCGCGAATTCTGCGACAGCTCCTACCATGTGACCTTCCCGATGACCGGCAAGGTCGAGATTGTCTCCGCCGCCAAGCGCCACCCTTTTTATCAATGGATCGCCGATCAGATGGGCGACACCGCGCTGCCGCGCTGGAATTTTACTAAGTACCTCATCGGCAAAGATGGCGCTCTGGTTGAGTCCTTCTCACCTAAAGATGCACCGCTCGGCCCCACCATGCTGGAAGCCATCAAACAGGCGCTCACCGCCGCCTGACGCAACTCCCCTAGGCCAAAAGGGGTAGAGACGCCTCCGCAAATTGCGCCGTATCGTGGGCTACGGAGGCCCATAAGGTGCACGAAACCGCTGAAGACGATGTCCGTCACGTCGATCGCGGCGTCGCCCGCAGGCAAGCTTTCCTGCAGGCCGCGCGGGATGTGTTTCTCGAGCAAGGCTACGAAGAGGCCAGCGTCAACGACGTAGTGCGCCGCGCCGGCGGTTCGCTGGCGACGCTTTACGCGCAGTTTGGCAACAAAGAAGGGCTCTTCCTCGCCGTCGCTCAGGATCAGAACGACCGCTTCGTGCGCGCGCTGACGCCGGAATGCGTGGACCACCTGCCGCTGAAAGAGGGCCTTGAGGTCATTGGTCAGCGCTTTCTTGGCGCGCTGCTGGCGCGCGAGAACCTCGCATTTTTCCGCATCATCGTCGGCGAAGGCCGCAAGTTCCCGCAGTTGCTGCAGCGCTACATGACGACGGGCTCGGATAAGGTGCGTGCCGTCGTGGCTGACTACCTGAAAACCCGCGGACCTGAAATCGCGGACCCCGAAGCCGCGGCGCCCTATTTCCTCGAACTCATCCGCAGCAAGCACCATTACCGCGCAATGTCGGACGAGAATTACCGTCTGACGGAGGCCGAGGTAGAGCAGTACGTCGCCCACGCAGTACGCTTCTTCCTGAACGGCGCCCTGCCCCGCTAGTCAGCGCATTGATTCAGGCGCCGTTCAGGCTCACCTAAACAAAGTAGCCTCTGCGAGGGTGTGCGTTTGCGCACTCGGGAGCACTTGGAATGAACAAGATACTCATTGCGGCTGTCGCCGCGCTGAGCGCGTCGGCGTTTGCGGCTCCCGCCGCCTACGCGCAACGCCACGGCGATCACGGCGGCTGGCACGGCGACAATGGCGGCGGCCGCGACGGCCAACGCAGCGACAACAACAATCAGAACAACAACAACAATCGCGCCCAGTTGCGCGGTCAAGGCCACTCTAACGACGCGCAGGCGCGGCCGGATCCTGACCAGATGCGCGGCCGTGGCGGCGCCAACCCCGGGCAATGGCGCGGCAACGCCGATGTGAACCGCAGCCAGTGGCAAGCGCGCGGCGGTGACAACGGCGCCCAACTCCAAGGACGCCGGGGCGATCGCGGCGGACAATGGCAGGGCG
>DASZWS010000323.1:0-5899 GCA_035546515.1 Vitreimonas sp. | reverse complement strand
AAGCTGCCGCGATCCACTTCCCCCGCGTGCGGGGGAAGAGTTCGGTTCTAGCAACGCGGCTTCGATCAGCAGCAGACGGCGGATGAGCGCTTCGGCGGCGCGGAGCCAGGGGAGGATGAGTTTGTAGTCTTTGAAGAGCAGCGTGTGGCGATCCGCCAGCTCTTGCGGTTCGCCGAACAGGCCGAAGCATTCGCACAGAAATTCACGCATGCGCCGCCACAGGTCGATGGGCGCATTGCGGTGATCGGGTGGGAAGGTCGGCTCGGACATTTGCGGGCGAGTATGCGGCCCTGTGCAAGGCGGTCGGATTGATTTTGGTCCGGGCGTTGATGCGGAAAGGAATTTGCGTGGCTAGGTGTTGGATAAAGCCGCATTTATCCATCGAAACCGAAAAGGGCGCCGCTTGCGCGACGCCCTTGCTGTTCGTTTGGTGAGAGGCTCAGTAGCCGGCGAGCTTTAGGAAGCGTTCGCGCAGCTCTGCGTTTTCCTTGAACTCGCCGGTGAATTGCGTGGTCACCGTGGTGACGTCCTTGTGGTGGACGCCGCGGGTGGACATGCATTCGTGTTCGGCGTCGATCAGCACGGCGACGCCGCGCGGCTTCAACGTTTCGGTGATGGCCTGGGCGATCTGGATGGTCATGGTTTCTTGCGTCTGCAGACGCTTGGCGAAGATTTCGACCACGCGGGCGATCTTGGAAATGCCGACCACCGCATCGCCCGGCAGATAGGCGACGTAGGCTTTGCCGATGAACGGGGCGATGTGGTGCTCGCAATGGCTCTCCACATCGATCTTCTTCAGCATGACGATATCGTCATAGCCGCCGACGTCTTCGAACACGCGCTTCAGTTCGTCGGCCGGGCACTCGTCGTAGCCCTTGAACCATTCCCGATACGCATCGACCACGCGCTTGGGGGTGTCCTTCAGGCCTTCGCGCTCCGGGTCGTCACCGGCCCAGGCGATCAGCGTCTTCACGGCTTCCATGGCCGCTTCGCGCGAAGGTCGCTTCTGCGCCGCCTCAGCAGGCGAACGCCACTTCAGGACTTCACTCATCGGGGATCCTTCACTGAGGAGCGGAGGTCGAGCCGGGAGGGTCTCTGGCGGATTCCAAAGCACCCGGACTTAACGCCCGCCCGCGGTTTCTACCTCAGGCGACGGGCCGCGCGGTGAGCCGACCCTCTTTTGAGATAGTGTCTATCACATCTGATGCTAGTACGCAGCACAGGTTCCTTTGGGTCACTGGTCGCATGCAGATTTCGCTCTTTAATACCCTCACCCGGCGTAAGGAGGCTTTTGCGCCATCCGATCCGAAGCGGGTGACGATGTATGTGTGCGGACCCACCGTTTACAATTACGCGCACATCGGCAATGCGCGCCCGCCGGTGGTGTTTGACGTGCTGTTTCGGCTGCTGCGGCGGACGTACGGCGCGGACGCGGTGCTCTACGCGCGCAACTACACCGACATCGACGACAAGATCATCGCCGCCGCCGCTGCCGGGAATGTGCCGATCGAGACGATCACGGAAAAGTTCAAGGCGATCTATGACGCCGACATCGGCGCGCTCGGCGTCTTGGCGCCGACGCATTCGCCGCAGGCGACGCAACACGTCGATGGGATGATTGCGGTCATTCAGAAGCTGATCGACGCGGGCGCGGCGTATGCGGTGTCGAGTGGTGTGTATTTCGCCGTCGCTAAGGACAACGATTACGGCAAGCTCTCCGGCCGTTCGCAGGATGAATTGCAGGCGGGTGCGCGCGTGGAGGGCGAGGACGACAAGCGGAATGCCTCGGACTTTGCGCTGTGGAAGGCGGCAAAGCCGGGTGAGCCGGCGTGGGATGCGCCGTTCGGGCGCGGGCGGCCGGGCTGGCACATCGAGTGCTCGGCGATGATCGAGAGCGAGCTGGGCTCGCCGATCGATATTCACGGCGGCGGCATCGATCTGGTGTTTCCACACCATGAAAATGAAATCGCTCAGAGCGAAACTGCGCATGGCCACGCGTTGGCGCGGGTGTGGATGCACAACGGCTTTCTCTCGATCAATTCGGAGAAGATGTCGAAGAGCCTCGGCAATTTCATCACCGTGCATGAATTGCTTGAGCAGGGTTGGGTGGGCGAGACGCTGCGCTATGCGCTGCTCTCGGCGCATTACAAAGCGCCGCTGGATTTCAGCAATGATCTGCTGGCGCAGTCGCAAGCGAGCTTGGACCGGCTCTATGGCGCGGTGCTGCGGCTGAAGCATGTGCCGCTGATCGAGGTGAAGGACGCCTCGGCGCCATTGAAGGCGTTGGAGGCGGCGATTGCCGACGATTTGAATACGCCGGCGGCGATTGCTGAGCTATTCGCACTGGCGACAGCGGCGAACACGGCGACGCGCACCGATTTGCAGGCGAAGGCGAAGGCCGAGCTGCTTGCTGGAGGCGCGATGCTCGGCGTGTTGCAGGGCGATGCGGAGCAATGGTTCCGTGCCTCGTTCGGGGAAGCGGCGGCTGAGATCGATGCGCTGGTGGCCGAGCGGGCGGCGGCGCGGGCGGCGAAGAATTTTGCTGTAGCGGATCGGTTGCGCGGCGTGCTGGCGGAGAAGGGCGTCGAGGTGATGGACAATGCCGCCGGCTCGACCTGGCGAAGGAAGGGGTAGGCGCGGCCTTCATGGCCCGTGTCGCCCTTCGACAAGCTCAGGGTGACGCTAATTTGAGACCGGCGCGGGTGTTGGGTGGAAAAATGGCCCCGATTGCTCGGGGCCATTTCTGTTTTCAGTTTTGCCTTGGCTTAGCTTTGGCCGTCCGGCTGGCGGTGGCGGCGGTGGCGCACCGGCGGCGGGGGTGGCGGCGGCGCGACCGGCTCGACAACCACCGGCGGGGGCGGTGGCGGCGGCGGGACGACGGCCACGACCGGCTGTTCGCCATTCGGGCACGGCGTGCCGGCTTGCTCCATGGCGTGACGCACTTCGCGGTCTTGGCACATGAGCGCCGTGGCGGCGCGATCGTAGCCCATCACCATCAGCTGACGCGCGTTCTTCAAGCGGCGGCAGTTGCGGTCTTGCCAGGTCGAACCGATCGAGACGCCGAAGGTGAAGCCTTGGACGCCGGCTGAGCTCGAGCCCATGCAGGTGTCTTCACCGGCGAAGATCGGCGCGGCGTAAGCGGTGTTCACCGGCGCGCGGCGCTGGCTGTTGTCGATGTTGACGGCTTGGCTCGAATTGTTGGAGTTCGAGTTGTCGCTGCTGTTGTCGGCCGACGCGGTTTGCGACTGCGACTGGTTTTGGTGCTGGCCTTGGTGCTGGTTGGCGTCGCCGCCATTGGCGGTGGCGTTGCCGCCGCTGACGTTGTTCACGTTGCTGGCGTCGTTGGTGTTGGAGTTGCTGGCGTTGCCGCCGGCGCCGCCGTAGCCGTTGCCGCCCGCACCACCGGCGCCACCTGCACCGCCAGCGCCGCCCGTTGCGGTGTTGCTGTTGTGGTTTGAGGCGTTGCCGCCAGCGCCACCCGTTGCGGTGTTGCTGTTGTGGTTGGAGGCGTTGCCGCCCGTTGCGGTGTTAGTGTTGTGATTGCTGTTGTGGTTGGAATTGCTGTTGGCGTTCCAGTTGTTGTTGGAAATGGTGTTGCTGGCGTGGATGTCGATCGTGCCGTGCAGATCGTCGCCGCCGCCGTGTCCGGTGCTGCAGTTGCAGCTGCCGCCGTGGCTGCTGCCGCCGGCCATGGCCGGCGTGGCGAACGCCGCCGCCGCCAATGCAGCCGCTGCGAACGCGAAATGGGTTTTGCTGAGGCGCACGTATAGTCTCCTGACTTTGCCTTTGCGCGCTCACATGCAGGGCCCGCGCCGCGCGAAGGGCGCCGCGCCGGCACGGGAGATCACTTGTCAGGAGAAGCGGGCGTTTCGCTTTGACGCGCTTTCGCGCGTGGGGTGTGCGCGTGTTAAGTTTTGCGCGGCGCCAGCGAGAGCGCCAAGAACAGCACAATGAGCGGCAGTGCGACCAGAACGCCGTAATTCTCTGGCGGATGGTGACCGCTTACCGAAGCCTTGGTGATCCATGCAGCGATGGCGCCGAGACCACGCTCGATCAGCGCAAGTGTCAAGAAGAAGGGCGTCAACGCGCGATAGCGGATGGCGACTGCAAGCTGCGCCAAGCCGTAGGCAATTTGCGTCGCGCCCATCCAGGCGAATACGCCGATGATGACGGGCGCGCGATCACCCATGTCCAAATGTGCAATCACGCCGGCGCCGCCGTCCGGCAGGAAATAGTGAATGCAGCCGGGAATAAGCGAGATGAGGCCGAGTAGGCCAAGGAACCACGCCGAGGCAATGTGGCCGCGATACTGCGCGTTGGTGCTAGATGGAAACATCGGGTTGCCTATGGGCTCTTCAAAGGCAGCAACTTTAGGCGCATCCGCGTACTGTCGATCGTGAGCAGGGCGCCGTCTCGAAGCGCTTCCGCGCATTGCAGAACCGCCGCGATGATCGGAGGTGCAATTGTCTCAGGTGTAAGATCGCCCGTTCTGATCTGAACGACGCTTGGCTTATCGGCGTTCGTGGCCACGAGGATGGCGCTATGGTCAAGGTCGTGAGTTAGAATAACGAAATCGTGTGCCTTTGCGTACGCCATGATTTCAGGGTCCGGGGCGTTTGCTGCGCCGATTTGACTCCAGTGCGTTGCCTCCAGGCCGGATTGCTTGAGCAACGTCGTCAGCCTCGGCGAGAGGTTCATGTCGACGAGCAATTTCATGGGTCGTCGGCGAACGCCAATTCCTGCCCTTCAGCAAGCCAAGCCGCGTAGCGGACGGCCTGCAGCACATCCTCGCGTTCCAGATAGGGGTAGTCCTTGAGGATGTCGTCCACGGCGCGGCCGGCGCCGACCTGATTGACGAGCATCGCCGCGGTCACGCGCATGCCGCGGATACATGCCTTGCCGCCCATCACGTCGGGGGATTGGGTAATGCGGTCGAACTGTTTCATGGGCGTCAGAATAGCGTTTTTCGGCAAATGCGCCAACCGTTGCTAGAGCGCCTTCCTTTTCCGCGCGCGACTCCACACCACGCCGGGGAAGCCTTTGAGTGGGCCGAGGGGTTCGCCGAGATAGGCCCATTCTTGCAGGTCTTCGATGGCGATGTGATAGCGCGGTTCGCGGCCGACGCCGGTGGCGAAGAGCGCGCGCGGGACGTTGATGTTCTGCTTGTTGCGTTGGAAGGCGACGGGCGTGCCGCAAACGCTGCAGAAGCTGCGCGTGCCGCCACGCTGCTTGTCCTCGAAGTGCGTGAGCTGGTCTTCGCCGCGCAAATAGCGAAAGCGGCTCGCCCAAGTGCCGACATAGGTGGCGTATGCGGCGCCATGCGCGCGGCGCGTCGAGGGCGAGTGATCGTGCCAGGCCCAGCGCGCCGGCACACCGATCTCGAAGGCGACGGCGCCGCACAGGCATTGGCCTTCGGCGCGTGTGGGGCCGCGTCGTTTGTCGGCTTTTTGCAGGTTTTCCAATGTCGTCTCCGGCGCGTACAGCGTGCGCTTGTTGCCTCGAAGCCGTCTCGTCTCTAAGCGATGCGCGGGGGAGAGGACAATCTTATGCGGATAGTGTTGGTCACGGCGGCTGCCATGGCGATGTTGGTTTGCGGCGCCGCACCGGCTTTGGCGCAGCACAGTGCGCCCTCGCCGTTTCCGGTGCAGCGCGGGACCGCGCCGCCGCCACCGCAACCGAGCTCGCCAACGCAAGCTGCGCCCCCACAAGGCGTGGCTGCGGGCGGGATTGATTTCGGGCAGTGGCGCAGCGCAGAAGCGAGCGCCTATGACGCCTCGTTCAGGACCCAGATTGCTGCGCGCCTCGGTGGCAAGGATGCGCCGGCGGTGCAAGCCGATCTGCAAGCCAACGGCTTTGCGTGCGAGCAAGGCACGCGGCTCGATTGCCGGATCGAGATCAC
>DASZWS010000322.1:0-4982 GCA_035546515.1 Vitreimonas sp. | reverse complement strand
GGCGTGGTGCGAGCGCACATGAAAGCCAAAGCGCTGAAGGAGGAGAAAGGCTGCGATTTTCGTATGATCGTCGGTGCACGCCTCGCGTTTCGTGACGGCACACCCGATCTGATCGTCTATCCCAAGCATCGCGTGGCCATCGCCAATCTCACGCGCTTGCTTACGCGCGGCAACCGGCGCGCCAAGAAGGGTGAGTGTCATATCGACTTCGCCGACTATCTTGAACACGCCGAAGGTCTGCAGACCATCCTGATCCCCGCGTTTGCCCTTGGCGAAACGCCGGATGCGATGGCGCCATATCTTCACGATATTAAAAGCGCCGCCGGTGAAGCGTGGCTTGCTGCACCCTTCCAATTCAACGGTGAAGATCGCCGGCGCATCAAGCTGTTGCAAAAACTAGCCGCAGATACCGGCGCGCGTTTGCTGGCCACTACCGAGCCGCTTATCCATCACAGCGACCGGCGTCCGCTCTTGGATGTTGTCAATTGCATTCGCGAAAAGAAGAAACTGACGGATGCTGAAAGCCTGCTCGCCAAGAACGCTGAGCGCCAGCTGAAGCCGCCGCAAGAGATCGCCCGCATTTTCCGAACCGCGCCGGAAGCCGTGGCGGAGAGCATGCGATTTCTCGAAGGCATCGCATTCTCGATGGAAGATCTGCGTTACGAATACCCAGAGGAAGTCGCCGCAGGCTTTTCCGATCCCCAAGAAGCGCTCACGCATCTGGCCTGGGAAGGCGCCCGCAAGCGTTATCCTAATGGCATTCCTGCCAAGGTCGAAGAGTCGCTTATCCGTGAGCTCGATATCGTTGGCCGCATCAAATATGCGCCGTACTTTCTCACCGTCGCCGACATCGTGCGGTTTGCGCGTTCTGGCGTTGATAAGGATGGGAATACCTGCAAGCCAATTCGTTGTCAGGGGCGCGGCTCGGCTGCGAACTCAACGATCTGCTACTGCTTGGAGGTGACGTCTGTTGATCCTGCCGAGAACCAACTTCTGTTTGATCGCTTCGTGTCGGAGGAACGTGGCGAACCGCCGGACATAGATGTCGACTTCGAACACGAACGCCGCGAAGAGGTAATCCAATACGTCTATCAAAAGTACGGACGGGATCGTGCTGGGCTCGCTGCAACGCTCATTTGTTACCGCGGGCGCAGCGCCATTCGTGAGGTGGCGAAGGTCTTCGGTTATTCCGAGGATCAGATCGCTGGCCTCGCCAAGATGCTGCATTGGTGGTCGCGCGGCGTTGAAGAGAAAGACCTGAAAGAGCAGGGCCTGGATATAGCCGACGAAAAGCTCATGCGCTGCGTGAAGCTTTCGAACGAGCTTCAAGGTTTTCCCCGCCATCTCTCGCAGCATGTCGGCGGCTTCGTCATCACGCGATCGAAGTTGCACGATGTCGTGCCTATTCAGAATGCGGCGATGGACGATCGGACCGTCGTTGAATGGAATAAGGATGATTTGGAGGATCTCGGCATTCTCAAGGTCGATTTGCTCGGCCTGGGCATGCTGACCTGCTTGCAGAAGGCGTTCGATCTCTGCGCGAAGCATTATCCGAACGATCGAATCATTGAGCTCGATTCTCGGGAAACGAACGACGATCGCGTCTATAAGATGCTGCATCGCGCCGACTCGGTAGGAGTCTTCCAAGTTGAGAGCCGGGCGCAGATGTCGATGTTGCCGCGCCTTCGGCCCAAGGATTTTTATGATCTTGTGATTGAAGTGGCGATTGTCCGCCCTGGTCCAATTCAGGGTGGGATGGTGCATCCCTATTTGAAACGCCGGCAAAACCCTGAGACGGCTACCGCGCCCAAACCAGAGCTATGGGAAGTGCTGAAACGCACGTTAGGCGTGCCTCTGTTTCAAGAGCAGGCGATGCAAATCGCCATCGTCGCGGCCGGTTTTTCGGCGCCGGAAGCTGACAAGCTTCGCCGGGCGATGGCGACTTTCAAGCGCGTTGGCACAATCGGCACGCTGAAAGACAAATTCATCAACGGTATGATCGGCAATGGCTACGAAAGGGCGTTCGCCGAAGCCTCGTTCGCCCAGATTGAAGGTTTTGGCGAATACGGTTTTCCCGAAAGCCACGCCGCAAGCTTCGCCATTCTTGTGTACGTATCGTCTTGGCTCAAATGCTATTACCCGGACGTCTTCGCGACTGCGCTTCTCAATGCGCAGCCCATGGGCTTTTACGCGCCTGCACAGATTATCCGCGATGCGATCGACCACGGTGTGGAAGTGCGTCCTGTCGACGTGAATGCATCGACCTGGGATAATTTACTCGAACCTGGCCCGGTCGCCTCCACGCGCTTGCACCCGCGACATGCAGATATGATCGGCGATGTGAGGTCGACCCACGCAATGCGTCTGGGCTTCCGCCAAGCGCAGGGGCTCAAGGAAGAAGAAATGAAAGAATTGGTAGCGCGCCGTGGCGCCGGCTACGATTCGGTTCGCGACGTGTGGCTCCGCAGCGGCTTGCCTCCTTCGACCATCGAACGTCTCGCCGATCTCGACGGTTTTCGTTCACTGGGCCTTGATCGACGCGATGCGCTGTGGGCTGCGCGGAGTTTGAACCGCATTGGCGGGCGCGAGGATTTGCCTTTGTTCGAGGCGCGCGAGGATCGCACCCAGGAGCCGGATTTCGATTTGCCGCCGATGCTGCTGGGCGAGCACATCGTCGAAGATTACCGCACCGTTGGCTTATCGTTGAAAGCGCACCCCACCGCATTGCTGCGTGAGGAGCTGAAAGAGCGGCGTGTTACGAGCAACGAAAAACTCACTCAGCTTCGCAACGGCCAGCGCGTGCGCGTGGCTGGCCTTGTCCTGGTGCGGCAGCGACCCGGCACCGCCTCCGGTGTCATCTTCATGACGCTCGAGGATGAAACCGGCATCGCCAATATCGTCGTTTGGCCACGTATGTTCGAGGAATACCGCAAGCAAATTCTCGGCGGACGCCTCGTCGCCATCGACGGCGTGGTGCAGACCGAAAGCAACGTCACCCACGTGATCGCCGAACGCGCGCATGATTATACGCCGATGCTGGCCGGTCTTTCCGCGGCCGGAGAGAAGATCGATGCGGCCGGACCTACCGACGAACCCCGCAAGGGCACATACGAAGATCCGCGTCAGCGCCACCCAAGGAACGTGCGCATCAATCTGGATGTCTCAGCCGCCGCGCAAGTCATGCCAAAAGGACGCAATTTTCACTGAAGTGCTATGTGCTCCAGCGCGCGAAAATCGCTGTCGGTAGTACACGCGCATCGTTGGCGTGCGGCAACGCCATCTCACCGGTTTCCCACGTCCCACCCGCCGCGCCGAGGCTGTCCTCGCCCGTTTGCACCAGCGCCAAATAGGAGAGCCGCACCGCATACACGGTGGCGATAAGGAAGCCTTCTGCGCTTGCCGCATCCTTCGGATCGCGCCGCAGCAACGACGCGCAGGCGTTCAGAAGCTCGGGCAACCCTTCTTCCAGCTTCCACGTCTCGCCATTCGGCCCGCGTCCAAATTTCGGCGGATCGAGAATGACGCCGTCATACCGCCGCCCACGCCGCAACTCGCGCTGCACAAATCCCAACGCATCGTCGCAAATCCAGCGGATCGGCGCTTCGCCGAGCCCAGCCTCGCGCTGATTTTCACGCGCAAAGCCGATGGCCTTCTTCGAGGCGTCCACATGCGTGACCTTTGCGCCCACGGACGCGCACGCCAAACTCGCAAGCCCCGTATAGCCGAACAGGTTGAGCACCTCGGGTGCGCCATCGCCGCGATGCGCTTTCAAGCGTTCGCGCGCGAAGCGCCAATGCACCGAATGCTCGGGAAAGAACGCCAAGTGGCGGAACGGCGTGGGCCGCGACAGGAATTTCAAATCGTCCCACTGCAGCGGCCACGTTTCCGGCAACGGCTTGTTAAACCGCCAGCGGCCCGATTCATCGTCGTCGCTCGCGGATGGCGCAAACACCGCATCGGCTTGGTCCCATTCGGCGGCGCCCCGGCGCGGCGCCCACAGAGCTTGCGGCTCCGGGCGCACGAAGCGATATGGCCCGACTTGCTCCAACTTGCCGCCATGGCCGGAGTCGAGCAGGCGGTAGTCGCGCCAATCGTCGGCGATCAGAACTTCAGGCGCGGGCGCCGTCATAACCACGCCTCCGCCAAATATCGTAGAGCATCACCGCTGTCGCCACCGCCAAGTTCAAGCTGTCCGCGCGACCGCGCATCGGCAATTTCACCAAGAGATCACATGCCGCTTCCATCTCCGGCGGCAAGCCCGATTGTTCATTCCCCATCAACGCCACGACACGATCGCCGATCGGCGCCGTTGCGTCGAAGGCTGCGCCTTTCAACGAGGCGCCCAGCATCACCGCGCCGCGCTGCTGTTTGAACTTCAGCAACTCCTCGAAAGAAGCCCGCGCCAGCTTCACTGCAAAAATCGAGCCCATGCTGGCGCGCACTGCTTCGACTGAAAACGGATCGCAGCTTTCACCGACCAGCACCACGCCATCGGCGCCAACGGAGTCGGCGGTGCGAAGAATGGTCCCCAGATTGCCCGGATCGCGAATGCCCTCAAGCGCCACCACCAGCGCCCCGGGCATTTCCTCAAGCGCATTGAGGTTCTGCCGGTAGGCGCCGATCACCGTCTGCGGATTATCGCGCTTGCTGATCTGCGCCAGCACGTTCTCGGTTGTTTCGATCACGCGTACGCCGCGTCCCTCTGCTTCCTGAACCAGACCGCGCACGTGCCCGCGCTCGAGTGCGCTCGGTGTATAGAGCAGTGTGTCCGGCCAGACGCTCAGATCAGCCGCTTCGCGCGCCAGGCGCGCGCCTTCCGCCAGGAACAGCCCGCTCTCGGTGCGACCTTTCTTCGCGTGCAAGCTTTTCAGCGTCTTGATCAGCGGATTTGATGCGCTCGTAATCTGGTGCGCCATGGCCTCGTGTCGCGCTCAACCGCAGGGGTTTTCAGGTTTTCGCTTAGTTTGATCGGGGTTAGAAGG
>DASZWS010000321.1:0-18428 GCA_035546515.1 Vitreimonas sp. | reverse complement strand
ACGCGGTCCTTCAGATACGTCCGCGCCGCCAAGAAGAAGTGGATCATCGGCCAGGCCAGCACCGCTACCGCGCCCATCATGGCGTGCCGCAAACCCAGCGCCAGCGCCGGGCCGCAGGCCGCGGGATGTTCGCCAATGCCTTTGCATGCTTCGAGCGTAATGCCCGACGGCGTGAGGGCCTGGCTTGCCAAATAGTCCGACAGCGCGCCAACCATCGGTGGTCCAAGCCCGTAGCCGATGAGGTTGACGATCAGCAGCAGAACAGCAACGGCGGTGGCGCGCATACGCGGCTGTACGATTGATTGCGTCACCGCGTACATCGGCCCGAGATAGAGGTAGTGGAAGATCGGCGCGATCAGCAGATACTTGAAGCTGTCGTCGAAATCCGGTGCGCCGAACGAACGCAAATAGATCGGCAGCGCGATCAGAATGCCAAGTCCCGGCAGCCAGCAGGCGATGGTCGGATGGCGCTTCTGCAGCAAGTCCGACACGAAGCCGCCGGCAAACGTGCCGATCGCCACGGAAATACCGGCAACGATACCCAGTGCAAAGGAAGCTTGCGCGATGCTGACGCCGTAGTTGCGCACCGAGTACGAGACCAGAAATTGCGAGGTGCCGTAGCCGACAAACGACACGAGAGCCCCGGCCATGGCGATGTGCCAGAATGTCGGTTTCCGCAGCAGATCAGCGAGCGTGGCGTTGAAGCTCGGCGTCTCGGTCGCTGCGCCGGAGCGCGGCGGCTCTTTCACGGTCAGCTGCAACAGCAAGGCCGCCAGCAAGCCAGGAATTCCAAGGATCAAGAACACCGAACGCCAGCCTGCAATGTGATCGGCACTGCCGACATTGTTCTTAATTCCGAGCGCGTCGAACACCGGAACCAGCCAATCGAACAGCAAGTGCCCATGCTCGACCAGTTGACCGCCGCCAATCGCGGCGATCATCGCGCCAATAGGAATGCCAAGCGCATAGATCGCCAACGCCGTGGCGCGTTTGCCGCTGGGAAAATAGTCGCCGATCACCGAGTGCGACGGCGGCGTGCATGCGGCCTCGCCGATGCCGACGCCGATGCGCGCGGCGAACAATTGCACATAGCTGCCGGCGAACCCGCAGGCAGCGGTCATCAAACTCCATACCGCAGCGCCGATAGAGACGATGGCGATACGGCTCTTGCGTTCGGCGATGCGCGCGATAGGCACGCCCATCAGCGTGTAGAGGATTGCAAACGCCGGTCCGCCGAGCAGACCAAGCTGGAAGTCGTCAATGCCGAGATCGTGCTTCAGCGGTTCTTGCGTCACGCCAATCAGGCTGCGATCGACGAAATTGAACGTATATATGACAGTCAGCGCAAGCAGGACGTAGGCGCGATAGGTCTTCGTGCCATGGCCCGCAAAGGCTGGCGGTGCGTCTGTCATCCCGGCGATTCCCCTTGTCGTCGCCGTCCTTCATGGCGGGCGGAACAGCGCCGGTCAAACGCCAAGCGACTTTTGGACTATAGCAGGCCCAAGCTCTTGAAGCTGGCGACGCCGTTGCGTCCGATCACCAAGTGATCGTGCACACGTACATCGAGCGCCTTGGCGGCGGCGACGATCTGGCGGGTGATCTCGATATCCTGCGCCGACGGTTTCGGATCGCCGCTCGGATGATTGTGCACCAGGATCACCGACGCAGCGGAAAGCTCCATTGCGCGGCGCGCGATTTCGCGCGGATAGACCGGGGCGTGATCCACCGTGCCTTCGTTCATCACCTCGTCGGCGATCAGTTGGTTCTTGACGTCGAGGAAGAGCACGCGGAATTGCTCGCGCGGCTCGTGCGCCATGGCTGTGCGGCAATAGGCGACCAGCTGCGACCACGACGAGACAACCGTGCGCTGCTTCACCTCAGCGCGCTGCGCTCGTTGCATCAACGCGTGCGCGACTTTCAAGTCATGCGCGAGCGCTGCGCCGACGCCTTTGATCTTCGCCAGTCGCGCTTCGGGCGCGGCGAGGACGCCGGCGAGGTCGCCAAAGTTTTCAATCAGAGCCTTCGCCAACGCCTTGGTGTCTTGCCGCGGAATGCTGCGAAAAAGCCAAAGCTCCAGCAGTTCATAGTCCGCAAGCGCCTCCGCGCCCGCGTGTTCGAAACGTTCGCGCAGGCGCTCGCGATGCCCATGATAATGCGGCTTTTCCGGCGCGGGTTTCTTCGCCGGTGCGCGCTTAATTTCCAGCGCCGGCGCGCCATCGAGCTTGAACGGAAACAGTTCGCTATCACCCACCGCTTGCGCGGCGGGCTTGCGGTCGCGGGACTTGTTTGCGCGCCCCGCCATTCGGCGACCTACGAAGCTGACTTGTTGAGCGCGTGCGGCTGATCCAGCCCCGCTGGTGACTTAGTGAAAATCTGCACGCCGTCCTCGGTTACGCCGCATGAGTGTTCGTACTGCGCCGAGAGCGACTTATCCTTTGTCACCGCCGTCCAGCCGTCGTTCAAAATCTTCACGCTCGGCGCGCCCAGATTGAGCATCGGCTCGACTGTAAACATCATGCCCGGTTTCAGCTCTTCGCCTTGGCCTGGGCGCCCGTAGTGCAAGATATTCGGCGCATCGTGGAAGACGCGCCCCAAGCCGTGGCCGCAAAACTCGCGCACCACAGAGGTACGTTCGGCTTCCGCGTAGCTTTGAATGGCGAAGCCCAGATCGCCCAAAGTCGCGCCGGGCTTGATCGCGGCGATGCCGCGCATCATCGCTTCGTACGTCACGTCCATCAGCCGTTCAGCTTTGCGAGGCACCTCGCCAATGCCGTACATGCGGCTGGTGTCGCCGTGCCAGCCATCGACGATCACCGTGACATCGATGTTGACGATATCGCCGCTTCGCAATTCACGGTCGCCGGGGATGCCGTGGCAGACGACGTGATTGAGCGACGTGCACACGGTGTGGCGATAGCCGCGATAAAACACGCACGCCGGCAGCGCCCCGTGATCGAACACGTACTGCCGCGCCAGATCGTCCACGCGCGCGGTGGTGACCCCTTCTTTCACCTCGGCGACAAGCATGTCCAAGCAGCCAGCCGCGACTTGGCCGGCTTTGGCCATGCCGGCGAAGGCGGCGGCCTGGTCGTGAAGTTTGATGGCGCCAGTGCGGCGCTCAGGCGCCTCGGCGGCCGGGACGAAACTCATTGGGTGCTCCTAAAGCACCCATAACATAAGTGCGCCGCGTTAACAGGCGAAGTGCTACGGCGCTTCCTGTCGTGGGGTCAGGAAACGCCGTAGCTACAGGCGCTTAGCGGAGGGGGACGTGCGCCTATTCGCTGCGATGGCGGTAGATGAGGGCGTAGGTGAGGGTCCAGGTCCGCCCATCGGCGGAAGTATCGCCCTGCTGGCGGACAGTTCCATCCGGCAGCGGTGTAAGCGTTACGCGTTGCCATTGCGGTGCGCCGTTCGGGCCGGTTGCGCGCGGGCCAAGGGTCGCCATGGAAATCGCGCCGCCCTCGCCGACGCCCCCAACGAAATAAATGTGCGAACCGGTGGAGTCGGCCCAGTACTGCTCCCACTTGCCGGTGCTTGCGTCGAACGTGTTGAGGCTGCGGCCGGAGTAAGGATAGGGCGCGCCGACGCTGGTCCAATGCTCGTTGATCACGCATCCATCGTCGGACGCGGTGATCGACGAGTGGCCTGAAAGTTGGTTGTTGTCGGAGCGGAACGCGTCCCATTCGCCGATCCAGAAATCGAGCGCGTGATGTGCGGCGGCGCTGCAGGTTGGCAGGGCGGGCGGCGCCGCCGCCGGTTGTGCGCTTTGCGTTTGTGCATCCGCAGCCGCTGCCGAAAGCAACGTCGCCGCAAGGGCCGAGAGAAGAACGCGCACCATCACCAACTCCCGCGCTGATGCGACCATGCGCGCCGTACAAGTTCAATTTGCGAACGACGAAGCAGCGCGCTGGCGCGATGAAGGTTACTCGTCGTGTGTGGGTTGGCCGAACTGCAGCACGTAGCCGTTGTTATCATATACGGCGAATTCGCGCATGCCGTACTCGAACGTATCGAGCGCGTAGCAGATGTTCACTTTGTCCTTGAGTGCGGACCACAGCGCCTCGACGTCATCGATGTTGAAATGGAACGAACCGGTAAATGCGGATTTCTCGAATGGCGTGTGTGCATTGGGCTTGGCGATCATCAGCGCCACACGATCACGAGAGAGTGAGGCCCAGCCCCATTCGTCGTTGCGCTCATCGCAGGTGAAGCCAAGCATGCCGATGTAAAATTCAATCGTGGCGTCGAGATCGGCTGTGTACAGCATGGGCCGCAGGTCGCTGAGCTTAGGCATGACCTGCGTTTAGCAGGGCGGACGTGAACCCGCCACCTACGCCGCCCGCTCTGCCGCCTTGCTCATCACTCGATTGCGGCCAGCGCGCTTGGCTTCGTAAAGCGCTTCGTCAGCGCGTTTCAGCAGCAGGTCGGCTGTGTCGTCCGCTTGATCGCTGCAGGCGACGCCGATCGAAATGGTGATGTCGAGCGATTGCGCTAGGCCCGGAATGCTGAAGGGTGAGGCGCAAATGTTGCGCCGCAGCCGCTCGGCTGCGAGGCAGGCGATGTCGCCCGTGGTGCGCGGCATGATCACCAGAAATTCTTCCCCGCCGAGCCGGCAAGCGAAGTCCGAAGGCCGCGTATTGGTCGCCAGCCGCACCGAGAATTCGCGCAGCACCTGATCGCCGACGTCATGACCGAAGCTGTCATTGCAGCGTTTGAAGTGATCAAGGTCGATCGCCATTATCGACACCGGGTCGCCGCCGCATTGGGCGCGCTGCACCAGCGGATTGAGCTGCGTGAACAGGAAGCGGCGATTGTAGAGGCCCGTGAGTTGGTCGGTGATTGCTAGCTCAAGGCTTTGATCCAGCCGCACCCGCAGTGCGTCCATGTAGCGCTTGCGCCGCATCAGCGTGCGGGCGCGGGCGACGATTTCTTCTTCGTCGATCGGGCGCATAATCACATCGTGGGCGCCAAGCTCAAGCGCGCGCAATGTCCGCTTGCGGTCGTCGGGGTCGACGACGGCGAGAATGGGCAGGTGCCGCGTGGGCTCACCTGAGCGCATGCGCGCGATCACGCGGAAGCCGTCAAAGCTCTTCGCCGTAACCGCCACCACAACAAGGTCGGGCGGGCCCGCTGTTTCTTCGCCACCCAGCACGCTGACGCGATGCTCGACGCCCAGCGCTGCCTGAATCCGGCGTATTTGGTTGGCGTTGTCGTCCACCACCAGCACATTGCCGGCAACGAGGCGATGCTGGTCCAGCGGATCAGGCCGTAGCTCTTCGCCGATCACGCCCAACCGCTTGCCGCTGGCTTCGCGCGCCCGCAGCTCGTCAACGACAACTTTCAAGCTCAGCAGACTCTTCACCCGCGCCATCAACTGCACGTCGTCGATCGGCTTGGTGAGAAACTCCTCGGCGCCCGCGCTCAAGCCGCGCACCTTGTTTTCGCGGTCGTCCAGCGTGGTGAGGATAATCACCGGGATGTGGCGCGTCTCGGGGTGCGCTTTCAAACGCCGGCACGCCTCGAACCCGTCGATGCCGCCCGGCATCATCACGTCCATCAGAATGAGATCGGGCTTCTCACGCCGCGCCAGCTGCACGCCTTCTTCGCCGGCGGAAGCGAGCAGCACATCATAGTAGTCAGCCGAGAGCATCGCCTCCAAAAGGCGGCGGTTGGCTTCCAGATCGTCGACAACAAGGATGCGCGCGCTCAAGCGGGCCTCCTCTAGCCGATGAACTTGCGGATGGTTTCAAGGAAGGTCGTCACCGAGATCGGCTTCGAGAGATAGGCGTCGCAGCCTGCGGCAAGGATTTTCTGTTCGTCGCCGCGCATGGCGAAAGCGGTGACCGCAACGACTGGGATCGCTTTCAGCGCCGGATCCTGCTTCAGCCGTCCGGTGATCTCGATCCCCGAGATTTCCGGAAGCTGGATATCCATGATGATGAGATCGGGCTTGTGTTCGCGCGCCAGCGGCAGCGCTTGACGCCCGTCGCGCGTCTTCACGGTGCGGTAGCCAAAGGCTTCCAGCAGGTCGTTAAACAGCCTCATATTGAGTTCGCTGTCTTCGACGATGAGAACCGTTTTGGCCATGATCCGCTTCTGCTTGGCCTTCCCTAGTTGGGTGCGTCACGGCCACGCACTAATGTCCATAGCACGCGGGCCTTAACAACCCATCGCAACACCAGCAATCTGGCCCAGGATATTAAGAACCACTTAAGGATTGGCGCATGCGGCTCGGCGTGGATTTCGGCGGCACCAAGATCGAAGCAGCTCTGCTTGATTCACAAGGCGAAATCCGCGTCCGCCAGCGTGTGCCCAATCCTGGGAATTACCCCGCGGCGGTGAAGGCGGTGGCCGATCTCGCCAAGCGAATCGAGCAAGAGGCGAGTTACGAAAGCAAAACGATCGGCGTCGGCATGCCCGGCTCGCTGTCACCGCTGACCGGTCTGGTGCGCAATTCCAATTCCACTTGGCTCAACGGCAAACCGTTCCTGGAGGATTTGAAGAAAGCCACCAACAAGCCGGTGCGCTGTGAGAACGACGCCAATTGCTTTGCGCTCTCGGAAGCCGTGGACGGCGCCGCCGCGGGCGCGCGCGTGGTGTTTGGCGCCATTCTCGGCACCGGTTGTGGCGGCGGCGTCGTTGTCGACGGCAAAACCATCGAGGGCGCCAGCGGCATTGGCGGCGAGTGGGGCCACACGCCGCTGCCGTGGGCGCGTCACGATGAAATCCAAGTGCGCGATTGGTGCGGCCGCCGCGGCTGCCTCGAGCAATGGATTTCCGGCACCGGCTTCAAGCGCACCTTCAACATGGACGGCCACGAGGCGGACGCCGCGGCGAAAGCTGGCGATCCTACAGCGCGCGTCGCCATCGATTTGTGGACCGACCGCGTCGCCCGCGCGCTCGCGGTGATCTGCGACATCATCGATCCTGACGTCATTGTCGTCGGCGGCGGCATGTCCAACATCGACGCGCTTTATCCCGCCGTGCAGGCCAAACTCATCGCCCATGTGTTCTCGGATTTTGTCGGCGCCAAAGTGGTCAAGAACAAGCACGGCGACAGCTCCGGTGTCCGCGGCGCCGCGTGGTTATTCACGCCGGAAGAGGCGCGGTGAAGCTCTGCCGCGCCTGCGCATCGGAGATGCACGGCGCACGTTGCCAAGCGTGCGGCGAGGAGTTGCCGCTTGAGCACGCCGAACTGGCGCAGCTCTCCATCGCCCACGTCGATTGCGACGCGTTCTACGCCAGCATTGAAAAGCGCGACGACCCGAGCCTGCAGCCGCATCCCGTCATCGTCGGCGGCGGCAAACGCGGCGTCGTTTCCACCTGCTGCTATGTCGCGCGCGCCTACGGCGTGCGCAGCGCCATGCCTATGTTCAAGGCGCTGAAGCTCTGCCCTCAAGCCAAGGTCGTCCATGGCGACATGCGCAAATACGTGGACGAGGGGCGCGTCATCCGCCGCATGATGCAGCAGCTGACCCCACAAGTTGAGCCGCTCTCAATCGATGAAGCCTTCATGGATCTCTCCGGCACTGAAGCGTTACACGGCGGCTTGCCTGCGCAATCGCTGATCAAGCTGCAGAACCGCATCTGGGAAGAGCGCAATCTCACTGTCTCCATCGGCCTCTCGTTCAACAAGTTCCTCGCCAAGACCGCCAGCGATCTCGACAAGCCGCGCGGCTTTTCTGTCATCGGCAAGGCCGAAGCGCTGGTCTTCCTCGAGAGCCGCGCCGTCTCAACGCTGCCCGGTGTTGGCCCCGCCGGCGCAGACTCTCTCGCCAAGCATAACCTTCGCCGCATCGGCGACATCCGCCGCACCGGCCCCCAGCGCATGCGCGGCCTTTACGGCGATTGGGGCGCCCATCTGTTCGCGCTGTCGATGGCCGAAGACCCGCGCGTCGTTGACCCGCACGGCGAGCGCAAAAGCATTTCTGCTGAAACCACGTTCTTCGAAGATGTCGCCGCCATTGACGAACTTGAAGACATCCTCTGGCCGCTTTGTGAAAAGGTCGCCACGCGCTGTCGCGCCGCTGATACTGCGGGCCTGACGCTTACGCTCAAACTCAAAGACACGAAATTCAAAATCATCACCCGCCGCCGTCAGCTACCTGAACCCACCCTGCTGGCGGCGCGCATCTTCGCGCACGCGCGCGAGTTGCTCGCCGGCGATGCCGACGGTCACACCAAGTATCGCCTCATCGGCGTCGGCCTCTCAGATTTCAGTGACGCGGCGGTCGCCGACAAGGGCGACATGCTCGATACTCAAACGCCCAAGCGCGCCGCCGCCGAGGCCGCCATCGCCAAGGCCCGCGACAAGTTCGGGCGCGACGCCGTGCTCACTGGCCGTGGCCTCAAGGTTCATCGCGACGATGCGCCGGAGGCCATCGAAGACGAGGACGAATAGGCCGCGCTTTTTCCTAGCGTCAGCATTGCGCTCCGACCCCGGCGCACGATAGGAGCCTCGCCTCCCAGAGGCCCAACACCGTGACGGCGACCACTCCACCGGCGAAGCGATCGTTTGGCGCGCTGCCGACGTTGCTGTCCGTCATGTTTATCAACGTGATGGGCTTTGGCATCGTCGTGCCGCTGCTGCCGTTTTACGCCAAGAGCTTCAACGCCGAAGCCTGGCAGATCGCGCTGATCTTCTCCGCCTATTCGATCGGCGCATTCTTTGGCGAGCCGATATGGGGCCGCCTGTCCGACCGCATCGGCCGCCGTCCGCTGCTGCTCAGCACCATCGCCGGAAATTGTCTTTGTTATTTCGCGCTGGCGTTCGCGCCGAACGTGACGCTGGCGTTTCTCATTCGCCTCGTCGGCGGCTTCTTCAGCGGCAATGCCTCGGTGGTGCAGGGCTACATTGCCGACATGACGCGCCCTGAAGAGCGCACGCGTTACATGTCGTATCTCGGCGCATCCTTCAATCTCGGCTTCATCGTCGGCCCGGCGGTTGGCGGGCTGTTGGCGCATCCTTCGGCCGGGACTATCGGCTTCCGCATACCGTTGCTCTGCGCCAGCGCCATGTCCGCGCTCTGCCTGATCGGCCTCTTCCTGTTTGTGCGCGAGAGCCGCGTGCACACCGCCGATCATCGCCCCCAAGCGTCGCGCTGGCAGGCGCTCGGTGATGTGATCGGCAATCCCGCGATCGGGCGCATGATGCTGATCACATTTCTGGCTGGCTCAGCCTTCATGGGCATCGAGTCTATCTTTGGACTCTGGACGCAAGCGCGTTTCAATTGGGGGCCGCACGAGATCGGCTGGGCCTTCGCGCTTTCCGGCGTCGCCGCCGCGATTTGCCAAATCTACGTGACCTATCCGCTATCGCGCACCTTCGGGCAGGCGCCGATGCTTGCCGTTGGCCTTGTGCTCGCGGCGCTGTGCATGGCGCTGCAGCCGGTCGCGCAAGGTCTGCTGGTGTTTGTGCTGCTGGCGGCCGCATCCGTCGGGCAGTCGGTCGCGTGGCCAAACGTGTCGGCGCTCATTTCGCGCCACGTCGATCCCGACCGGCAGGGCCAATTTCTTGGCTTGAACAACGCCACCGGCGCTTTCGCGCGCTTCGCGGGCCCGCTCTGCATGGCTTTCATGTTTTCGGATGTCGGCCTCAATGCGCCATTCTACGTCGCAGCGCTGCTCACGCTTCCGGCTGTCCTGCTGGCTTGGATTTCGCGTCACAACATTCCGGCGCGCGTGGGGGAGACGGTCGAAACCATTCAGCCCAGCTGACACCGGGGGCGCGCCAACAAGGATGACGGGCGCTATCGCGTTGCTATACAGTGCGCAGGAGCGAAAGGGAGCGGACTATGGGCCGGGTGGAAGCGAAGCTGCAGGAGTTGGGCATCACGTTGCCGACGCCGCCGGCGCCGGTCGCGTCCTACGTGCCGTTCGTGATTTCCGGCAATCTCGTGCACGTGTCGGGGCAAGTTTCGGTTGACGCCTCCGGCGGCATCAAAGGCAAATTGGGCGACGCCATCGAGGTGGAACAAGGCCAAGCCGCGGCGCGCCTTTGCGGCCTCAATCTTCTTGCTCAGGTCAAAGCCGCATGCGGCGGCGATCTCGATCGCGTGAAGCGGGTCGTGAAACTCAACGGTTTTGTCAACGTCACCGCCGACTTCGATCCCATCCCCCAAGTCATGAACGGCTGTTCCGATCTGATGGTTTCGGTGTTCGGCGACGCTGGCAAGCACGCGCGCGCCGCCGTTGGCATGGCCAATTTGCCGCTGAATTTCGCGGTCGAAGTCGATGGGATATTCGAACTAGACTGAGCGAACGCGGCAAAAGTGTGTAGTGGTTTTGCGTCCGCGTTCGCGACCAACTAAGTATGCAGCATGGACTCCGGCGACGCGATTTCCATTCAGGTCCTAGGTGACCTCAAGAACATCGACAGGGCCGCTTGGGACGCGCTCGCCAACCCTTCGAACCTGCCGTTCGATCCGTTTCTTTCATGGGATTTCCTTCAAGCGCTGGAAGAGAGCGGTTGCGCCACGGCGGCAAAAGGCTGGCAGCCTGCACACCTGATCGCGCGCGACGCGCACGGCGCGCCGGTCGGCGCCATGCCGCTTTACGCCAAGGACCATTCCTACGGCGAATACGTATTCGACCACGCCTGGGCCGATGCGCTGATGCGTAGTGGCGGCCAGTATTATCCAAAGCTGCAGTGCGCGGTGCCGTTCACGCCGGTCCCCGGTCGGCGCATCTTCGCCAGCGATTCCCGCGTCGAGAGCGCCTTGGCGCAAGGCGCCATCGGCCTCGCGCAGCGCGCCGGCGCCTCCTCGGTGCATGCCACGTTTGTTGACGAATCTCTGTGCGCACACCTCAAGCCGCTCGGCTATCTGAAACGCACTGGCATTCAGTATCACTGGTTCAACCGCGGCTACGGAAGTTTCGATGATTTCCTGGCTGACCTCTCGTCGCAAAAGCGCAAGACCCTCCGCCGCGAACGCGCGCGCGCGTCCGAAGGCCTCACCATCAGACGCCTCCGCGGTGATGAGATCACGTCGCGGGACTGGGATTTTTTCTTCCGCTGCTACCAAGATACAGGTTCCCGCAAGTGGGGCTCGCCGTATCTCAACCGCAAATTCTTCCAGCTGCTCGGCGAGCGCATGGGCGAGCAATGCGTGCTGTTCCTGGCGGAAGAGGACGGACACCCGTTGGCGTGTGCGCTCAACTTGCTCGGCTCAGAGGCGCTTTACGGCCGCTACTGGGGCCGCGTCGCCGACGTCCCGTTTCTGCATTTCGAGCTCTGCTACTACCAAGCCATCGACCTCGCCATCGAGTTGAAGCTCGCGCGCGTCGAAGCGGGCGCGCAGGGCGATCACAAGCTGGCGCGCGGTTACGTGCCGGCGCAAACTTACAGCGCCCATTGGATCGCACATCCCGGTTTGCGCGACGCCGTTGCGCGCTATCTCGCGGCGGAGACGCCGGCCGTCATCGAAGAGGTGGAGGTGCTCGCTGAGCACACCCCGTTCAAGCAACAGGATTGAGCGCAGCGACTTTGCGCGGTTTGAACCAAAAATAGAGCGGCAAGCCCGCCGCCATCATCACGCCGCCCCAGAGGATGACTTCCCAACCCGAACCGATCATCGCAAACGCCGAGAAGAGGCAAGCAAACAGCGCCACCATCGCCCAGCCTTTGGCCGATCGCCATGAATGCTTCAGTTCAGCCAGGCCGCAGAAGAAATAATAGATCAGGCTGAGCGCTGTCGCCATCATCAGCAGGAACGTGTACGCGCCGATCAAGCCGCGCGAATAGTTCAGCACCAGCAGCAGCGCCCCCAATCCCGACGACAGCAAAAGCGAGAGATACGGCGCGCCGCCTTTGTTGAGTTTAGCGAGCCAGGCCGGCGCACGTCCGTCTTCGGCGACCGCCATCGGCATTTGCCCTGACGCGAAGATGACGCCATTCAACGTACCGGCAGTCGCGATCAGGGCGCCCAGCGCGATGAAGGGCGGACCCCAACCGCCGAGCGCGCGCGCCGCGTCCGCAAACGGCGCTTCCGAATGCGCCAGCTGCGCCGACGGCACCAGCAACATCACTGCAAACGACGCGCCCAGATAGATCACCGTCACCAGCAGCACCGCCGCCGTCAACGCGCGCGGAATTGTGCGTTCCGGATCGCGCACCGCGCCTGCACTTGAGACCGCTGCTTCGAAGCCGGTGAAGGGCCACAGCGTAATGAGCGTCACCGCTGTAAGCGCCGGCAACAACGGCGCGTGCGAAGGATTGAGCGGCGGCAGATTGTGCGGCGCGCCAAACACCAATCCCGCACCCATGATGATCAGCAGCGGCACGATCTTCAGCACTGTCAGCACGATCTGCGCGACGCTCATTTCCTTCAGCCCGCGCACGTTGACCAACGTGAACGCCGCGATCACGCCGAGCGCGGTCAATCCTTGGGCCACGATGTTTTGAGCAAGGCTCGGAATGAAAATGCCGAGATAGCCGACGAAAGCGATGGCGACGATGGGGATGCTGACCCAAAAGCCGATCCAGTAATTCCACGCCATGAGAAATCCGGCGATATCGCCGAAGGCTTCCTGCACATAGACGTATGGCCCGCCGTCGCGCGTCGTGCGCCCCGCGAGCCGGGCGAAAACCAGGATGATCGCGATAGCGCCAGCCGCGCTGATGAGCCAGCCCGCAACACTCAAAAGCCCATACGGCGCAAGTGAAGCGGGCACCAACAGAATGCCGGACCCGATCATGGTGCCGACGGCGAGCGCCCAGCACGACCAAAAGCCCAGCGTCTTAGTGTGTGCCTGCATGCGTGCCGCCCCGACCTGCGGTAGTGGTCGCACGGCGCCGCTCGACGCGCCAGCGCAAACAAAAGCGCGGGCGCCTCTCGACGCCCGCGCCCTTGTCGACTCAGAGTGATTTAGCCGTAACGGTGATAGCGGCCATAGCGGTCGTAGTAGCCGTAGCGGTCGTAGTAGCCGTAGCGGTGAGCGGTCCGCGCGCGGTGATAGCTGTAGTGGCGGCCGCAATTGTTGCGGGCGATGCGGTGGCCCGCCAACCCGCCGACGCCTGCGCCGACGACCGTGCCGACAGCGCTGTGGTGGGTGATGGCGTTGCCGAGCACGCCGCCGACAACCGCGCCGGCCACAGTGCCGCCCGTGCGGCAGGTTTCGACGTGGTGGTGACGATACACGCGCGCGTCAGCCGGCATCGCCGCCATCGCGCTCATCATCACGAGCGCGGCCGCGCCAGCGGTGAGATGCTTCAACATAAAGGGCTCCTGCATAGGTTGATCCGAATGCGAGAGGCCAACGTCAGCGCAGCGGCGCCGTTCCGGAGTTCCGCGGTTCCGAACACCCTGTTCCGGGGCCACAAAATCGTGATCGCCGTTTAGCGCTTGCGTTTGCCGCGATGCTTGCCGCCGCGATCGCGGTCGCGCCCGCGGGTCTGGAAACTCTGCCGGGTTTTGCGCCAACCGGGCTGCGGCGGTTGCGGATCGGTCAGCACGCTGAACAGCAAACCACCGCTGATCGGCGTCGCTTCTTCAAGCCGCACCGTCACCCGCATGCCGAGCGGGAAGCGTTCTCCGCTTTGATCGCCCACCAAAGCGTGCGCCGTCTCATCGTGGATCCAACGTTCTGCGCCAAGCGACGAGATTGGCGCCAATCCGTCCGCCTGAGTTTCGTCGAGGCGAATGAAGAGGCCAAAGCGCGTCACGCCAGTCACGCGGCCATCGAACTCCGCCCCAACGCGATCGGCCAGGAAGGAAGCAATGTAGCGCGAAGTTGCATCGCGTTCAGCGGCCATGGATTGACGCTCGGTCTCGCTGATGTGCTGCGCGATGTCCTCAAGGCGCTTCTCTTCGTCGCCAGTGATGCCGTCGTCGCCCAGCTTCAGCGCTTTGATTAGCGAGCGATGCACCATCAGGTCCGCATAGCGGCGGATCGGCGAGGTGAAGTGCGCGTAGCGCGCCAGGTTCAAGCCGAAGTGGCCGATATTGTCCGGCGAATACACCGCTTGCGCCTGCGTGCGCAGCACCACCTCGTTGACGATGTCATGGTTCGGGGAAGCGTCCGCCAGTTCGAGGATGCGATTGAAGCGACCGGCGGTGACCACCTGGCCCTTGGCCCAGCTCATGCCAACCGTCGGCAGAAAGTCCGTCAGCGCCGCGATTTTTTCGTCCGAGGGCCGATCGTGGATGCGGTAGATCAGCGGCCGGTTGTGCTTCTCCATGGTTTCGGCCGCGCAGACGTTGGCCTGAATCATGAATTCTTCGATGAGTTTGTGCGCATCGAAGCGCTCGCGCCGCCGCACACCCGCGACTTTGCCATCCTTGAAGAAAATCTTGTGCTCGGCCGCATCGATATCCAGCGGCTGCCGCTTTTCGCGCGCCGCCCACACGCATGCATACGCCGCCCACAAGGGCTTCAGGATCGGATCAAGCAGGGGCTGCGCTTTGCCGTCCGGCTTGCCGTCGATCGCCGCCTGCGCCTGCTCGTAAGAGAGTTTCGCCGCCGAGCGCATCAGCCCGCGCACGAATTTGTGCCGGAGCTTCTTGCCTTGCGCGTTAAAGATCATCTCCACCGCAAACGTCGCGCGTTCCTCGCCTTCGCGTAGCGAGCACAGATCGGCTGACAGTGTCTCCGGCAACATCGGCGCGACGCGATCGGGGAAATATGTGGAGTTGCCGCGCCGGTACGCGCCGCGATCGAGTGGCGAGCCCGGTGTCACGTACGCAGACACATCCGCAATCGCCACCCACACCCGCCAGCCGCCCTTGTTGTTGGCGTCATCATCCGGTTCGGCGAACACCGCGTCGTCATGGTCGCGCGCATCTTCGGGGTCGATGGTGATCAGCGGTACTTTGCGGAGATCGACGCGCCCCTTCAGCGTCGGCGCCTTGGCAAGTTTAGCTTGGCGTTCTTCGTCTTCGCTGAAGCCAACCTTGATGCCGTGCGTGTGCATGGCCAAGATCGAAGCAGCGCGTGGATCGCTCTCCTTGCCGATCACCTCGCGCACGAGGCCACGTTTGGGCCCGTGACCTCGCACGTCGCGCGCCAGTTCGACCATCACCAGATCGCCGTCCATCGCCGCGCCAAGGTGCTCAGGCAGCACGATCAGGTCGTGCCGCGCCTTGCGGTCTGCCGGCACAACCCGGCCGCCGCCAAGCGCACGGCCGCGATTGTCCTTCGCAGCGCGATAAACACCAAGGATGCGATGCGCGCTTTGGCCGATGCGTTTGACGACACGGGCCTCCGGCCCGTCGTCCGTCTGCCGAACACGCGCCAGCACGCGGTCGCCGATGCCGATGGCAGGCTCGCCCTTCATTATGCGCGCTTCGCCGGGCGCCAGACGCACACGCGGCCCGAACAAACCATCCGGCCCGCGCATGCGCGCGATCAGTTCGCCATCGGCGTCGCGGTCGATAACTTCCATAACGCCGCTTTCGGGCAGAGCGTCGGCATCGGCATAGTTCTTCTTACCGGTGCGCCCGAGCGCACCGCTTTCTTCAAGCTCGCGCAAAATGTGGCGCAGTTCTTTCTTCTGGTCGGGCCCGATGTCGAGCACGTGGGCGATGTCGCGCTTATGCGCTTTGCCGCCGGATTTTCGGATCGCCTCCAACACGCGTTCGCGGGTCAGGGGCTCAGGGATTGGTCGATTCTTCGCCATGAGTTGCAATGGAATGTGTCACCTCTCCCCCTCGAGGGGGAGAGGTCAAATTCGCGTTGGCGAATTTGGGTGAGGGGGAGAGAGCGCCGATCGCGACAGGGAACGCTCTGATCCGAAGAATTTGTGTCAGCCCGCGGCCTTCTTCTTCGAAGGCGCCTTTTTTGCCGCCTTGGGCGCCGCCTTCTTCGCCGCCGCTTTCTTCGCCGGAACCTTTGCTTCCCTCGGCGCAGCAGCTTTCTTCGCCGGCGCCTTGCGCTTCTTCTTGCCACCGCCAGCTTCCGCGCGCGCCGCCAGCAGCGCCAGCGCTTCGTCCATCGTTACGTCCTCGGGCTTCTTGTCCTTCGGCACGTTGGCGTTGGTTTCGCCGTCATTGATGTACGGCCCGTAGCGGCCGTTCAACACGCGCACCGGCTTGCCTGTTACCGGGCTCTCGCCAAGTTCTTTCAGTGGCGCGGGCGCCGCGCGGCCGAAGCGGCCTTTGCCGCCGCCGGCTTTCTTTTCCTCGATCAGCGCCACGGCGCGGTTCATCTGAATTTCGTGCACGTCGTCAGCGCCGGGCAGGTTCACATAGAGATTGCCCATTTTGATGTACGGCCCGAAGCGGCCGATGTTCGCAACGATCATCTCGTTTTCGCTCGGATGCATGCCGACATTGCGCGGCAGCGAGAGCAATTTGATCGCCGTTTCCAGATCAACATCCGTCGGCGCCTTGCCTTTCGGCACGCTCGCGCGCTTCGGCTTGTCAGGATCGTCCGGGTTCGGCGTTTCGAAATAGGGGCCAAAGCGGCCGTTCTTCAAAAGGATCGGCCCGTTCGGTCCATCGCCAACTGGCAAACCATCGGACGGAATGGCCGCCGTCGCATCTTCGCTGCCTGCGAGCGGACGCGTGAACTTGCACGGCGGATCGCCGTTATAGTTGGAGCAGCCGACAAACGCGCCGTACTTGCCCAAGCGCAACGAGAGCTGACCGATGCCGCAGAGCGGACAGAGGCGCGGATCGCTGCCGTCTTCCTTCGGCGGGAAGATGTGCGGACCCAGCACTTCATTCAGCGTATCGAGCACTTGCGTGATGCGCAGGTCGCCGATGTCGGTGATGGCGCCGTTAAAGTCCTTCCAGAAGT
The DNA here is from genome assembly GCA_035546515.1 of Vitreimonas sp. Classification (GTDB taxonomy): domain Bacteria; phylum Pseudomonadota; class Alphaproteobacteria; order Caulobacterales; family Aquidulcibacteraceae; genus Vitreimonas. The sequence goes on along the minus strand of DASZWS010000321.1, from coordinate 1,691 downwards.
CGCGCATCAGCGCCTTCCAGTCGAGTTCGCCCGCGGAAACTTCATCAAGCTTCTCTTCGAGATCGGCGGTGAAATCGTATTCGACGTATTTGCGGAAGAAGTTTTCCAGGAACGCCGTGACGATGCGGCCGCGATCGTCAGCGACGAAGCGGTTCTTGTCCATGTTCACGTAATTGCGTTCGCGCAGCTTTTCGAGGATGGCCGCGTACGTGGAAGGCCGGCCGATGCCCAGCTCTTCCAGCTTTTTCACAAGGCTCGCTTCCGAATAACGCGGCGGCGGCTCGGTGAAATGCTGGTCCGCTTTCGCGTCCATCACTTTCACGGCTTCGCCTTGGCGCAGTTGCGGCAGGCGGCGATTTTCTTCGTCTTCCTCGTCGTCGCGGCCTTCCTGATAGAGCTTCAGAAAGCCGTCGAAGAGAATGACTTGGCCCGTGGCGCGCAATTCGACTTCGCCACGCGGCTCAACAAAATCCACGGTCGTGCGCTCAATTGACGCCGACTCCATCTGCGACGCCATCGTCCGCTTCCAAATCAGCTCATAGAGCCGGGTCTGGTCGCCTTCGAGCGACAAATCCTTAGCCATGTGCGAAGAATCTGTCGGCCGGATCGCTTCGTGCGCTTCCTGCGCGTTCTTGATTTTCGACGTGTAGAGGCGCGGTGAGGCGGGTGTGTAGTCCTTGCCGATTTGATTGGTGATGACGCCACGCAGATCGCGGAGCGCGCCTTCGTCCATGCTGACGCCGTCGGTCCGCATGTAAGTAATGTGGCCAGCCTCGTAGAGCCGCTGCGCCACCTGCATGGTGCGCGAAGCGTTGAAGCCGAGTTTGCGTGATGCTTCCTGCTGCAGCGTCGAGGTCGTGAACGGCGGCGGCGGATTGCGCTTGGTCGGCTTGGCTTCAACAGCCGAGACTTTGAAGTCGCCTTTGCGGATCGCGTCGCGCGCGGCGTGCGCCATCTGCTCGTTCGGGATATCGAGACGCTTCAGCTTCTTGCCCTGGAACGCGGAGATGCGCGCCGGGAAGCTCTCGCCGCGCTGGTTGGCGAGGATCGCATCGACCGACCAGTATTCCTGCGGCTTGAAGCGTTCGATCTCGACTTCGCGATCGACGATGATCCGGAGCGCCACCGATTGCACGCGCCCCGCCGAACGCGAACCTGGCAGTTTGCGCCACAACACCGGCGAAAGCCCAAAGCCAACGAGATAGTCGAGCGCGCGGCGGGCGAGGTAGGCGTCCACCAGCTCCATGTCGATGTCGCGCGGCGCGGCCATGGCGGCCTGCACCGATTGCTTGGTGATGGCGTTAAAGGTGACGCGCTCGACCTTCTTGTGCTTGAGCGCCTTGCGGTTCCGCAACGCCTCCAGAACGTGCCAGGAAATGGCTTCGCCTTCACGATCAGGGTCGGTGGCGAGGATGAGGCGGTCGGCGTTTTTGAGGGCGTCGGCGATGTCGCGGACCCGGCCGGCGGACTTGCTGTCGATTTCCCAGTCCATGGCGAAATCGGCGTCCGGCTTCACCGAGCCATCCTTGGCGGGCAAGTCGCGGATATGCCCGTAGGAAGCCAGGACCTTGTAGTCCGAGCCCAAATACTTGTTGATTGTCTTGGCCTTAGCCGGGGACTCAACGACGACGACGTTCATTCGGAAACTTGTGCTCTCGGGGTTTGGACCGGGGTCGAAGGACGCCGGAGCG
>DASZWS010000320.1:0-2486 GCA_035546515.1 Vitreimonas sp. | reverse complement strand
CTTGCCATTGGTTGTGGCGTTCGCCACCGGTTCGCCGCCGCCCAGCCGGACTAATGAATAGGCAGGCGCCGGACGGCCCATCTGACCCGCGGTGATGGTTTGATGCGCGTCAGGCTTCAGCAACAGGACGACGGAGACGACGACCAGCATCGCCAACAACGCCAGGGGTGCGAAGGCGATGGCGCGGTTCACGGCTTAGGATCCGGCTCGTCGATGGCACGCGCGGCGTGCGCCCAATAACGATAGCGCACCACCCCAATCACGGCGAGAGCAACGAGTCCCGCCAGCGTCACCGCGTACGCCGCGTCCACATAAGACCAACCGCCATGGATCATGCGTTGGCTCCGCGCAGGCGCACCGTTTCGACGCGACGGCGAAAAATTGCGGCGCGCATGTTCATGAGGCCTAGCGCCAAACCGAGAGCCAAGAAGGCGGCAACCATTGTGAAAAGCGGTCCCAGCATGGACGGATCCACTGACGAGCCGCCGGGTCGGAAGATGCTCGCGGGTTGATGAAGTGTGCTCCACCAAACCACTGAGAAGTGCACGATTGGCAGATTGATGAGGCCGACCATGCAAAGGATGGCCGCGAGCCGCGCGTTGCGCTCCTCATCTTCGACGGCGCCACGCAAGGCGATGTAGCCGAGATAAATGATGAAGAGCACCAGCATTGACGTGAGCCGTCCGTCCCATTCCCACCACGTGCCCCAAGTTGGCGCGCCCCAAAGCGAACCGGTGATCAGGCACATCGCCGTGAAGGTGGCGCCGATGGGCGCGGCGGCGCGCGCCGCGATGTCGGCCAACGCATGACGCCAGACGAAGCTCACGAAACTCGCGACACCCATAAAGAGATAGATGGACAACCCCCACCATGCGGCGGGCACGTGTACGTACATGATGCGCACCGTCTCGCCCTGCTGATAGTCAGCCGGCGAATAGATTAGCGCCCACGGCAGCCCGATCGCGAACAGCACCACCGCGATCACCGCGCACAGCGGTGTCGCCCAGGCTGAGAAGCGCATGAAGTGCGCCGGATTGGCAAAGGTGGCGAGCATCGGGATGGGCTCAGGTATCAGGACTTAAGCGGGTTCGGGAGTGACAATGTGACACCTCATTCGGCCTGCAAGCGCAGCGCCGCCGCCGCGCCAAACGCACCCAATACGAGATATGCCAAGGCGCAGCCTGCCAGCAGCATGAAGGCGGCGCCAAAGCCGACCGCAGCGACCGCTGCGCCAAAAATGATCGGCGGCGCGAAGAACGGCATGACGATGAGCGCAATCAGTACGCCGCCACGGCGGACGCTGGCGGTCAGCGCCGCACCTACCAAGCCTGCACCCACGAACGCGGCCATACCGAGCGCGACGCTGCAGACAATCGCGGGAACGAGCGCGAGCGGCGCTTGCATCGCAATGGCGACGGGCGCCGCGGCCAGTGCGATGGGCATACCGATCGCGCACCAGAGCGCTGTCCCTTTCGCCAGGACGATCAGTTCGAGTGGAGTCGGCGACAGCAGCATCTGATCAAGCGAGCCGTCTTCAAGATCAGCTTGAAACAGGCGCTCGATGGTGGCCAGCACGGCGAGCGCAGCAGCGACCCACAACAACGGCGGCCCCGCAGCCGCAAGCGGATCGCGCGCAGGCCCCATCGCCAGCGGCACCAGAACCGCCGCACCTACAAAGAAACCGAGGGGCGCGACAACGCCGCCGCCAGCGCTCCACATCAGCGCGAAATCGCGCCGGAAGGCGACGCTGAACGCGCTCAAGACAGCACCACGGTCTGCGACGGCGATGGCCCCAGCGACTCGTGCACCGCGGCGAGCACAACGCCGCCGCTCGCACAGTGGTCACTCACGAGCTGAGCAACAACGCTCCGGCCTGCGCTGTCGAGCGCCGCAGCGGGCTCGTCCAGAAGCCACACAGGGCGAAGCGCAACGAGCAAACGTGCGAGGCTCACGCGCCGCTGTTGCCCTTGGCTTAGCACGCGCACAGGCAAATCAAGCAGTGACGTGATGCCGAGCTTTGACGCAGCGCCGTCGATTGAGCCCACGCCGCCGAAAAGCCCGCGCCAATATTCCATGTGCGCGCGTGGCGTGACCCCGCCCTTCAACCCATTCAGGTGCCCAACATAATGCAGCGCCAGCGCCGACTCCTCGGTGTTGTCAAAGGCGACGCGCCCTGCAACCGGGCGCAGAAAACCGGCGATGGCGCGTAGCAAGCTGGTCTTACCCGCGCCGTTGGCGCCGCGGATTTCGAGATAGTCGCCGGGGCGCGACGTAAAGCTCAAATCTTCGAACAACAGCCGCGCGCCGCGGCGGATCGCCAGCGCCTGGACGCGAACGCCAACCTTTTCTTGCTCAGCCATCGAAAGGTCCGCGCCCGTTCATAATGCGGCCTCGGTTCTAGAAAGGGTTGCTTCAATCGCCAAGGCGCGCCTTGGTGGAAGCCGCGAGGGAGGCGTGCGTATGCGGGGTTATCTGGCTGGATTCGC
>DASZWS010000319.1:0-1556 GCA_035546515.1 Vitreimonas sp. | reverse complement strand
GCCGGCGGGGCGCCTGCTGTTTCGTCAGTCATCCCAACTTCCTCAGAATTCGAGACCGCCCTCACGGGCGGCGTCGGCCAGCGCTTTCACGCGACCATGGAAAATGTAGCGGCCGCGATCGAACACGACCTTCTTTTGGCCAGCCTTGATTGCGCGCTCGGCAATGAGCTTGCCGACAGCAACGGCGCCGTCCTTGTTGGAGCCCTTGGCCTTCACGGCTTCTTCCTGCGAAGAGGCAGCCGCGACGGTGACGCCCTTCACGTCGTCGATCAGCTGCACCGAAATATTCTTCGATGAGCGATGCACGGACAGGCGCAAGCGGCCGTCGCCGGCGTTCTTCTTCAAACGCGTGCGGTTGCGTTGGGCGCGACGCTCGGTGGAGTTGAGGTGGCGGGCCATGGCTATTTCTTCTTGCCTTCTTTGCGGCGAATGTGCTCGCCGGCATAGCGCACGCCCTTGCCCTTGTAGGGCTCCGGCGGACGATAGGAGCGGATTTCAGCGGCGGCTTGACCGACGGCTTGCGGATCGATGCCGCTCACCTTGATTTCGGTCGGCTTCGGCGCGGCGATGGTGACGCCTTCCGGTGGCGTGTAAACGATCTCGTGGCTGTAGCCCAAGTTCAGCTGCAAGTTCTTGCCCTGCATTGCCACGCGATAGCCGACGCCGGTCATTTCCAGGCTTTTTTCGAAACCCTGGGTGACGCCCTTGACGTTGTTGGCCAGCACAGCGCGCGTGGTGCCCCACAGCGCGCGGGCGCGCGGGGTTTCGTAGCGCGGCTTCACCGTGATTTGGCCGTCGCCGAACGAGACAGCCACATCATCATGCGCACGGAAGCTTAGAGCGCCCTTCGGGCCCTTCACGTTTACGTCCTGGCCGCTCACCGTGACGGTGACGCCGGACGGCGCAGGGATCGGTCTTTTACCGAGGCGGGACATCTTAATAGACCTCGCAAAGGATTTCGCCGCCGACATTGGCGTCACGCGCGGCGTTGTCGCTCATGACGCCCTTCGGGGTCGACAGGATCGAGATGCCCAGGCCATTGCGGACCAAGCGCAGATCCTTCACCGCCGAATAGACGCGCCGGCCAGGCTTCGACACGCGCTGCAGATGCTGAATCGCAGGCGCGCCTTCGTGATACTTGAGCTCGACCTCGATTTCCTTGTGCGCACCGTTTTGGGTTTCGCGGAAATCGCGGATGTAGCCTTCGTCCTTCAACACTTGCAGCACGCGCATGCGCAGCGTCGACGCCGGAGAGACGAGCTTCGAGCGGCCGCGCAGCTGAGCGTTGCGGATGCGGGTGATGAGATCGCCGACGGGATCGTTCAGGTTCATCGCTATCCCCTCACCAGCTCGACTTGACCATGCCCGGAACCTGGCCGTTGGAGGCCAGTTCGCGGAGCGCGATGCGCGAGAGCTTCAGCTTGCGATAGAAGCCGCGCGGACGCCCCGACAGCTCGCAACGATTGCGAATGCGCGTGGGCGACGCGTTGCGCGGCAGCTGCGCCAGTTTCAGGCGCGCCGCGAAACGCTCTTCGAGCGGCAGATTTTCGTCGAGC
>DASZWS010000318.1:0-14866 GCA_035546515.1 Vitreimonas sp. | reverse complement strand
GAGAACGGCCGCAGCGGCAGCCGCCAGGCCAAGCTTAAACTTAGTCATAGGTACTATACCCCTCGTATCAGCGCAGAGGTCGTAGCCTCGACGCGTTGGAGGCGACTCCATGCCCCGGATTAACCGTGATGGTCAAGCGGGAGCGGTCGGAACGCCCATCCATTATCGCATAACTCGGAGTCAGGACATCAAGTCTCGGTCGCCGCCGCCAGCGCTTCTTCCAACTGCATGAAGGTCGGCTGCAGCGTCGAGGGCACCGAACCCCGGCCGATCTCGACCGAGACTTGCGCCGCGTTGCCGTGCAGATGCGCCACCAGGACGTCGCGGATGATCTTATAAAACTGCGCGTCGTGTTCGATAATGCCGTTCAGGCGCGCCGCCAGCGGCCCGACGATGCCGTACGCCAACAGCACGCCGAGGAACGTGCCGACGAGCGCCTTGCCGATCATCAGGCCCAGCACTTCCGGCGGCTCGTTGATCGAACCCATCGTTTTCACAATGCCGAGCACCGCCGCGACAATGCCGAGCGCCGGCAGCGCGTCGGCCATGTTCTGCATGGCGTGCGCGGGATGCAGCGCTTCGTGGTGATGCTTCTCCAGCTGCTTTTCCATCGCGTCCTCGACCTGGTGCGGGTCGTCGAGGTTCATCGTCATCATCCGCAGCGTGTCGCAGATGAAATGCGTGACGTGATGGTCTTTCAAAATCTTCGGGTACTTCTGGAAGATCGCGCTCTCGTCGGGCTTTTCGATGTGCGGCTCAAGTGCGACGATGCCCTTGGTCTTCATCAGCTTGGTCAGCTGAAACAACAGCGCCAAGAGATCCTGATAGTCCTGCTTCTTCCACTTCGGGCCCGACAGCACCATCGGCACGCCCGCGCCCATCTTCAGCAGCCCCGGCAAATCGTTGGCCACCAGCTGCGCGGCGACGGCCGAGCCGAAGATCATGGCGAATTCCATCGGCGCCGCTTCGGCCAGCACTTCAAAGCTGCCGCCTTCGGCCAAGAAGATGCCGAAAACGATGCCGAGCACCGCAACGAGGCCGATAATCGAAAACATGGCTAACGCGTATTTACCGAGCGTGCCGGGATGGCTCGGACTTATGTCTCAGACGCGCTTAACGCGCCGTTGCAGCTGTTAGCGTTTCTGAGAAATTTGCCAGTTTACGGATTGGTGACACAGCTGGTGTGACAGCTGGTGACACACACCAATGGCTGTCAGCCGGCATGAAATTGCTCGGTGCGTTGGGTTGGTGTGTGTCACCAGCTGTGTGTGTCACCAGCTGTCACTGGTGTGTGCCACCAACCCTTTCTCCAACGCCTTCAACCATTCCGCCCCACCGAGTGGACGCCCATTCGTCGACGCCCGGCGCAACTTGCGTAGGGATTCTTCGGCCACGTCGGTCGCGAAGAACCGTTCCATGCCGTGCGGCACAAAGCGCGCGAGCGGCGCGGTGCGCACCAACGCGTCGTCGACGCCGCTCAAATGCGCGCGCACGCTCGACCAAGGCCAGTGCGCGGCGCGTTCTACCAATCCGGCGCGTACGGGGTTGAGGCCCACGTAACGGCTCGCCTCGACAAAATAACCGTCATCCATCGGGTACGAGGCGAACCGCCCCTGCCAGAGATAGCCGGTCCATCGCTCGCGCTTGTTGATCTCGTAGGTGTAGCGCCAATGCAGAGGCGCAATCGCGGCGCGCAGACCTAACTCGGTTTTCGGCGTCAGGATGAGATGCACGTGATTGGGCATGAGGCAGTAGCCCCAGCATTCGACATCCGCCTTTTCGCACCACTCGGCGGCCAGCTGCAGATAGCGGAGATAATCCGCGTCGCTGAAAAACGTCCGCTGACGGCGGTTGCCGCGCTGCGTCACATGGTGGGGCGTGTTGGCGGCGACGATGCGGGCGAACCGGGCCATGCGAACCTCCGCAACGGGTGTACCCTTTTTGTTCTTGGCCCGCAACCCCATGCTCAAACCGGCATCGCAGCATCAGCTGTACAACACACAGAGACCAAAATCGGCCGGCGTGAGACGCGGGAAAAAGTGTGTGTCACCCTTTCCCAATTCGAGAGATATTATGGCGTTGAGTACAAACGCTAGATTTGGAATTCCGCGCGATGTTTGCCAACACATATCCGAAACTGAGCGAGGTAGATTTAGATGCTGTTGAGCAACGCCTAGGAGTCGCTCTGCCTGACGATTTGCGGGACATCTACCTGCAATTCAATGGCGGAAGACCCTTGCGCAACGTGTTTCGATCCGCCTCTGAGGAGTATGACATACAGCAATTTTTGGCGATGAAATACGCGGACGATAATAGCAGCTTTGAAGGTACCTATGAGGACTTAGCCAAGGGAAATCAGTTTTTTCCCAAAGGTATGATTCCCTTCGCCGTCGACGACGCTGGTGACTACTTTTTGTATTCGACCCGGCCAGAGAGCTTTGGCAGCATTTGGTTCAATCAATCGGACTACATAAATGATCCCAATCGCTTTCTTGTGCGGCTGGCCGAAAGTTTGAACGCATTCTTGAGCGCCTTGAGGGAGGCAGAGCGAAAAGAGTGACGCCGCGTAGAAATGAAACGGGAAACAGTTGTCCCTTCCGAAAATCTCATTTCTCACCAATTCGGCCGTAGCGATGATGCAGCCCGCCAAGCACCCGGCGCGAGGCAATGCGGCCTTGACCTTCGATCGCGCGAACCTCGGGCGCATCCTCGCTGCTCAGCGCTTGCTCTTGCCCGTGTCCCTTCCGAAAATCTCATTTCCCAACAATTTTGCTGTAACGATGATGTAGTCCGCCAAGCACGCGGCGTGAGACGATGCGTCCTCGACCTTCAATCGCGCGCCCCTCGGGCGCATCCTTGTCCAAAGCCAAGTGTGTGCGGTCAAAGTTGTAGTAGGCGGCGTAGTCACACAGCACGCGTCGCAGATGCGAGGTGTTGAGGATGATCTGATGGTCCAGGCACTCTCGCCGGATGGAGCCGATCACCCGTTCGACGTGACCGTTTTGCCAAGGCGATCGTGGTTGGGTTGGGCGATCGTCAAGCCCCAGCGCCCGCAATTCGTCGCGAAAGGCTTTGCCATAAAGCCGGTCGTTGTCGCGGACGACGATATTGAGCCGGTTGGTGCCACACACCAATGGTTGGCTACGCGCCGGTACCTGCAACGGTCGTAGGGTTGGTGTGTGTCACCAATCGACTTCGCGCAAAAAATCAGTGTGTGCGGCGCCGCAAACGGCTAGCACAGCGCCGCGCGCGCATGACAGATTCCCTCGCCCCCGAACCGTTGGCCGCGCCCGCGGCTGCGCCCAACGCGCCGATCGGGCGCAACCGGCAGTTCAGGCTGCTGTGGAGCTGCATGCTGGTGATCGGCGCCGGCAATTCCATGCTGCTCTCGGTCGCCCCGCCCTTGGTGCGTCAGCTGCACCTGGGCGACTCCGCCGTCGGCTGGATTTTCTCGCTATCCGCCCTGCTCTGGGTGTTCGCCAGCCCCTACTGGGGCCGGCTTTCCGACAATCTCGGGCGCAAGCCCACCATCGCTTTCGGCCTTGGCGCTTACGCGGTGTCGATGACTTCGTTCGGAATCGCCACCACGCTTGGCCTCAGCGGCGCACTTGTCGGCTCGCAGCTTTTCGTCACTTTGGTGCTGGCGCGCGCCATCTTCGGCGCCTTTGGCTCTGCGTCGAGCCCCTCGGCGCAAGCCTACATCGCCGACCGCACCTCGACTTTGGAACGTACAACACAACTCGCCAGCTTGAGCTCAGCCTTCGCCGTGGGTCAAGCCTTCGGCCCCGGCGTTTGCGCCTGGATCGCCGCGCACACCGATCTTGTGTTTCCGATCTGGCTGGTCGCCGGTCTCGCGCTCACCGCCTCGCTCTCAATCCTGTTCTTCTTGCCCGAGCGCACCGCGCCACAATCTGCGGCGCGCCCGAAGGGCGACTTCAAACAATCGCTGTCACTGGTCACTGACCGACGTTTGTCGGGCTATCTCATCTGCGGTTTGGCGCTCTCCGTGGTTGCCGGCATCTCGCAGCAGATCTACGGCCTCTTCACCATGGATCGCCTGCACGCCTCCGGCAGTGTCGGCACCCAGCTGACTGCGTGGGGCTTCATGGCCAATGCGCTGGCGCTGTTGGCGACGCAGCTGATCATTCTGCCGCGCCTTCCGTTCGGCCCGCGCTCGCTGATCATCTGGGGCGCAGCTTTGCTTGCTGCGGGCTTCGCCATGCAAGTGATCGCGCCAAGCCTCTACGCGCTCATGGCCGCCCAGGCGCTGCAGGGCTTTGGCGGCGGACTCGCGCGTTCCGGCTTCACTGGCGGCGCCTCGGTCGCAGTCGAGCCGCATGAGCAAGGCGCTGCAGCCGGGCTCGTCGTCGCCATCAACGGCGCCGGCTTCATCTTCTCGCCCGTGCTCGGCGGGGTCGCTTACGAACATCTTGGCATGGTCGCGCCGCTTATCATCGCCATTGCCATCATCGGCGGCATGTTCGCGTTCGCGCTGATGAGCCGGCGTCTGCGCGATAGCGTCGTGGCGCGCGCCGCCGCCGAACCGGAGCCCGTCTAATGGCGCGTGTGTACATGATCCGTCACGGCAACCCCGCATCAACTTGGGGCGACACCGCCGACAGCGATCCCGGTCTCGACGAAAAAGGTCGTGCGCAGGCGCAGGTCGTAGCGAAAACTTTACTGGCCTTGCCGCAACCGCCCCGCCTGGTTGTCTCTTCTCCGCTCGCACGCTGCCGCCAAACCGCCGCACCGTTCGCGAAAGCGCGGAGCGCAGAGGCGCGCATCGAGACAAAAGTCGGCGAAATTCCCGCGCCGGCCGGCATCGCGCCCGACATGCGTTCTTCGTGGCTGCGCGCGGCGTTCGATGGCGTCTGGTCCGGCATCGAAGGCGACATCGATTACGCCGTGTGGCGCAACAATGTCGCTGCCGCCGTCGCCGCGTCAGCCGACACCGCCATCTTCTCGCATTTCGTCGCCATCAACGCCGCCGTCTCCGCAGCGACCGCCGATTCGCGCGTCCTGTGCTTCCGCCCCGACCATTGCTCAATCACCGTGTTCGAAACCGATGGCGAGAATCTCACGCTCATCGAACGCGGCGGCGAAGCGCAAACCCGCGTCGTGGTTTGAGAATATAAACCACTTCGGGACTCAATCTTGCCTTTCCCTATCACTTGCACTAATATTCATTTTGAATATCGGTCCGAACAATGGCTGCAACGTCTCTTACCCTCGGCCCACATTGGGAAAAGTTCGTAAAGCGCGAGATCGCCAGCGGCCGCTACGCTTCAGCGAGCGAGGTTGTGCGCGCGGCATTGCGCGAACTGGAGGAACGCGGCACACGTCTGAAGGCGCTGCAGGATCATCTCGCCGAAGGTGCGGAGCAAGCGCGTCGCGGAGAGTTCGAAGCATTCTCCGTCGAAGATGTGATGAAGCGCGCGAGAAAACGCGCCACGCCCCGCGATTGAGGTGAGCGGCTATCGCCTCACGCCGCGTGCGCTCCGGGACCTCGATCACATTGCCGACTACAGTCTCGTCCGATGGGGCGAAGTCCAAACCGAGACGTACTTGTCCGACTTAGCAAAACGCTTCGAATGGCTGAGCAAAAATCCGCGCGCGGGCCGCCCCCGCGATGAGATCGGCGCTGGTTATCGCAGCTATCGTCAAGGCTCACACCTGATTTTCTATATCATCGACAACGGCCTCATCGCCATCATTGGCGTCCCACATGGGCCAATGGATATCGACGCATTCTTCGACACCCCGCAGTAACCACGCCGCGCCCGCCAAATTTTCTCCAGCGCATCCAACAGCCGCCGCGCTGCATCCTCCTCCCCGAGAGGCGGTTGCGCCCTCAACGGGGGATGCAATGGCGACTGAAATCGTGTTGGGTGACGCTGGGCTCTTGAAGCCCGGCCCGTTGCGCTGGCTGCGCGCGTTGGCGTGGCTCTGCGCGCTTACGGTCTTGTGTGTCCTCGCCTTCAATGTCGCCGCCGACTCCAGCTTGCGCATCTCGGCGCTCATTTCCGGCCAACCCTTCATCGACCGCGCCCATGCGCCGCATGCAGCGCGCCTGATCGCCGTTATCGTCGGCTCGATCGGCATGTTGGCGATCTACGCACTCGGTGTTCGCTTCGCCGAGCGCCGCGCGCCGCGCGAGATCGGCCTGACGTACCTAGCCCCTGATCTCATCGTTGGCCTGGTCATCGGCGGCGCACTGATCGCCGCCATCGTCGCCATCATGTGGGCCGCGCATTGGGTCACCATCGCGCCAACGCCAATCACGCACGTGGCGGAATCACTGAAAGAAGCGGTGCAATCTGGCGTCATCGAAGAAACCTTGATGCGCCTCGTCATCTTCCGTCTGCTCTGGCGCGTCACCTCGGTTTGGCCAGCTTTCATTCTGACCGCTGTGCTATTCGGCGCGCTGCATCTCTCGAATCCCGATGCGACACCCTTCTCTGCTGCGTGCTTGGTTGCAGGCGAAGGCGTCGGCGCCGGCCTCTATCTGCTGACCGGTCGCGTCTGGATGTCGATCGGCATGCACGCAGGGTGGAATTTCATGCAAGGCTGGGTGTTCGGCGCCGCTGTCTCCGGGCTTGAGGTGTTCGCCGGCGGGCCGCTGCAAACGCACCCGGTTGCCGGCACAAGCGACATGCTCAGCGGCGGTGGCTTCGGCCCTGAATCGTCGGCAGCTTCCTTAGCGGTGTCGCTGCTCGCGAGCATTGCCTGCATGGTGCTCGCGTGGAAGGGCGGGCGCCTCAAAGTGCGCAGCGAGCCAGCTTAATAGAGCACAGTCAGCGGTGCGCCCGTCGCGCCGCGGCCAGCACATCCGTGGTTGCACGCCCGGTGATGTCCATGTGGTGGCGGCGCTGAAACGCGCGGATGGCGCTGCGCGTCGCCGGACCGATAGCGCCGTCCGCTGCGCCGCCATAATAGCCGAGCCGCTTCAGCTGGCGCTGCAGCGTGCGGATGCCCGCCGTATCGAGCCCATGCGGCGCATCATCGTCGTCAGGCGCGGCGTCGCTCGATGACGACCCCGGACCGTTATCGGTGCTGACGCCTGCGCGCACGCGCACCTGATCCAGCAGCGCCGTTGTCGGAAATCCATCCGCCACCAGATGCTGATCGCCTTGAAACTGCGCCACGGCATGGCGTGTGTTGGAGCCGAACAGCCCGTCCGGCGAACCGGCATTGTATCCCAGCCCGTTCAGCAGCGTTTGCAATTCCAGCGTTTGATCGCGATTGAGCGCGCCCAATTGCGTCGGCCAACCCGTCACCAGCCCGCCGCGATCCTCAAACGCGCGCGCCAGCAGCGCCACGACCAGCGCGTAGCGGTCGGAATTGTTGTAGCGGCGGATCACAGCAAAGTTTGGATGCAGCAGCAGCGCCGGCCCCTGCGCACCCGCCGGCAAGAACAATTGCGATTGCATCGCCACCAAGCTGTCGGGCCAAGTGGTCCCATCCATTCGCTTCAGCCCGCGCCCAATCCAGTCGCCAATGCTGCGCGTGTTGCCGTCCGCCAAGCTGTAGTCGAACCCGTCTGGCAGCTTCACCTCGTCGAACACCGGCTGTGCCGTCTGCCAGCCGCGATCTTGCAGGTAGTGCGCAATCGATGCGGCGACGTCCGCATTGTTGGTCCAGATGTCGCGATGGCCGTCGCCGTCCCAATCCACAGCCAGCTGCAAATACACATCCGGCATGAATTGCGGTTGCCCCATCGCGCCGGCCCACGACGACTTCAATTCGTCCGGCGTCGCGAGCCCGCGCTCCACCATTTCCGAAAGCGACATCAGGTAGCCTTCGAACTGCGCGCGGCGACGCCCCTCGAACGCCAAAGTCGAAAGTGCAGTCGGCGCATAGTAGTTCAGCGGCGCGGAGCCGAAATTGCTCTCCAGCCCCCAGATGCCGAGGACGATGTCTTCATCGACGCCATAGCGCTGCTGAATGGCGTCGAGCGTGGATTGCATGCTCGCCTTCAGCGCCTTGCCCGCATTGATGCGCTGCGCGGTGACGCGGTTGTTTACATAGTCCCATACCGGCGACACGAATTCCGGCTGCCGCTGATCGAGGTCGATGATCGAAGGATCCGGCGCGATGTGGGAAAGCAGCTGGCCGATGATCGAGGGATCGCGCCCCGCCTCGACCGCCCGCAGCGCGAAGCTATCGCGCCAAGCGTCGAAATCGGCGTTGCCAGAGGTTTGAAATGTCGGCGGGGGCGGCGTGGGTTGCGCCCGGACAGCCGTTTGCCCGCAGGCGATCGCCGCGGCCGCCAATAGTGCCATGACCAGCGCGCGCGCCATCCCGACCCCTCTGATCCCGTCTGCTAAAGTGCGTCGCACCCGCCTTCAACGCTGCAGAACTTGGGCCATAGCGTGGCGTAGCCCCGCTTTTGGGCTCCTCGTACCGGCCCTAGATTGACTTCCTCCAGGGGGGCCCGTATTCACCCCGCTTCCAATTTTGCGCCCGGTCCAGACCATGAAAGTGAAGTCCTCCCTCAAGTCGCTCAAAGCCCGCCACCGGGCTTGCCGGGTCGTGCGCCGTAAGGGCCGGGTTTACGTGATCAACAAGGTTGATCCCCGCTACAAGGCCAAGCAGGGCTAAGCCGGCGCCCCAAGCGCGTGTGCCGCCTCGCGGAACTTCTGATTCTGAGATACGTTTGACAGCGATTCACCATCGCATGCGCCGGCTCATTTTATCTTTCGCAGCGCTCTTGCTGGCCGCTTGCGGCATGCAAAGCCATGCGCCTGCACGCTCCGACCCGCAGCTCGACGCGCTGTTTACGCAGCTGGAACAAGCGCCGGACGAAGCCTCTGCGGCGCGGGTCGAAAGCCAAATCTGGTCGCACTGGGCCGATAGCGGCTCGCCAACCGTCAACATCCTGGTTGAACGCGCCGCCGCTGCTGAAAGCGAGGGCGATCAGCAACTGGCGCTACGCTTCCTCGAACAAGCCAGCGATCTCGCGCCCACCTTCGCCGAACCTTGGAATCGGCGCGCCAACCTCGCCTACCGCGCCCACGACTATTCCGGCGCCATCGCCGCCATCCAGGAGACCTTGAAGCGCGAGCCGCGCCATTTCGGCGCCCTGGCCGGCCTTGGGCTGATTTACGAAGAGCTCGGCCAAAACCGCGCCGCCCTGCAAGCCTTCCGCGCCGCGCTGGCGATTCATCCGCACTACGAGATCGCTCGCCAGGGCGTGCAGCGGCTTGAACCCAAGGTCGAAGGCCGCGCTGCCTAGGCTACTCAGCGATTCGCGCTGTCCAGCCGCGTGCAGCAATTTTTCGCATCGCTAGAGTCACCCGAAACGAATCGATTCTTCGGGGTGACTGACCATGGCTGACTTTGGTGCGACTGAATCCTCCACAATGGCGGCGCCGCAATCGCTGACACAAACCGCGCAGGAAAAACTGCGTCAGCTTGTGGCCCGCATCGAGAAACTTGAGGAAGAAAAGAAGTCGATCGCCGACGACATCAAGGAAACATACGCGGAAGCCAAAGGCACGGGCTACGACACCAAAGTGCTCCGCCAAGTGATACGCTTCCGTAAGCAGGACCGCCAGGAGCGCGAAGAACAAGAGCAGGTGCGCGACTTGTACCTGCACGCGCTTGGCGAGATTTAATTCTTCGCCCGCGGGCGCGCGAAGAAGCGTTGCAGACCGCTTCGCGGGCGCTCAATAATCCGGGATGCCGCACGCCAACGCCACATCCCTGACACTTGCCGCGATCGCCGCGCTGTTCCTTTCCGCTTTCGGCGCGGAGAGCTGCGCACAAACGCCAGTGAGCGCCCCGCCTGCGCCCGATTACAGCCAGACGGCGGCTTGGGCCGCGCTTCCTGGGCAAGCGAGCGACGCGAACGACGTGCCGCAGGGCCTGCCGTCGCCGCACACCGGCGATGTCGCGGTGTTCTTCATCCACCCCACCACCGACCTCTCGATGACCATTTCCAACGCCGCCTACGATGAAGGCGGGCGGGCGGGTGAATTCGTCGATCACTGGGTGTTGAAATTGCAGGCCAGCGTATTCAACGGCTGCTGCGAGATTTATGCACCACGTTATCGCCAGGCGTCGCTGCGCGCCATCATCACCAACTCTCTCGAAGCCTACGCCGCGGCGGACCTCGCATATTCCGACGTCGCCCGCGCCTTCGACGCATTTCTATCGCGCATCGGCGACCGCCCGTTCATCATCGCTTCGCATAGCCAAGGCTCAATCCACGCCCTGCGCCTTTTGCAGGAACGCGCGATCGGCACGCCGCTGCAGCGCCGCCTCGTCGCCGCCTATCCCATCGGACTCGCTTTGCCGAAGGCCATCGCCGACCTCGGATTGCCCGTCTGCGATAGCGCGACGCAAATCAACTGCGTCGTCACCTGGAACAGCGTCCAAAGCGGCCACGACGATCCGCGTCGCCGCAACAGTGCAGTGATCTGGTGGGACGGCCACTACCAACCTATCGGTGGCCGCCCGCTCGTGTGCGTCAACCCGCTCACGTGGCAACCAGATACAATTGCGCCAGCCGACGCCAATCTCGGCAGCGTTTACGCAGCCGGGGTCAACGCGCCGATCCCCGCACCCGAACCGCATGTCACCGGTGCGGCTTGCGAAAACAGCCTGCTCGGCGTCGATATTCGCCCCGATCAGGCGGCGCACTTCCACGATGCGCTCAGCGCCACCGGCATCTATCACGATTTCGACTACGGCTTGTTCTATGTGAATCTCCGTCAGAACATCGCCGCCCGCATCGCCGCCTACGAGCATCTGCGCTAACCGCCGCGCCGATGCCCCGCGACATCGATCGCAAGAAAACGCGCAAGGCCTTGCGGATAATCCGCAAGCTCGCCGCGGCGGGCACGGCGCCGGAAACCATCGATCCCGAAACCGGAGAGATCAAACCCGGTGAGGGCGCGGTCGATTATTCGCAGTGGGAGAATGAATTTCTCACCGAGGTCGACAAGCGCCTGGAAAAATACGGCTCCGCGTTCAACGATCTCAGCAAGGGACGCAAGGACGACGCCCTTTCCAATCTGCAAACCGTGAAGCTGAAAGAAATCGCCGCCAAAGCCCGCGGCAAAAAACGCAAAGGCCTTACGACGAAAAAGCCGCTCGGCTGGAAGAGGCGGGTGAAGCCTACGCCGTCCGGCGAATGATGGCGCGAAACAGCGCTTTGTCTGCCCGTGAAAAGTACAAATGTGAAATCTCGTCATTCACAGCGACGCATGACGCCGCAAAAGCGATGTCTGTATCGCCGCGATCTTTCGGCGGGGGCGGCGTAATCAGCGGCTCGATGCAGCGATCCACCACCTTGGTGTAATCGCGATCGAACGCGATCCAGCCGATGCGCCAGCGCGCATCCTCCGTCGCGCCGTTGTAAAACATCACCGGCTTTTGCTTATCTGTCGTCAGCAGCGGGCCGGTCGAGAGATGCCAGGTGTCCCATGCATCCCCGCGCGGCTCGAACGGCGTCGGTTGTTCGGTCCATGGCCCCGCTACGCCTGCGCCTAAAGCCAGCCCGACGCGCGACGCGTTTTCATGCGCAAACTCGTAAAACAGACGCCAACGGCCATCTTCAGTGCGCTCGATTGTGGCTTCCTTGGTATTGCCCTGCGTTTTCGAGGACGCCAGCGCGACGCCGCGCTTCTCAAGCCGATCGAGGCTCTCACCGGTCGCATACAACATTTGCCCAGAGCTGCGGGTTTTATCGACGCCGGTATAATACACCACGTACTGATGCTCGAACGTCACCACCGTCGGGTCTTCGCAGCCGCCAATGTCAAGTTCGGAGTCGCTGGGCGCCAGCACGGGCTTGGCGTGAATATGAAAGTTCACGCCGTCATCGCTCCAGCCGTGATGGATTGTCCCGGTGTTGCCGGTGTCGCTTAGCGACAGCGGTGCGGAGCGCACCAGCATCTGATATTTGCCGCCTTCCTTCCAGACGTAAGGGCTCATCAAGGCGCCATCCTTGATCGGCGTGTCGGCCTCGATCTTGAGCGCGACGATCTCTTCGACATTGAAATCGAGTTGTTGGTTCGCCCGCTTGTTCATGCGCCCTGCCCCAGCACCAAGGACAATCCGCCGTCGACCACGATCGAAGCGCCGGTGATGTAGTCCGCCGCCGGCGAGGCCAAGAACGCCACCACGCCGGCAATTTCCTCGGCGCGGCCGGCGCGGCCAAGCGGAATGCTCGCTTCCAAGGATTGCCGGTACGTCGCATCGTGTTCGGCGCGCGCGTTCATCGGCGTCAAGATCATGCCCGGCGCCACCGAATTCACGGTCACGCCAAGCGCCGCTGTTTCCAGCGCCAGCGTCTTCGTGAAACCGCGCAAGCCCGCCTTGGCGCTGCAATAATCGGCTGCGCCCATGCGCGCGTCCGCTTCATGGATCGACGATATATTGATGATACGGCCGCGACCGCGCGCAGCAAACGCGCGCAGAAACCGTCTGCTCATCAAGAACGCGCCCGTAAGATCAGTGCCGATGAGGCGCCGCCATTGCGCGATGTCCATGTCGATGACGCGCACGCCTGACTGATTGAGTCCGGCGCAATTGACCAGTACGTCGGCTTTGCCGAGATCGGCTTCAATCGCGTCGAATGCGCGCGCAACCGAGGCCTCGTCGGAAACGTCGCACTGAAACGCGGCATGCGCGCCCGTCCGCACCGCGCCGTCGCGATCTTTGAAATAGCAGCCCGCCACGCGCGCGCCCGCATGCGCCAGAGCGCCGACGCACGCGGCGCCGATGCCTGACTCCGCCCCTGTTACGATGGCGATGTGATTGGCGAGTTCGCCCTGGTCCGAGCCCATGGCGGTAAAACGCGCTCACCTACACTTTGGTTCGGTGCGGCGCGACGCCTCAGCCCTCGGCGACCGCGCGCTCTTCGAGACCGTATTCGCGCAATTTGCGATAAAGCGTCGAACGGCCGATGCCCAGGCGGCGCGCCACTTCCGACATGTGGCCGGCATAGTGGTCGATCGCCAGTTCGATGAGGTCGCGCTCGATCTGCTCCAGCTGGCGCAAATGGCCTTCGCCATCGAACACGTTCACCGGTTGCGGCGCATCTGACACCGCCGCGTGCGCAACCACCGCTTGAAAGCTTGCGGCGACATGCGCGATCGGATCGTTGGCCGGCACATGCAGTGCGTGGGTGTTTTCGTTGGCGGCGGCGAGCGGCTTCAATCCCGAGATCTGCGGGAAATCTTCCGGCTGCAGCCAATCGCCCTCGCACAGGATCACCGCGCGGAACACCGCGTTCTCGAGCTGGCGCACGTTGCCTGGCCATTCGAAATTGCACAGCATCGCCATGGTCGCATCGGATGCGCCACGCACGTTGCGGCCTTCTTCGGCGTTGAAGCGCGACACGAAACGCTGCACCAGCGCCGGCACGTCTTCCTTGCGCTCACGCAGAGGCGGCGCTTCGATGGGGAAAACGTTCAGGCGATAGTACAAATCTTCGCGGAACGCGTTGTCAGCAACGAGCTTCGCCAAATCCTTGTTGGTGGCGCTGATGATGCGCACATCGACCTTCACGGGGCGCTTAGCGCCGACCGGATCGACTTCGCCTTCCTGCAGTACCCGCAGCAGCTTCACCTGCATGTCGAGCGGCAGTTCGCCAACTTCGTCCAAGAACAGCGTGCCGCCATTGGCTTCCGCGAACTTACCGGCATGATTGTCGGTCGCGCCCGTGAACGAGCCTTTCACGTGCCCAAACAGAATCGACTCAACCAGGTTTTCCGGGATGGCGCCGCAATTCACCGTCACGAACGGCTTGCCCGCGCGATCGCTCGCGCCTTGAATGCAGCGCGCCAGAACTTCCTTGCCCACGCCAGATTCACCGGTGATCAGCACCGGGATGTTCGACGCCGCCGCGCGGCGGCCCATGCGCACGACCGGCCCCATGTTCGGCGCGTTGGCGACCATATCGTCAAACGAAAGCTGGCCAGCCGCCTTCTTCTTCAGACGCACCACTTCCGTTTTCAAATTCGACATTTCGAGCGCGTTGCGGATCGAAACCAGAATCCGTTCCGGTGAGGCCGGCTTCACGAAGAAATCGCTCGCGCCCGCTTGCATCGCCTGCACCACTGTGTCGATGCCGCCCGAGGCGGTGAGCACGATGCACGGCAGGTCGCTGCGGCGCTGACGGATTTCCTTGAGCGCCTCTTGGCCGCTCATGCCGGGCATGACGAGGTCAAGCATCACCGCATCGATATCGGCGTGCGTGTCGACTGCATCGACCGCCTGACGCCCGTTCTCGGCGGTGCGCGTCATGAAGCCGTTACGTTCGACAGCTGCTTGCAAAAGGCGCCGTTGCGCCGGATCGTCATCGACGATCAGGATAGTCTTCGCCATGTCCCACCAATTCTTTCGACGCGTTTCTCTGATGGAAACGCTGTTCGTGAGATCGGACCATACGGACGGGAGGTTCAGGTCGCGTTAAAATGGCACACTGAAATCCGATTTTCGTTAGTGATCGTAAGCCCTAGATAAACCCCGTGTTCACCACGTTCTCCTGCACATGAGCGACACGCCCGATCCCGAGCGCAATCGCATCACCGCCCGCATCGGGCGGGTCGCACGTGTGGGAGCCAATATGTCCGGCGCCGTTGGCGCGCGGGTAATGGGCAAGGATCAAGCTGCCGTCGCCAAAGCGCTGCGCGCAGCCTTGGGCCGCTCCAAGGGGCCGCTGATGAAAGTGGCGCAGCTGCTCTCCACCATCCCTGATCTCCTGCCCGAAGCTTACGCCGAAGAATTCCGCAAATTGCAGGCAAACGCCCCGCCCATGGGCTGGCCCTTCGTTGAGCGGCGCATGCGCGCCGAACTCGGCGGCGAATGGCAAACCAAATTTAAGAGTTTCGAGCGCGAGGCGGCCGCCGCGGCA
>DASZWS010000317.1:0-9755 GCA_035546515.1 Vitreimonas sp. | reverse complement strand
TGGTTCGAGGCCGAGGGGTTTACCGAGGTAGAGCCGGCGGCGCGGGTGGTTTCGCCGGGCGCGGAGGTGCACGTCGACGCGTTTGAGGCGGACGGCCGTTACCTGCACACCAGCCCCGAGTTCGCGATGAAAAAGCTGCTCGCGGCGGGCGAGGAGAAAATCTTCTCGCTCGGCAAGGTCTGGCGGCGCGGCGAGGACGGGCCGCTGCACGCAAGCGAATTTACAATGCTGGAATGGTATCGCGCCGGCGCGCCGTACCAACACGTGATGCGCGATAGCGTCGCGATTGCCCGCGTCGCGGCGGCGGAAACGCAAAACTTGCTGCAGTGGAAGAATCGGGTGTGCGACCCACATGCTGAGGCGCAATATGTGACGGTGCGCGAGGCGTTCATCCGCTATTCGCCCCAGGCCGAGATCGCCGAACCGCCGTCGTCCACGGATGAATTCAGCAAGCGCATCGTCACCGACATCGAGCCAAACCTTGGGGCGTCTGCCCTCACGCTCCTGCACGAATACCCCGTCAGCGAAGCGGCGCTCGCGCAACGCACGCAGCATGACCCCTCCGTCGTGGAGCGCTTCGAGATGTACGCGTGCGGCGTTGAGCTGGCGAACGGCTTTGGCGAACTGACAGACCCAGCCGAGCAGCGCGCGCGATTGGTTGCGGACATGGCCGAAAAACAAAAGCGCTACGGCAAGAGTTGGCCCATCGATGAGGATTTCCTGGCCGCGCTCGCGCACATGCCGCCGGCAAGCGGCGTGGCGCTGGGGTTCGATCGTCTGGTGATGCTCGCAAGCCACGCGCGCTCGATCCAAGACGTGCTGTGGACGCCACAATGATCCGCCCCGCCGAGCCTCGCGATTTCGCCGCGATCCGCGGCGTCATCACGCATGCGTTTGGGCAAGCGGATGAAGCGAACCTGGTCGAGCAATTGCGCGCCGACGGCGATGTGCTGTTCGAGTTCGTCGCGGCGAACGACATCGCCATCCGGGGGCACATTCTCTACTCACGACTAAGGATTGAGCGGGATGGCCACGTGCTACCCGCCGCCGCACTGGCGCCGGTTTCGGTGCTGCCGGCGTTCCAAAAGCAAGGCATGGGCGGCGATCTCATCCGCGCCGGCAATGCACGCTGCGCGGAGCTGGGCTGCGTTGCAGTGATTGTACTGGGGCACGCCGACTATTATCCCCGCTTCGGCTTCTCGGCGGCTGCGGCCGAATCGTTGGAAGCTCCGTTCTCGGGACCGCATTTCACGGCGCTGGAGCTGCACCCCGGCGCACTCAAGGGTGGGCAGGTGCGCTACGCGAAGGCGTTTGGAGTTTGATGTGAGCGCGAAGCCGAAGTCCGATGCGCTGGCCGAAGTCGCTGCGCGCTACGCCGTAGCGATCACGCCGGCGATGGAAGCGCTGATTGATCCGGCAGACGCGCATGATCCAATCGCTGCACAATTTCGGCCCGATGCGCGCGAACTGGATATCGCGTTGGATGAGCTAAGCGATCCGATCGGCGACGATCCGCACACGCCGGTAAAGGGCGTTGTGCATCGCTACCCTGATCGCTGCCTACTCAAACTGGTGCACGTCTGCCCCGTCTATTGCCGGTTCTGCTTCCGCCGCGAAATGGTCGGGCCACAAGGCGACGGCACGCTGACGAGCACGGAACTGGACGCCGCGTTTGCGTACATCGAAGCGCATCCGGAAATATGGGAGGTCATTCTCACCGGCGGCGATCCGTTTCTCGTCTCGGCGCGTCGCGCGCGCGAGATCACGGCGCGGCTGGCGGCGATCCCGCATGTGAAAATCGCGCGCTGGCACACGCGCGTGCCGGCGGTCGACCCGCTGCGGGTGACGCCGGATTTTGTCGAAGCCTTGCGCGCGGAGGGGCTGACGACCTACGTGGTGCTTCACGCCAATCACGCCCGAGAGCTAACCGAGCAAGCGCGTGCGGCGATCGCGCGGCTGGTCGACGCCGGCGTGCCGATGCTCTCACAAACAGTATTGCTGAAAGGCGTCAACGACAACGCCGATGCACTAGAAGCGCTCATGCGCGCCTTGGTCGAGCTGCGCGTGAAGCCCTACTATCTGCACCATCTCGATAAAGCGCCCGGCACATCGCACTTCCGCTGCAGCATCGCAGAGGGCCAGAGCTTGGTGCGCGCGCTGCACGAACGCGCATCAGGCTTGGCGCAGCCAAGCTACGTGCTCGATATTCCCGGCGGCCACGGCAAGGCGCCGCTTGCCAGCCCAGGCCTGCGCGACGCGGATGACGCCCACGAGGTGCGCGACCGCAACGGCGTTTGGCGGCGTTACGAAGAGTAGCTAGGTCGCCTCGCCCGCGACTCTCGCGGGCTCGCTCTGCGCAACGAACAGCGCCCCTAGCAGCAGAATCGCCCCGGCGACGAACGGCGCGCCGTGCCCCAAACTGTCAAACACGACGCCGGACATGAGCGGTCCGGCGACACGGCCGAACGCCGACGCCGATTGCGATAGGCCCATCACCGCCCCGCGCTCATCCGCTTCCGCCTGCGCCGCGACCAGCGAGTTGAGCGCCGGCGTCGAAAGCCCAATGCCAAGCACCATCGCGCCCAACGATGCGATGAGCACGCCTTCAGTGTGCGTCACCGCCATGCCGGCGAAGCCTGCAATCATGGAGGCGATGCCGATCAGCAACGTCACCCGCTCGCCCAGCATGCGCGCGGCTCTACCCGCGCCGCCACCTTGCAGCAGCACCGCGCCGACGCCGAGGCCGGCAAGCGCCCAACCCACCTGACGCGGACCCCAGCTCAGCGTCGCATCCGCCCAGAGGCCGAAGATCGTCTCGAGCATCGCTTGGGCGGTGATCATGACGAACATGACGAGGATGAACCGCGCCAGCACTGGACGCGTGAGCAGCATGTTGACGCGACGTGGACGCGGCGCGTCGGCGGCGCGACGCGATTCTTTCGGCAAGCTTTCGCGATAAAGCAGCAAGGCAGTCAGCGCCGCGGCGCCGGCGAGCGCTGCCGAAACCAAACAGACTTTGCTGAATGCTGCAGCGTCGGGTTTGCCGCCGCCGATCAGCAAAGCGCCGAGCGCAGGACCGCAAATGAATGCAAGCCCAACCGCCGCACCCAACAGCCCCATATTGCGCGCGCGGGTTTTTTCGTCGGCAAGATCGGCGGCGGACGCGAACGCCGCGCCGATATTGCCGGCCATCAAACCACCGAACAAGCGCGCGCCGCCGAGCTCGTAGATGGTGTGCGCCCGCGCCAAGATCAGATACGAGATCATGCCGCCCAGGAGGCCGACGATCAGAATCGGCTTGCGCCCGACGCGATCGCTGAGTCTTCCCCACCACGGCGACGCCACCAGCTGCCCGAGTGAGTAGCAGCCCATCGCGATCGTCGCTTCTGTCGCCGTGCCGCCGAGATGCAGCGCCAGAAACGGAAAGATCGGCAAAAACACGCCAAAGCCGGTCATGCCGATGAGCACGACGCCAACGAGCGCGATCAACGAGCCGGTGCGGCCATTCATGGAGACGGCAGTAAGGCAGTATGAGAATAGGGCAATACGTTCGAGGCGCGGCCTACTGCCCTACTGCCCTTCAGGCTGCCGGCCGGATCGGCAGCGGCGCGCCGGGATTGAGATACGGTCGCAAATCCGTCCATGGAATCGACACGTAAACCGGCGGGTCCGACTGCGAGCCGCCATACGACAGCGTCGGAAACATCAGCACCAGCTCATTGGCTTTGATCAGCCAGAGGTGCGGTTTGGTCGCGGTTTCGTAAACGTCGCGGCGCGGCGGAAAATTGTTGTAGTCCGGATATTCCTTGGCGATCGCGGCCACCGCGCGATCCGTGATGAAATCCTGCCAATGCGAATTTGGCGTAAACACATCGTTTTCCGTCAGTTCCCGGCCGTCATCGTTCATCAGCACGTTGACCGCGCGCAGCGTGCTTGAGCTAGCGCCTTGCACGATCGAATCCTGGCTGAACGTGAAGCGCACAGAGATGAGTTCGGGTCCGGCATAGCCGATCTCGTACGTCACCGTTTCGCTGGTGCCGTCGCCCAAGCGCGATTGCGGCTGTTGCGCCACCAGATCGTTGAAGCGGCGAATGGCAGGCGTTTGCGCGCCATCGATGCGCGGAAATTCGATGTCGCGCATCGTCGCCGCCGGCGCTTCGCTGCCGAGACCGGTCTGCGCGACCTGATCCCGCGACAGCGGCGCGGCGTCGATCAGCTCCATGCGCTGGAAGGTGTAGCCGCCGAGCTGCTGCACAGCGGCGCGCACATCCTGCGCGCGAGCACGGAACTCGCCCTCCAAACAACGCTGTTGATCCGGCGTCAGCGCCGCACTTGCGTCGCCAACCCCGCAGCCGATGCGCTGCGCCTCACGCCAGCGCGCTTGATTCTGCACCAAGAGCTGTGCGCCAGCATCGGAAATGTTGGCGGACTGCGCCGTCAAGGTCTGACGCATCTGCGTGTCGAGCGCGGCGAGCGAACGATCGGCGCAAACATCGCGGATGAAACTGTTGTCCGGCTGATCGCAGACGTTCAGCGCCGCGGCGATGTGGGCGGCTGAGCTTTGATCGGTCTTGTTGGCGCCAGTCGCGTTGTCGCCGCAGGCGGCCAGCGCCAACAGCGCGACAGCAGCGAGACTCTCGAATGCGCGCAGCCCCATGTCCGCCTGTTGTCCTCTCCCCGCGTCCCATCTTGGTATGACACACGCACCCGCGCACGTCACGGTTTCTAGCGACATTGCGTGTGCGCGATTGTAGAGACGACCCATGCCCGTTTCGGTCCGCTACAAGCCCTCGACCGCATTCGCAAATCTCGGTCCGGAATTCTCCGATCCGGTGACGCCCGCTCGCTTTCCGCAACACATTTTACGGCGCCGCAACCAGATCTGGGCCGCGCGCGTCGGGCTCGACACGCTGAGCGCCGAGGAATGGGAGCGGAGCTTCGCCGCCTTTGCGCCGCTGCCCCGCAACATGCCGTCGCCGCGCGCCATGCGCTACCACGGGCATCAGTTCCGCAATTACAATCCAGATATCGGCGATGGCCGCGGCTTCCTCTACGCACAGCTTCATGACGACGCGGGGCGTCTCCTCGATCTCGCCACCAAGGGCTCCGGCCAGACGCCCTATTCCCGCACTGCTGACGGACGGCTGACGCTGAAGGGCGGCGTGCGTGAAGTACTGGCGGCGGAAATGCTGGAGGCGCAGGGCGTCTACACCTCGAAAGCCTTTTCCTTATTCGAGACCGGCGAAGCACTCGTGCGCGGCGATGAGCCCTCACCGACCCGTTCATCGGTCCTAACTCGCCTGTCGCACAGCCACATTCGTTTCGGCAGCTTCCAGCGCCACGCCTTCTTTGAGCGACCGGACCTAATGCGGACGCTGCTGGAGCATGTCGCCGAACATTATGCGCCGGAGGCGCGGGATGCGGACGAACTCGCGGCCGGGGTGCTGCTGCACGCGGTGCGCGAGGCGGCGCGCTTGGCCGCCAGCTGGATGGCAGCCGGCTTCGTGCACGGCGTGTTGAACACCGACAATCTGACCATCACCGGCGAGAGCTTCGATTACGGCCCCTGGCGCTTCGTGCCCATGAGCGATCCCAGCTTCACGGCTGCCTATTTCGACGAAACTGGACTTTATGCCTTCGCCCGCCAGCCGGAGGCGGTGTCGTGGGCGCTCGCCCAACTCGGCAGCGCCCTGACTTTGGTGTGCCCGGTCCCGCCGTTGGAGGCGGCGCTGGCGGAATTTCTGCCTGCCTACCAAAACGGCTTACGAACGCAGGTGTTGCGCCGCCTCGGCCTAGCGGAGACCGAACTCGAGCCCGACCTCGAATTCCTGCAGACCATGTTCAATTGGCTGACCGAGAGCCAGGTCAGCTGGGACCAGTTCTTCCACGATTGGTTCTGCGCCGACGCAGCGCGCGCAGCGGCAAGCCCCGAGGCCGCACGCTACACCGATGCGGGTTTCGCACCAGTGCGCGACGGCATAGAGAAACGCGGCCCGGTGCGGGCGGAACGTCTGCGGCATCCCTACTTTCAGCGCGCCGCACCCGCGAGCTTGGTAATCGAAGAAGTCGAAACCCTGTGGGCGGCGATCGCAGAGCGCGACGACTGGTCGCTCTTCGAAGCTAAACTCGCAGCCATTGCCGATATGCGCGACGCTTTGTCGATTAGCTGTCACCAATCTGTCGTCGCCGGCGCATAAGTCTCCGCGCATCTTCATGGGGGATTGCTTGCGCCAATTTCTTCTCGCTGCCGCGCTTCTGCTCGCCGCCTGCACCACGACGTCGCAGCATGCAGCGGCGCCGCATAACGTCATCATCTTCGTGGCTGACGGGCTGCGCTACGGCTCCGTGAACCAGACAGACGCGCCCGCCCTGTCCGCCGCGCGGCATGAAGGCGTCGACTTTGCCAACAGCCACTCGGTCTATCCAACGCTGACCACGGTGAACGCCTCGGCGATCGCCACTGGGCACTTTCCCGGCGATACCGGCAATTTCGGCAATTACATTTACGCGGGCGCGGAACCGCTGGCGCACACGCGCGGCAGCGTCGTCGCGCCGATCGAGGATGACAACGTCCTCGCTGATCTGGATGCACGCTTCGACGGCAATTATTTGCACGAGCAAACGCTGATGTCGGCGGCGCTGGCGCACGGCTACAACGTCGTCAGCATGGGCAAAGGCGGCCCAACCGGCGTGCAGCTGCGCGGCGTGGTCAACGGCGCGCCGATCTTCATCGATGAAGATCTCGGCGACGCCGCGGCGGGTGGCCCACAGCTGTCACCTGACCTCGCAGCGGCGTTCGCCGCCCCGCGCATCGCTCCCAGCGTGCCGGCCCGCGCCCTCCCCAACGTGACGCAGCAGGACTGGTTCGCACGCGTCGCAACGGAGGTGGTGCTGCCGTTGCTGCAGCGAAGCGGAAAACCGTTTCTCATGCTCTATTGGTCGCCCGACCCCGACAACACGCAGCACAGCCAGCATGACAGCCCAAATGCGCTGACGCCGGGCATCAACGGGCCGACCTCGCGCGCGGCTGTTGCCAACGCCTCCAACAATCTCGGTCTTCTACGCACCGCGCTGGCGGCGAACCATCTCGCCGCTACGACGGATGTGGTGATGATCGCCGACCACGGCTTCTCCACCACCTCGAAGCAATCGAGCACAAGCTTTGCGGCGCATCTGAGCTACGCCAATGTGCCGGCCGGCCAATTGCCCGGCGGTTTCTTGGCGATCGATTTGAGTCATGCGCTTGGGCTCAACCTCTACAGCGCCGCCGGCGTGACGGTTGATCTCACCACAAACCCGGTCGCGTTGCATGGCACGAGCGGCGTGCTCGGCGCGTCGGCCAACGCACCGCAAGCCATTGTCGCCGCCAACGGCGGATCGGACTTGATCTACCTGCCCAGCGACAACAAAGCCGTGCTGGCGCAGAACATCGTGCGCTTCCTGACAACGCAGGACTACACTGGCGCCATCTTCACCGCGGATTCGCTGGGGCCGATCCCCGGCGCGTTGCCGCTCAGTGCGATCAACCTCAATGGCGCCGCGCAAACACCGCAGCCAGCAATCGTGATCAGCTTCCGCACCAGCAACACTGGCTGCGCCGTGCCTGAAATGTGTGGCGTCGACATCGCCGACGCGGGACTGCCGCAAGGCTCAGGCTACCACGGTAGCTTCGGCCGCGCCGACACGCGCAATTTCATGGGCGCCGTCGGCCCGGATTTCCGTCGCGGCTTCGTCGATCCAACCCCGGTGAGCAACGCCGATATCGCGCCGACCATTGCGCATGTTCTCGGCTTTGATCTGCCGGCGATTGGGCATTTGCGCGGACGCGTGATTGAAGAAGCATTGCCCGGAGATGCGCACGCCGAAGTCGCCGCAGATGTGTTGACCTCAGAACCGGCGGCGAACGGCTTTCGCACCGTGCTCAACCGGCAAACCGTGGGCGAGACGCACTATTTCGACTCCGCCGCCAACGTTGGGCGCGCCAACTAGGCGCGGCGCACGAAGCCTTCTTTGTGCGTGAGGCGGCCGATATCGATGGCGGCGCGCACCTGCACCACATCGTTGGTGCGGTCGTCATTGTTCATCGCCGACCATGGCGCCAGCTTGTCATGCGCCATCAAATCGTTGTTGCGCTTTTCACCCTCAGAGGTTGGCCGCCAGCCTGACATCAGGCGCTCCGCCACCCAGCGATCATGTTCGCGCTCGGCCAGTTTGGACAATTCGTCCGGCGCAACCGTCGGCGCGGGGTCACCCTTCTCGCCCTTCTGTGCCGGCCGCCAGCCCGCATCCCACAATTTGATCATGGCGCTATCGGCGACCGCACGGTTGGCGGCGCGGTAGGTTTCCAGCACCTCGCCCCAATCGCGCATCGCCGCCTGCAGCTCGCGCATACTCATCGCGTCCTTGGCGCCGAGGCCTTTGTTGTAGTGCTCGTGCGCGATGGCCGCGCCCTGATCGAGCGCACCCTCAAGGATCATCGCGCGCGTGGCGATCACTTGGTGCGCGCCGAAAGCCAACAGGTATGCGTCGAGCACCTCCCCGGTTTCGTCGCCGCGCGCGTATTGCTGCGAAAACTCCGATTGGCTGGTCTCGCGCATGAAGATCGGCACAGGCCAGCGATAGGCATGATTGCACACCCGCTTCAAAGTGATGGCGAGATGGATGTTGCCCGGATCGGCGCCGGTTGAGACAACGATCGCGGTCGGCTTGCCCCGCGAGCTTTCGACGACATCGAGCAATTCGTGGCCGACCGAGGCGGTCTCCCAGTTGAACGGCAAGAACGCGATGTCGGCCGCCCACAATTCGCCATGCGCGAAGGCTTCGCGATGTCGCGCGCGAAAGCCGGCCTCAGCCGCTTCCGCATCCGGCGCCAGCACAGTGATGCGCGGCGCTTGAAAATGCATGGACCACAAGCTGGCGAACACGCGTTCCGCTACGGCTTCGCCGCCGGCGTCGAGCCCGAAGAACACCAGATGCAGGCGGTCCTGCCCGATCTGCTGCGCCAGGTTCAACAAAGTTTGGCTCTCGGTCTGAATCAGCCAGCGCGCCGCCATTTCCTCAAGCGAGAACGGCTTCGGATCGATCGCCGCGCTGCCAGTCTTGTCGCGCGCCTGCGCTGAGCGCATCTCCCGCGCCTCCTTCAGCAGCATGTTGGAGCGCGTCGCCACATGCACGTCGAGCGGATCGCGGCGTCTCGCCTTGCCCACCAATCGGCGCACCGCCGCTTCGATCTGCAGATTGGAGGTGTCGTTATCTTCGAACGCCACCACATGCGCGGCGTGATTGGCGCGCGCTGACCGCAGCGTCTCCAGCTGCCGCGCATCGCCATCGAGCACGACCACGCCCTTGCGCCGCAGACCGAGCGCAGTTTCCTCCGGCACGTCCTGCGCAATGAGGATCACCGAGTCGCCGCTTTTGCGGCAATCGAGCGCCAGCGAGATCGCCGGCGGCGCATCGCCCGCGATGACCACATGATTGGCCGCGCCCATGTTGAAGGCGTCCGCCAAATGCCGCCCGAGCGCGCCGGAGAACGCAAACAGCAAACCAACCACCGGCACCGCCAGCGCCGCAAATCTGATGGCGTTGCGCTCTTCATCCGACACATCGAAATAATCTTCCGACATGCTGACCGCGGCGATGGTGCGATAAAGCGCTTCCGGCAGATTGTGATTGCGGAACACGATCAGCCCAAAGCCGATCCACGCCGCGATCAGCAGCAGCAGCACGCCCCAGCGAAACAGCGGCGCCTGCGTGTG
>DASZWS010000316.1:0-5829 GCA_035546515.1 Vitreimonas sp. | reverse complement strand
TTATCCTTGTGCGGCGCGCGGTTCCAGCTCCACCCGTAATGCGAGCTTTCCCGCGAGGCCGCGTTTTCTCGCTGGCGACGGTTTTGCCTTCGGTGATGTCCACGATGGCTTTTGCCGCCTCGGCCTTCGTCACCGTGTTGGCGACCTTCTTGCCGAGGAGCGGACGAATGTGGCGTTTCAGGTTTGAAGCGTCGGTGGCCCACGTGCTCGCGCGCTTGGCGGGTTTGGTCGCCGGTCCATCAGTGAGGTAGAGGTCGATAAGTTCGTTGACGGTCAGAGCTTCGCGGGCATCGCGTTTGGCCCCTGATGGATCGCCACCGCGCCGGATTTGCTCGAAGGCGTCGAGCGCTGCCTCGCGCGCTTTCTCGGGCGTCCATGGAGAGCCGTGCTGGCCGATGGTGTAAACGCGCTGCGCACGGCCAACGCGATATTTGACGCAATACGTGCGGCGACCGCTCGACCGGACGCGAATGAAGAACCCTTTGACCTCGGTGTCCCACACGCGCGTTTCGCCCGCGCTCGGTGTAGTGATCGCGTCAACGGTTCGCTTGGTGATCTTGGCCTTACGATCCAGCATCGGCGTCCCGTTTCGGGCCGGCTGGGTACCACATGGGTACCACGCGACCGGCAATTCGCGGATAGTCGAGCAAACTCGGCGCCAACGATGCCGCTAAGAAAACAAAGTGAAATCAAGCTATTGGGAAAGCCGAGGAATCTCAACGACACTCCGGGAAACTCAGCCTGGTCCCGTTGACATCGTAGGGGTCACAGGTTCGATCCCTGTCGCGCCCACCATCGCTTTTGGAATCATCGATCAGTTGTGACGAGCATCGCGAAGGCGCGAGAGTGCTTGATCGCGGCTGGGTGCCAGCGGGGTGCCAAATGCGCGAAATCGCTGAGTGATCGTGCGCTTTGCCATTCGCGAAGGCGGCAAGACCGTCGGCGCGGGCTTGGTAACAGACGTCATTCCCTGAAGGAGTGATCCTTATGTCCGCTTTGGGCGCTCAGATCGCGAAGGGACGTTATTGGGATGAAGCGGCGGGGGAGCGACGCGCGCGTCGTTGCACGGTTGCAAAGGATGGGGGCGAAACTCTTTAGCCAGCTGCGGGCGCCGGCTTAGGTGGTCCAAAGGACACATAGGACCTGTTCCGAAGCCGCTGCCTTCGACGCGTGGGGTGTGCGCTGGATGAGGCAATTGCTTTGCGCCAAGACACTCATCAGCGAAGAATCCTCATCAGGAATGGGGGTGACCTCGCGCTTGCGTGCGATTGCGCGAATGTAGCTTTCTCGTGCGCCGTTGGGCGCCAACGCGGTCGAGAGCGTGGCTTCAAACGTTCTGCTCGATAGTTGTTGCGACCCAGACAGCATGGTCTCTAGCACAGGCGCTAGAAAAAGCCGTGCGCACACCAGCGCGGATGCCGGGTTTCCGGGCAGGCCCAAAACCGACCTGCCGCCTGGCATTTGCGCAAACCAAGTAGGGCGTCCCGGGCGCACGTTGACGCCTTCCACGATCATCTCGGCGCCAAGCGCGCGCAACGCAGGACGAACGTGATCGTGCGGCCCAACCGATGCGCCGCCAACAATGACCAGCACATCGCATTCAGAGAGTCCGCTAACGACTGCGTCGGTTACGCCGTCTTGTGTGTCACGAACGGGCGCGCGTCGGCGAACCTCGCCGCCCCAAGCGCGCGCCAACGCGGCAACCGCATAAGTGGCGGAATCGTAAACCTGGTCCTCGCGGGGAAGGTCGCCCGGCGACACCAATTCATCGCCGTTGGCGATGATCGCGATCACGGGGTTACGCGTCACCGGCACGTGGCGCAGCCCAACCCCGGCGATCGCAGCGACTGCGCCTGCATCAATCACGCGTCCATCTTCAACAAGAAGGTCGCCGTTTCGGAAATCGCCGCCGCGCGGGCGAACGAAGGCGCCGGCCTTCGTCGCAGGCGCGGTGAGTGTGGCGCCGGCAACGCGGGCATCTTCTTGCGCAAGCACGGCATCGGCTGCGGCCGGCAGCGGCGCGCCTGTTGAAATCCGAACCGCTTCGCCGGCCTCCAATATTCGGTCGAACCTGTGGCCCGCTGCAGATTCGCCGACGATGCGCAGGTCGCCCGGCGTATCGGCGGAGCGAAATGCATAGCCGTCCATGATCGCCGCGTCGAAGGGCGGCTGATCACGCGCAGCGCGGACTGGCGCGCCGAGTGTGCGGCCGCCGACCAGCTCAAGATCAACCTGTTCGGCGCCCAGCCTCTCCACACGCGCCAGCATACGTACGCGGGCC
Organism: Vitreimonas sp.; assembly: GCA_035546515.1. GTDB lineage: Bacteria > Pseudomonadota > Alphaproteobacteria > Caulobacterales > Aquidulcibacteraceae > Vitreimonas. The sequence continues at coordinate 3,548 of DASZWS010000316.1, read as the reverse complement.
TCGTCGACGCTTATCATTCGCTTCGCCGGTAGTCGCCGGATGCGCCGCCGCTTTTTTCAAGCAACCGGATGTTCTCAATTCTCATGTTGCGGTCTGAGGCTTTCAGCATGTCGTAGAGCGTCAGACAGGCGACACTAACCGCCGTCAGCGCCTCCATCTCGACACCGGTGCGGCCGCGCGTCTTGGCAGTAGCCGTCACCACGAAACCTGGGAGTGCGTCGTCGGTCTCGACGCTGACCTTGATATCGCTGAGCGGCAGAGGATGACAAAGCGGTATGAGATCGGCGGTGCGTTTGGCGGCCATGATCCCGGCGATTTCCGATACTGAGCGGACATCGCCTTTTTTGGTGTTGCCCGCGCGGGCCAGATCCAACGTCGCTTTGCACATGCTGACGGCGCCGGCGGCGACAGCGGTCCGCTGCGTTTCCAGCTTGTCGCCGACGTCGACCATGCGTGCGCGGCCGTCCTCGTCGAGGTGGGTCAAGCGCTCGGCCATTTAGCGCTCCATCAATCGCGGCATCAACTCGACCAGATTGCAAGGGCGGTAGCGATTGTCGAGCTGCCAGCGGATGATCTTATCCCAACCGTCCTTGCAGGCGCCGTTGGAGCCGGGCAGGCAGAAGACAAACGTGCCGCGCAGCAAGCCGGCGCAGGCGCGCGACTGTAGCGTTGAGAGTCCGACGCTCCCATAGCTCACTGTGTGCCAGACGGTCTGGAAGCCTTCGATCTCTTTTTCAAACACGGGGCGCAGCGCCTCAGGCGTGACGTCGCGGCCTGTCAGGCCTGTTCCGCCCGTGGAAATGACGACGTCGATATCGGAAGCAGCACACCAAGACTGCACCCGTTCGCGGAGCTGGACGACATCGTCCTTCACCCAATCGCGTTTTGCCAAAACGTGACCATCCCGCGCTACGCGGTCAGCAAGGACGCGGCCCGAAGTGTCGCTTTCTTCATCGCGCGTATCGGAAACGGTCAACACCGCGACGCGTACGGGAATGAATTCCCGCCCCAGATCGAGCTTCCCGGCCGGCGGAGATAGTTCTGCGTTCATGATTTTGCGATCCGGGATATCTGGCGCTGATAATCGAGCGCCGTCGGCTCCACCCATTGCGCGCCGTTGTTTGTCACCTCGCGCTTCCAAAGAGGCGCATCCGTTTTGAGGAAGTCTATGATCGTCTCCACCGCCGCAAGCGCCTCGGCGCGATGATCGCTGGCGCACGCGACCAGCACAATGGCTTCTCCTGGCGAGATCGCACCGACACGATGGATAACGAGTGCGTCGTGCAAGCGCTTGCTGCAGCAAATGTCCTGCACGAAACGGGAGATCTGTTGCTCGGTAAAGTTTGGGTAGTGCTGCAACTCCAAAGCGGTGACGTCTTCTCCGCTTGTGCGCGGACGGCAGCGACCCATGAAGGTTGCAATAGCGCCGCTATTGGCGTTCTCGGACTCAAAGAGTTTGAGTTCGGTAGTGGGCTCAAAAATGCAATCGACAAGAACAACGCGCATCACGTCACCAGAGCGATGGCCGCAAGCCCAAGCACAACTCCCAGCGCGCGCAGGACGCCGCGTTTGTTGAGCTTTGCCAGGCTCAGGGATGTTCCGGCGACTGCGCCAATGATCACGGCGACGATCAGCCAGGGCAGATACGCTGGTACCGATGCGAGGCTCGACAGGCGCCCCGCCAACCCGGCGAGCGAGTTTACAACGATGAACAGCGCGGCGATGCCGGTCGCACGTTTCGGGTCGCTCCATCCCGCATAGACCAGAACCGGCGAAAGATAGACCCCGCCGCCGATGCCGGTCAGACCTGCCAAAGCGCCAAGCGCTGCGCCGGCGAGAAGCGCCACCCAAAGCTGCGGCCGATGCGTCTCCTTGGCTGCATCGGTTTGCGGCCAAACCAGGTAGCGCAAAGCAGCGAGCGCCAATGCGGCCGCGAGCAGCGGCTTGTAGAGCGAAGGCGCCAATTCGACGCGGCCTGCAAGGAAGGCGGCGGGAATGGCGGCGATCGCGAACGACCAAAACACGTTCCAGTCAAAACGGCCTGCGCGCAAATAGCGTATCGCGCCCAAGCCTGCGACGATGATGTTCAGCACCAACGCCGCGGGGCGCACCTCCGCGGGCGCCAAGCCAAACAGGGTCATGAGCGCGATGTAAGCGGAGGCGCCGCCATGTCCGACGGACGAATAGAGCGCCGCCGCCACCGCGACGCTCAGCGCGAGCAGGAGGGGGATCTGGGTTTCCAGCTCTAGCCTCCGCTCAACGGCGACATGAACGCCACTTCGCTCTGGGGTGTGATCGCGGCATCGAAATCAACAAAGCATTGGTCGACCGCGACGCGCAAACCGGCCCGGTCAAACGCACGCGCTAAATCCGCGTCGCTTTGACAAAGCCAACCCATAAGTTCGCGCACCGATCGTGCGCTTGAAATGATCTCCGTATCGTGGAGGTGCTCAGCGCTGTCGCGAATCTGGCCAAACAAAAGGAGCCGCATCAGCCACCCGTCACCGACATGTGCCGATCAACGGCTCTCACGCTGCGCTCGATCCGAAAATCATGCGCTTCAGGCTTTCGGTGCACGGCGCTATCGATGGCCATGCCGAGGTCACCGTCGCTTACACCACGCCGCATCAGGGATGCGAGATCAACACTCGCATCGCGGCCCAAACACAAGAAGAGACGCCCGGTGCAGGTGAGGCGTACGCGATTGCAGCTCGCGCAAAACACCTGAGAGATTGGCGTAATGAACCCGAGCCGCCCGCCGGTTTCTTGCACACGGACGTAACGGGCCGGGCCGCCGGTAGAGTGGAGTTCATCGGTGAGCGTCCAGTCCTGCGCCAGTCGCGCCCTAACGTCTGAGAGAGGAAGGTATTGATCTGTGCGATCTTGTTCGACCTCGCCCAGGGGCATGGTTTCAATCAGCGTCATATCCATGCCAAGGCCATGCGCCCAAGCAATCATGTCGCGAAGTTCGTCGCAATTCTCGTGGCGGAGCGCGACGGTGTTGATTTTCACCGCCATTCCCGCCTCGCGTGCGGCTTCGATGCCCGCCAGAACTTGCGGCAAGCGATCGCGACGGGTGATACGCCGGAAGGTGTCGCGATCAAGCGTGTCGAGTGAGACGTTGATGCGCTCGATTCCCGCTGCCTTAAGCGCCGCGGCGTGTCCGGCAAGCTGCGTGCCATTGGTGGTGAGTGTAATTTCGTCAAGCGCGCCGGTCGTGCGATGTCGCGCCAATGAAGCGATGAGATCGGCAAGGTCCCGGCGCATGAGCGGCTCGCCGCCGGTGAAGCGAAGCTTCTTCACGCCTCGCTCAATGAACATTGAACACAAGCGCTCCAATTCGTCTGTCGTCAGGAGCTGATCGCGCGGCGCAAAGGTCATCCGCTCGCTCATGCAATAAACGCAACGGAGATCGCAGCGATCCGTCACCGAAACGCGCAGATAGGTGATGCGTCGTCCAAAGCCGTCGGCCAGGGGATTAGATGCCGCCATACCACTCAGAGCCCGCGACATCTTCCCAGTAGCCGCCATTGCCGCCGAAGATGTTG
>DASZWS010000315.1:0-7190 GCA_035546515.1 Vitreimonas sp. | reverse complement strand
TGATGGGAGCATTCGTGGGGGCTGTGGGAGTGATACTCGGACACGCTCCATTGCTCGCGGCGGGACTAGGAGGTCTTGCGATTGCGCTCTTACCCGCGTTGCCATTCATTTACTTGCTACTGGCTGTTAGGCTCGCCGACTTTCTGAGTGGTGCTCCACCCGGCGCCACTTAGCGGAGCGCTACATCACGCCCGCTTGCCGCCACGCGCTTTTCGGCCAGCGGCGGTGGGCCCAGAACCATTGCTCGGGCGCTTCGCGCACGCGATCTTCCATGAATTTGTTGATGCGCTGCACGCCCGCGAGCACGGCGTCGTCGTTGGGGTTGTCGTAGTCGAGCGGGATCGGTTCATACGCTGTGGCGATGAACTTGTTCGGGCCCATGCGCCGTCCGGTGATGGGGATGAGCGGCACTTTGAACCGCAACGCTAACCGCGTCGGCCCGTCGGCGGTCATGCAGTCGTAACCGAAGAACGGCACCGCGAGGCCTTTGCCGTACTTTTGGTCGTTCATCAGCGCCACGCTGCGGTGCTTCATCAGCGAGCGCAGCAGACCCATGCCGCCTTCTTTGCCCTTCGCGGCTTGCAGCTCGAGTCCGAATTGGCGTCGCGTTTCGACGATGTATTTGTCGATGATCGGATTGTTGGCCGGGCGATAGGTGAAATGCGAGGTGCGATCGACCTGCGCCAGGCAGAGCGAAGTGATTTCCCAGTTCGAGAAATGCCCGCCGATGAATACCGCGCCTTTACCGAGGGTGGCTTCAACGCGCTCGCGGCCGCGAAACTCAACCTCGCCCGTTTCCAGCTTTTTGACGAACTTGCCCATATGCGGGAATTCGCCCGCCATGCGGCCAATCTCATGCCACATGCCTTTGCGCACCTCTTGGTGCCAAGCCTCGTTCTCGTTCGGGAACGCCATGCGGATGTTGCGCAGCGCTGTTTTGTGCGCGCTGGTCAGGGCGCCGATGGCCGGCACCACGCCGGCGCCGAGGCTTGACGCGGCGCTGATCGGCAGCGCGCCGATGCCGCCGGCAAACGCGTACCAGGCCGCGGCCTCAAGGCGGAAAACGAAATTGACCGGCTTCGACTTGGTCATGCGCGCTCAAGACATGCGGTGCCGGATCGGCTCAAGCAAGGCGTCGAACGCTGCGTCATCGTCGAAGCGGGCGGTGACTGGCAAAACCGCAACGCGCTGGCGCTGCTCCGGCGTGAGGCGCGCCGCGTCCTTCTCCGTGGTGATGAGCCGCGCGCCATGCTCGGCGGCGAGCGCTTCGAGCGCCGCAAAATCATCCGCTGTGTAAGGGTGGTGATCGGCAAAGGGGATGGCGTCAGTGAGCTTGACGCTGGCGGCGGTCAGCGTGTCGAAGAACTTTTCCGGCCGCGCCAAGCCGGCGAAGGCGACGAACTTGCCTTCCGGGCGGTCGCCGGTGGGCGCGAGCTCCGCGCCCAGGATCGGCTTGGTGAAGCCATCGAGCCAATCCAACGAGTCTTCGTTGTCATTGGCTTCGGCGCGCGCGTCGGCTGTGCGCAGTAGCACAATCGCGTCGGCGCGGGCCATGCCTTCGGCCAAACGCTCGCGCAGCGGACCCGCCGGAAACACCTGGCCGTTGCCGACGCCATAGTTCGCATCAACGACGATGATGCTGAGATCCTTGGCGAGCGATGGGTTCTGGAAGCCGTCGTCCATGATGATGGCGCGCGCACCGGCGTTTGCCGCCGCCATCGCGCCGGCGTGACGGTCGCGGGCGATCCAGGCTGCGCCGTCGGCGGCGTGCAGCAGCGGTTCGTCGCCGACTTCGCGCGCATCCATGTTCGGCGTGACCCGCAGCGGGCCTTCCAGGCGTCCGCCATAACCGCGCGAGAGTGTGTGCGCAGTGGGACCGAGCTTGGCGCGGATCGCGCGCGTCACCGGCGTCTTGCCGCCGCCGCCGACGGTGAAGTTGCCAACGCAGATCACCGGCGTCGGTGCATGCCGCGGCATGGTGGAGCGCAGGCGCCGCGCCACCTCCCACGCATAAATCCAGGAAATCGGTGTCAGCACCGCGCGCAAGGTGAGCGCTGCATCGCGCCCGCCAGCGTCGGCCTTCCAGAACTCAGGCGGTCGCATGAGCGGGCGTGAGGGAAAGCAATTGCGTGACCGTGTTCTCGAACGCCGCCGCGCCGTGAGCGATCACCGCGCGCGCGGCTTCGACTTGGCGCGTGCGGGTGGCTTCGTCGCGCCAGAGGTGGGTGACGGCGACGGCGATATCGTGGGCGTCATCGACCCGGAGCGCGGCTTGGCCGGTGAACAGCGCATCGAACAAATCCTGGAAAGACTCCACGTTGGGGCCGCTCAGCACCGCAGACCCAAACTTGGCCGGCTCGACGGGGTTGTGGCCCTTCAACTCGGGCAGCAGCGATCCCGCCACCAGTGAGATTGGCGCGAGATCGTAAAAGAGCGCCATCTCGCCCATGGTGTCCGCGACATAAACCGGCGCGTCGCCGATGCCGCGTCCCATAGCGCGCCGCGGTGCGTCGTGGGCGAGCGCAGCGACAGCGGCGCCGCGATCGGGATGGCGCGGCGCCAATATCAGAAGCGCGTTGGGCACGTTGGCGCGCACGCGGGCGTGCGCTTCGAGCACGATCTCGTCTTCGCCGGGATGGGTGGAGGCGGCGACCCAAACCGGGCGCTTGCCGATATCGGCGGCCAGCGCGGCGCGCGCTTGCGGATCGATGCGCGGCAGCTGCGCGGCGAGTTTCAAATTGCCGAGCGCGGGCGTCGCCGCGCCCCGCAGTGTGGTGAGCGCATCGCCGGTGCGGGCGTCAGCCGCGGAGACCCAGGCAAACGCGCCCAGCACTTTGCGCGCCGCCGCCGACCAGCTGCGCCAGTTCTGCAGCGTCGAGGGGCTCATGCGCGCGTTCACCAACGCCAGCGTGGCGCCGGCACGGCGCGCTTCGAGGATAAGGTTGGGCCAAATCTCGCTTTCGACGAACACGCCAAGGTCAGGCCGCCAATGCGCGACGAAGCGGCGTACCGCTGGCATCACATCGAGCGGCGCGTAGATGTGGGTGGTGCGCGGCGGCGATCTTTTGGCGGCGATCTCGGCGGAGGTGCGGGTGCCGGTGCTGAGGAGAAAGGAAAGCGCCGGATCGCGCCGCGAGAGCGCGTCGATCAACGCCATCGCCACGCCCGACTCGCCGACGCTTGCCGCATGCAGCCAAATGAGACGCCCAGGTGGGCGCGTCTGCTTGTAGAAGCCAAACCGCTCGCCCAAGCGCGCGGCGTCCTCTTTGCCGCGCCGCGCGCGTGCGTCCAACCACGGCTTCGCCAACGGGCCAAGCGCCGTGGTCGCGGCGCGATAGAATGCGAGGGCCGGCGAAAAGCTCATGTCGAGCCCTCAAGCTCTTCCATGTCGACGTGCTCCGCCATCGGGCGTGGCGGCGCAGGTTCGATCACATCGACGCCGGCAATGCGGTCCGCCTCGGCGGCGATGCGGATCATTTCGGTCTCCAGTTGGAGACGCAGACGCTCCATCGTTTCGTTGTCGGCGTCTTCGGGCACGGCGATCGGGTCGGTCCAGATTAGGGCGCCACGGCCGAATGGCAGGGGAAAGACAAACTTGTCCCAGCTCCCCTGGAAGACGATGCGGTTGGACGTGGCCCAGGTGACGCCCATCAGCGACGCGCCGCCCGCCATGCGCGCGAGCTGCACTGCCCCGCGCTTGATCCGCATGCGCGGACCGCGCGGACCGTCCGGGGTCATGGCGATGACGCCGCCGCCATCGAGGTGGCGCGCCATCTGCAGAGTGGCTTCAACGCCGCCTTTTTGCTGACCGCGTTTGGCGGCCGAGCCGCGGATCACCTCCGCGCCCACCGTGCGGGATACCCAAGACACCAGGCCGCCCTCGCGGGACCGGGAAATCAGCATCTTCGCCGGGGGGATGCCTTTCCCGAACTTCCACATCTTGTGAATGAGGGTGAAGCGACCGTGCCAGATGCAGCCGATCATCTTGCCCTCGCCGCGCCAGAACGGCTCGATGGCGGCCTGATTGACCCGCTCCCAGCGGGTCGTGATCCCTACAAAAAGCATGTAGAAACCGATGGTCCGGCCGACCACGTACTGAAAAACTGGATTGCCGAGCAGGGTCTTGAGCATGGTCCGCCGGGGCCGCCACTTTAATCGGCCCCACTCCACCCCTTATAGGAGGCGCCGGACGCCCGGCGCCAGCAGCGCTTGAGTAGTGATGTCAGAGGCCCAGGCCAAACCTTCTCGTTTCGACCTTAGCTCCGCGCAAGGCCGCCGTCGGGCCCACCACGATCTCATCTGGGCCGACCATGGCTTTCTGCGGGCGGCGTTCTCCAATTTCCACTGGATCGAGCCCGGCCAGATGGCGCGCGCCAACCAACCCTCGCCGCAGGCTATCGATCGCTACGCAGCGCTCGGCTTCAAGACCATCCTCAACCTTCGGGGCAAGGCTGACACCGGCTACTACGCTCTGGAGAAGGAGGCCTGTGAGCGCAACGGTATCGCCTTGGTCGATCAGCGCATGCATTCACGCGAGCCGCCGAGCCGCGAGCAAATCCGGCGGGCGAAAGAAATATTCGAGACCATCGAGTATCCGGCGTTGATGCACTGCAAGTCCGGCGCAGACCGCGCCGGCGCGATGGCCGTGCTCTACGCGCATTTCAAAATGGGCCTGCCGATCGCCGCGGCGATGGAACAATTATCTCTAAAGTACCTGCACGTGCGGCAGGGCAAGACCGGCATGATCGACTTCTTCTTCCAGACCTACCTCGATGAGACCAAGACGAGCGGCAAGCCGTTCATGCAATGGGTCGAGGAGGACTACGATAAAGCCCGCGTCAAAAGTTCCTTCATGGGAACTTGGTGGGCGAACATTCTGGTCGACCGTATTCTGCGCCGTGAATAGTTGCGTGCGAATCCGAGGTCTGGAATAAGCGCTGCTCCGGAAGGGGCTGGATGACCGTAACGCTGTTGGGCCGACGCTTTCCCGCAGCGGTAGCGTACGCTGTTGCGCTGGGCGCAGTTCTCATTCTGCTCGTCGTCACCGTTGTCGCTGCGCTCGTGCAAACTGAGACCGCGAGCGCAGTGCACCAACAGGTGCGCACCTCAATCGAACGCCGGAGTCATTATCGGCTGGTGCTGCAGCTTATGACCGACGCTGAAACCGGGCAGCGTGGCTATCTGCTTACGGGGAATGATGCGTATCTGGAGCCCTATCGCGCCGCCGAGCCGCGCATTGCGCTCGAACTCGATCAGCTCCGCGCCGACCCACAGACCACCGCCGACGCCAACCGGCTGCGTGAGCTGATCTCCAGCAAATTCGCCGAGTTGCAGCACACCATCGATTTGCGAGCGCAGGGCCAGCAATCGGCGGCGCTCGCAATCGTCCGCGCCAATTCCGGCAAACAGGTCATGGACGATATCCGCGATCTGAGCGAGGGGGCGCAGGCGCGCGAGACGAAAGTGCTGAATGACGCGCTCGCGGCCGCTGATCGCGCTAGCGCGACGCTGCGTTTCGTCATCCTTTTTGCCTGCTTGCTGATCATCGGCATCGGCGCGTTGCTCATGTTTTTGGTGCGTCGCGCCGTGGACGAATTACGCGAGTCGCGTGACGCCGCGCGTGTGGCGCATCAGCGCTTCGTCGAACAGGTCGCGCAGCGCGAGCAGGCGGAAGAAAAAGTCCGGCAGATGCAAAAGCTGGAGGCGGTCGGCCAGCTCACTGGCGGCGTCGCGCACGACTTCAACAACATGCTGGCGGTGATCATCTCGGCGCTGCAGCTTGCGAAGCGCCGTATTGAGCGCGGTCAGACCGATGCAGGCACATTCGTGGACGCCGCCATCGACGGCGCGCGCCGCGCGGCGCAGTTGACGAGCCGCTTGCTGGCGTTCGCCCGCCGCACGCCGCTCAATCCTTCGGTCATCGATGCAAACCGCGTGCTCAGCGACATGACTGAACTGCTGCGGCGCACGCTCGGCGAGCAGATTGAGGTGGAAACCGTCCTGGGTGGCGGCGTCTGGCGCGTGAACGTGGATCGCCACGAACTTGAGCAAGCCATCCTCAACATTTCGGTCAATGCCCGGGATGCGATGCCCGATGGCGGCAAGCTCACCATCGAGTCGAGCAACGCGCATTTGGATGAGGCCTACGCGCGCGCGAGCAGCGACGTGAAGGCGGGCCAGTACGTGCTCATCGCCATTTCCGACACGGGCGTCGGCATGGACAAGCAAACGCTGCAACAGGCGTTCGAGCCGTTCTTCACCACCAAAGAGGTTGGCAAGGGAACGGGCCTCGGGCTCAGCCATGTGCACGGCCTGCTGAAGCAAAGCGGCGGCCACGTCGCCATCTATTCAGAAGTCGGACAGGGCACGACCGTGAAGCTCTACTTGCCGCGCACCGACGCGCCGGAATCGGCGGTGCGGCCGGCGGCTGAGGGCGATCTGGAGAAATTCGCCGGCGATCCGACGACGATTATTCTTGTCGTCGAGGACGAAGATCGCGTGCGCTCGCTCAGCGTCGCGGCGCTGCGCGAGCTTGGTTACACGGTGCTACATGCAAACGGTGGCGCGGCTGCCCTGAAAATGCTGGAGGAGAAGCCCGGCACCGCGCTGATGTTCACTGATGTGGTGATGCCCGGCATGACCGGCCGTGTGCTGGCCGATGAAGCTTTGAAGCGCTATCCGTCGCTCAAAGTTCTTTACACGACCGGCTATACGAAAAACGCCATCGTTCACAACGGCGTGCTCGACCCGGGCGCACAGCTTTTGTTGAAGCCGTACACCCTGGTCGATCTGGCCCGTAAAGTGCGGGCCGTCTTGGACGCCGACTAGTACTTGGCGCCGCCGTCTTCGTAGTAGCCCGGCTCTTGATACACCGGCGCGCCGCTGTCGTCGTACACACGCGCGCCATCGTCGGTGACGACAACGTTGCCGCCGCGATCGCCGTAATACTCCGCCGTCACCATCGGATGATCGAGGTCGCTGACGGCGTTCTCGGTCGCATCAACGCGACAGGCGTGCACGCTGCCGTTTTCGTTGAGCGGACGCGGGCCCGAACGATCGCCGCACACCTCGCGCGAGGCGTTTTCAATGCGGCGCACCATTACGTGCGCGCCATAGGGGTTGTTCAAGTTCAGGTCGCCGTAGGTGACGACGCGGGAGCAGGGCTGCACTTCCTGGGCAACGGCGGGGAT
>DASZWS010000314.1:0-3937 GCA_035546515.1 Vitreimonas sp. | reverse complement strand
TGCGTACGCGCTCGGCGGTGACCACTGCCTCGCGGTGAAACCAGCCGGCGAACGTGCGATAGCAAGCGTCGGTCGAACGGAAATAGGCGACGTGCGGATCGCTCTCCGCCTCTGTCGCCCCCGGGCCATCGCGCCATTCCGACATCCAGGACAAACACACTGGCTTGCCCGCCTCGGCCGCCAGCTTTGAATAGAGCGACACGTTCGGCGGTGTCAGCCGCTCGCTTACACTCGGCGTCATTACAACGAGCGCCGCATAGTTTGGATCAGACAATAGCGTCGACGCGCAGGCGCGATAAAGCGATCCGTCCGTCCCAGCTTGCGCCGTGAAGTCACACGGATTTCCAGGCGCGCCAAACTCCGGCACCACCTTCTCCAATGCGGCCTGTGTTTCCGGCTGCGGCTTGGGCATCGGCACACCGTAGGCTTCCGCCTTATCGAGCGTGATCACGCAGGCGCCGCCTGATGCGCCCATAGCGGCGACCCCACGCGCTTTCGGCCGGCCCGCTTTCGCAAGGAACGCGGCGGTCTCATAGACGTCTTCGATGTTGTCGGCCCTGATGATGCCGACACGGCGGTAAGCCGCCTCGTAAGCCGCATTGGAACCAGCGAGCGTACCGGTGTGCGACATCGCCGCTTTCGCCGCCGCCGCCGCTGTGGCGATCTTATACATGACGATCGGCTTGTCGGCCTTGAGCGCACGTTCGCCAGCTTCCAGCAAGCGCTCTCCATCCTTCAGGCCTTCCGCGACGCAAGCGATGACGCGGCAGTTCGGGTCGTCCACCAGAAAATTGATATAGTCGGTGACATCGACGTCGCATGAATTGCCGGCAGCCAGGAAATGGCTGAACGCGCCGCCCCGCTGTACGACCTGCACAATCGATTGCCCCAGGCCGCCGGACTGCGACACGAGTCCAACCGGCCCCGCGCGCCACGCCGTGCTGGCGTAGGTGGAAACGAACAATAACCCGAGCCGGCGTACATTGTTGATGAGGCCTATGCAGTTTGGGCCGACAATGCGCATTCGCGAGCCGCGGGCGATATCGCCAATCCGTGTCTGGATCGCAGCACGTTCGGGAAGACCTGTCTCCGAAAACCCGGAGGCGAAGATGATGCAACCGCCCACGCCAGCCGCCGCGCATTGCTCAACCAACGCCTCGACGGCGTCAATCGGCGTGGCGATGATAGCGCAATCCACGCGCTCGGGAATTTCAGCGATGCTCGCGAAACATTTTATGCCGTGCAGTTCATCCGCCTTCGGGTTGACGCCATAGACGCGAACATCGGCGCCATTGCGCAAGTTCGCCAACGCCCGCGCGCCCATGGATGCCTCGTTTCGCGAAAGGCCAATGATGGCCACCAGGGTCGGATCAATCAGCCGCTTCAGCTCAGCGTGCGAATAGACGGGGCGATGATGTTTGAGCCACGCCGCCATGCTCAGCTCTTTGCGCCGGTGGGAATGTCGCGAAACGGCAGGTCTTTGTCGGCCCGCATATCGCCTGGAAGCTTCAGAACACGCTCGGCAATGATGTTGCGCAACACTTCATCGGTGCCGCCGGCAATGCGCTTGCCGGGCGCATAAAGCAGCGCTTCCTGGAACCATGCATTCATCGGCGCGATGCGCGGATCCATCGCCGCACCCGCCATGCCGAGCAGATCGATCCCAAAGGAGGCGATGTCCTGCAGTTTGGTCGCGCTGACGAGTTTGGTGATCGAGGCTTCCGGGCCCGGCGTTTTGCCGCGCGAGAGCGCCGTCATGGTCCGGAATTTGGTGAGCCGCAGCCCCTGCTGCTGAATATACCAATCCGCGAGCCGCTCGCGTACCGCAACGTCCTCAATCGCCGGCGCGCCTTCGAGCAAAACCAGCTTTGCAAGCGCGTAGATATCTTCGAAGTCAGGGCCCTCGGCTTGGCCGACGACCAGACGCTCATTGAGGAGCATCGTCATCGCCACCTTCCACCCCTCGCCAACCGCGCCGAGGCGTTGCGAATCCGGAATGCGAACGTCGGTGAAGAAGACTTCGCAGAAGTTCGACGCGCCGGAGATTTGGCGGATGCGCCGGATTTCGATGCCCGGCGACTTCATATCAATGTAGAAGAATGTCAGTCCGGCATGCTTGACGACATTGGCGTCCGAACGCGCCACGAGCATGCCGAAATCAGCAAAGTAAGCGTTCGACGTCCAAATCTTTTGACCGTTGATGACCCACTCGTCGCCATCGCGTACGGCGCGGGTGCGCAAGCCGCCGAGATCGGACCCCGCGGCGGGTTCCGAGAACAGCTGACACCAGATTTCTTCGCCGCGCAGCGCGGGCCGTGCAAAACGCTCCACTCGATCCTTGCGCCCATGCGTCATGATGGTCGGCAACGCGAGGCCAATGCTCTGATTGAAGATGTGCTGCGGGACGACGTAGTTCTCTTCCTCCTGCGCGTAGATCAGATGCTGGATCATCGATCCGCCGCGGCCGCCATACTCCGTCGGCCACGTGATCGCCGCGAACCCCGCATCCGCCTTCTGGGCCTGCCATTGCTTGGCGCGAGCGACGTCGGCTTCATCGAGGGCGCGCTTCCGATAAGCGCGTTCGGTCGATTTCCGCGTCGTGTTTGCGTCGAGGAACGCGCGCACCTCGGCACGGAACGTAGCCTCTTCGGGTGTGTCCTCAAAATCCATCAGCCGCCTCGTTGCGTTGGTCGAGGCGCGTCATCAGTGCGCGTTTCCAGTGCCGCACACTGCCGATCGCCAGCGCGAGCGCCTTCGCACGCGTATAGTAGAGGTGGCAGTCGGACTCCCACGTAAAGCCCATACCGCCGTGCACCTGGATGTTTTCCTTGGCCGCGAACTGATACGCCTCGCTGGCAGCGGTACGCGCAGTGGCAGCGGCCAGCGGCAGCTCCGCCGCGTCGCGCTCAAGCGCCCAGGCGCCAAAATATGCATTCGAGCGCGCGATCTCGATAGCGACGTACATGTCCGCAAGCTTGTGCTTCACGGCCTGGAACGAGCCGATGGGCCGCCCAAATGCGTAGCGGCTCTTGGCGTACGTCACCGCCATGTCCAGTGCTGCGCGTGCGCCACCGATCTGTTCGAACGCAAACAAGATCGCCGCGCGATCGAGCAACTTGGTCACTGCGGCCCAGTCCTGTCCACCCGCGAGCGGCTCTACGGGCGTGTCGACGAGGCGAAGCGCCACCTGTGGATTCGCGACGTCCAGGCCACGAAGCGTCACGCGCTCCACGCCGTGTCCGTCAAGCGGCGCGATAAAGAGCCCAACGCCACCGGCCTCACGGCGCGCAACGACGATGGCGACGTCAGTGCCTTCGGCATTCGGCACGGGAAACTTCTCGCACGTCAGCTTGCCGCCAACGACATGAGCGCGGACATTCTCGGGTGCAGGATCCCCCTCGCCATCGGCGATGGCAAAGCATCCGATTTTCTCGCCAGAAGCCAGCAGCGGCAGCCATGTCCGCTTCTGCGCGTCCGAACCAAACGCCAGCAGCGCTTCAGACGCCAAGTAGAGGCTCGGTCCAAACGGCACCGGCGCGACCACCGCACCTATCTCTTCAGCGAGAACGCACGCCGTTTCGTAGCCCATCGCCGAGCCGCCGAACGCCTCAGGGATCGTTGCGCCCAGCCAGCCCATCTCGGCAATCTCGGACCATAGCGCCTTATCGTAGGCGGCGCCGCTCTCGATGTGCTTTCGCACAGCACCGGACGGCACGCGCTCACGCAGGAAGCGGCTCGCGTGTTCGCGTACGGCTTTCGCGTCCTCCGAGAAATCGAAATTCATCGCCGTCCATCTTAGTGCCGCCGTCGCCGACTGTCGCCGGAATTTGGCGGCGGGCGGACGCGTGCGCGGCATAACTTCCGGTCGCGCCGGAGAGGCCAGCAACCGACTTTTTCTGATGCGTGAATGACGAGGAATCATGCAGCCGCGCAGCTA
>DASZWS010000313.1:0-7917 GCA_035546515.1 Vitreimonas sp. | reverse complement strand
AGAGGCCGGCGACAATTTCTGGATTATTTCTGAATTAGCGCGTCAAATCATTGAGGCATTCGCCGCGAAGACGACGGATATCGTACCTGCGAAAGTATTCGTGCGACGCGACGGAAGCGACGAAGCTGCGGCGGCGCGTTGGTTGTGTGACGTGATCGATTTCGAAGACTGCATCGATGAGCAGGCTTCAGAAATTAATTGGGTCGTGAACGCGCCACGCTACGACGCCGTGGGTTCTAAGTTTGTCTTCAAACCAATTGAACCTCGGATTCACCTCTTTCGGCTTTTGAAGGCGCCAGAAATCGTCGTTTGTTCGGCTGAAATGCAGGCTGCGCTTCATGCGGCGGGTCTTACGGGTCTGGTTTTTCGGCAGTTCTAGGACGGCGCGCGATGACGATTCAAGTCCACCACATCATTCCTCAAGAGTTTCGTGCGGCACTTCGGAATGCCTACATTGCCAAGGTGCCAAACGCGACCTTCGCCTCGGCTTCGTGCATGAAGGACAGACGGTGCGCGTGAAGTTGGAGGCGTATCCTTTCACGCGCTACGGCGTAGTCGACGGCAGGCTTACGTTCTTGAGCCGTGACGCGATCCAAGATGAGCATCAAGGGCTGATCTTTCCCGCGCGCATCGAGCTGTCACGGTTCACCATCAATGTCGATGGGAGGCGTATGAATTTAGGTGCTGGATTGGCGACAACTGCGGAGATCAGGACAGGGCGTCGACGTATCATAGAGTTTCTGTTTTCGCCCTTAGCGCGGCGCGTCGCGGAAGCGGGTAGGGAGCGGTGAGGGTGATGCGCAGGATGTTCTCGCTACTCACTGCGTTGTTCTGTGCTCTGGCCGCCTGCGCCAAATCACATTCGGAGCCGCAGGTGCTTTCAGTCCAGGGTGTGCAGGCGTCGGACTTGCCGTCAGGGCTTACACTGCCTTCCTTCCGTGGAGATGCGAGCAATGTAGTCGAGCAGATGTGTGACTGGGTGCGGACGAGTCAGGTGCCGTTTCCACCGACTGACGTGGAAAACGTTTACGTTTCCAGCTTTCACACGTCCCTCCCTCGCGATTCGTTGCAGGCAGACCTCATCAGCGCCGCGCTGTACGATGACGATGTGCCTCGTCGGCTGATCGTGTGGGTGGAGCCGACCATGTTGGATCAACGCAGTAATTTGGCGCCGTTGCGCGAAAAAATAGTCGCGGCGGGCTTTTGGCAGATTGAGAAGCGCAACAGCGATTGCGGTCAGGATGACATTGCGCTTTCGTCGTCCTCAACGCGTTGCATTCGAATAACGCGCCAACCAGCGGCACCATCCAATTTTGCCATCGCGGACTACCACGATGTGGCGTTCCTGGTTTCAGGACCGCGGGTTCGCCAGCAGTTCGAATTGAAGATCATCACGATACGGCGCGGGGACCGTTTGGTGGGTCGAAGCATCGAGGGTATCGCCACCGGCGAACCTCAGGACGGATTGCACGTGGATCAAGTGTGCACGCCACATCTTTTTTCGCTGAATTTCGAGAGTTTGTGAGGTCGTCGTGAAGCGCAGCGATTTCGTTCAAAATACCGGCCATTCTGAGCAATTCTTTGCGCAGATGCAGCTGCTGAAAATATTGTCGTACGATCCTCCAAGCATTCCCCTCACCAGCGGCCAGCCGCTCGGAACGGGTGGCTTCATTCAGAGTTTCGCCGCTCAGCAGGAAAGGGTGACACACACTCTTCAGGCATCATTCGCCGCGTGGGGCCGGCACGTGCACGCCGCCGACGGGGCGTTCGCTCAGGGTTTCGCGGCGCGCGCGGAAGAGTTCCGCGGGGCGTCCGCCGGCGCTGGCGTCGAATTGGCCGGTGCCTTCGACCAGTCCGGTGCGGTCGAGCAAGCGACGGAAATTCTGCTTGTGCAGTTCAAGCCCGGCAATGGCTTCGACGACGCGCTGTAAGCTCAGAAGCGTGAACATTTCCGGCGCCAGTTCGAACACCACCGGTCGGTATTTGATCTTGGCGCGGAGGCGGCTGATGGCGGTCGCCAGAATGCGCCGGTGATCCGATTGCATCGGCTCGCCCAAGCCCGGCTCAGCCTTGATCGAGGGCGCCGCTTTGCCTTGTAGGCGCACGCGATCGCGCGCCGCTTCCGGCGCGAGGCCGCCCTCGTACAGCAGTTCATAACGATCGAGCGCGCGCTCTTCGTTCCAGACCGCGCCGTCGAGCGCGAAGGCGAGCCGCATGCGCGCGCGCCGGCGTCCCGCGGTTTCGGCGTCGCTCGCCTCGGCGCACCAGGCGCGCAGGCGGGGCGCAATCACGGTGTCGATGATGGCGGGGCGGCCGTCGCGCCAGTCCTCCCATGGAAAGAACTCGTACCAGGAGCGCCATTGCGCGCCGGCGCCATGCAGCGCCGCGCGCGTTGGCGTCAGCGCCAAATATGAAATGGAGATCACCCGATCGGGGTTGTCGCCAATGTCGGCAAGCGGCGCTTCGCGCCCGCGATCGCCGAACGTGTAAAGCTGTTCGGCGTAGCCGATACTGAAGCCGGTTTGCTCTTTCACCCAGCCGCGCAGCGAAAGTTCAAGCGTGCGGTCGCCGGCGGGATCGAATAGGCCGAACGGCAAGCCTGGCGGCGTGTCCATCGCCTCGCGCGTCACCACCACATATGGCGCATCCTCCGTCACCGCGACGACGGCGGCAGAAAGCCCGATAACGACGTGCGGCGCACCGCTCATGCGGGCGTCTCAAAGCGCGATCGCAGCATGAACGGCGTGTTCTCGCCGATGTCCAACCAGCTGTGTCCATCGCCGATGTGCTCGACGGCTTCGACCATGCGCCCGCCGCGGCCGAGCTCGGCGTCGGCTAACGCCACGAAGCGACGGTTCGGCCACGCCGCGGGCGAAGCTTCGCGCAGGGCGAGCGCGATCTCATGTTCATCCGTACCGGGATTGTGCAAGCACGCGGTGATGAACGCCGTTGCGCTCGAGCGTGAGATGCCAGCGTAGCAGTGGATCAGCATCGGCGCCTGACGATCCCAGCCGGCGACAAAATCGAGGATGGTGCGCATCCGCGCTTCGTCACAGATCAACTCGCCTTCGCGCGGCTCGTTGATGTCGTGCACCCCTACGCGAAAGTGGCGCTCGTCCGGAAACCCAACCAGCACCGGAAACATCGAGCCGGGATCAAGCAGGCTCACCGCGTGAGACGGGCGGTGTTCGCGCGCAATGTCGGGCGCGCGCGAAAGGGGGCAAACGATGATGGTCATGGAGCGGGCAGTTTAGGCTGGATCGATGAGGGACCGGAAGCGCTTCAAGAAAGCTTCTTCCACCTCGCTCGTCGGCCGCGGCGTCAGTTTGAGCCGAATGGCGCGCGGCGGCGCGCCGAAATAGCGCCGCGCTTCCGCCTCGGTGAAACCCGCCAGCTGCACCGCTTCGAAATAGGCGCAAATGATGTCCGCCCGCTTGATCACGCCTTTGACCACCGCGGATGGATGCGCCGGTAAGCCGAAGCGTAGATGGATGGCCGCCTCCAGCTTCGCCTCGAACGCCTTGTAGTCGAGTCCCAGCGCCGCCTTGAACGGGCTGATCATGTCGCCGATGACGTATTCGGGCGCATCGTGCAGCAGCGCCGCCAAGCGGCGTTTCTTGTCCCACTCCGGGGCCAGCTTGCGGCAGATGTCCTCAACGACAAGCGAGTGCTGCGCCACGGAGAACGCGTGCGCGCCGGTCGTTTGTCCGTTCCAGCGGGCGACGCGGGCCAGACCGTGGGCGATGTCCTCGATCTCGATGTCCAGCGGCGAGGGGTCGAGCAGATCGAGCCGGCGGCCGGACAACATGCGTTGCCAGGCGCGTGGCGCTTCTTGTTTGGACGTGGTGCGCGTCTGTTGCGCCATATGGTTCCTCGACTCGGGGTCGTGACAATTTAGGCGCAGGCGGCGTGGCTTGCACGGCTCCATCCCCATCAGGAGTAACGTGGGCGCCGAGTTTGGCTTTGCGGCGCGCCGCCCGGATCGGCAATATGGCGCTTCGGACTTGAGGAGGGGATATCATGACGTCGGCTTTGCGCGTGCTTTTGGTTTCGGCCGCCCTGGCGCTCGGCGCGTGCGCTGACATGCAAACCGGCGCGCCCGATACCGCGACAGTCGCCAGCACGCCGTCGCCGCACGCCGGATGCACCCAGCAAACCGCGACCATCTATTTCAGCGATGAAGTGCAAAGCGATCAGCCGGTGGCGATGCCGCTCCTAAACACGCTGATGGATCAAGTGCACGCCTGCGAGCACGCCGGCGGCGAATTGCGCGGCATCACCATTTCGGCGTCCGCCGATGCGGGTCAAACACCCACTGCCGCCAACGCGCAAATTCAGCGCCGCCAGGAGCGGGTGCGCGATGCGCTCGTGCGTCTCGGCGCGCCGGCCAACAAGATCCGCTTTGTCCCAGCCGGCACAGCGAGCGCCGACGCCATCATGAGCAAGCGCGCCGACATCGTGGCCGATTTGTACTAACGGCTCATCACGGCGGACGCCGGCTCCAGCGCGCTGCGAAAGCGGCGGCTGCCGGCAATCGTCTTGCCGCCGTCGAGCGTGATCTCAAGATCGCCCGAAGGCGTGGATTTGGTTGCGGCGATGCGTGCGCGATTGACGAGCCGCGAACGATGCACGCGTGCGAACCCGCGCGCCGTCAGTTGCGCTTCCCAGGATGCCAGCGTGCCCCGCACCAGATGCGATCGCGTGGCCGTATGAAATTCGACGTAGTTGCCGGCCGCTTCGACGTAGAGAACATCGCCTGGCGCCAGGAAAGCAACGCTGCCACGCTCGCGCAGCTCGATGCGCTCCAATGCTGGCGGCGCCACGCTCGCCTGCGCGCGCCGCCTGAAGAGATAGTAGATCAGCGCGATCAATGCGTAGGCGGTGACATCCTTGCGCCACTCATAGAGGAAGATCGTGAGCGGCTGATTGTGCCAGAAGTCGTACGAACCGCCGGCTATCCAATAGGCCAGCTTGCGCAACACCCACATGCCGGTGACGTGGGTCGCCGAGAATGGAAACGTCAGCGCGGCGTGGATGAGCAGAAAGCGCCAAAACGGCATGCCCGTCCGTGGCCAGCGTGTCAGTGCGCGGCCTACGAGCGGCGCCAGCAGCAGCACCAGCGTCCAGCTCGAATATTCCCAGACGAACGGTTCCCACGCGTCCAGCGTTCGATGATCGCGCGCCGCCTCCATCAGGTTCGAGGTGGCGTTGACGAAGGCAATGCCGGCGCCGAGCGCGGCCAACGCCGTTAGTGGCCCCCACGTGAGACGCGGCCACGCCGCTTTGCCGCCCTCACTCACCCGCCGCTACTCCGATGTTCAGCGGAAACCTAGCGGCTGCAGCAAACGCGGAAAAGAAGCCAAGCCGCGTTTGTCGGGTTCCGCGACTGCACGTGATAGGCGGCGTCACGTCGAATCCTTCTGCAAATCATGCTACAGCGTTCCCACATACACAGAACTGGGCGGCCGGCACGGGCCGAGGCCGCCTGCTCGAATTGCCGCAGGAGCGTGCAATGTTCTTCTGGTTTCTGGTCGCAGTAGCGGTCGTGGTCGGGCTGACATTGTTGGGCGCGTTCATTTCGCGCCGTTCGCCGGGCACCAGCTGGCAGAATCACGAAGACACGCCGATGGGTTTGGGCGGCGATCATTTCCATTAACCCTGGCTTTCGCTTGCCTCTTTGCCTCTGACGCGGCTTACTGAGCCGACCAGGAGGTCGGACTTTGCTCATTCGCCGCGCAGTACCCCGCGACGCTGACGCCATCGCGCGTCTGGCGGCGGCTGCGGCGAGCGAAGAGGGCGCAGTCTCCGCGCTCGACACCGACCGTATCCGTACCAACGCCTTCGGCCAGAACGCGCTGTTCGAGGCCTGGGTGGCGCAGGAGCGCTCGAACGCGCCGCTGGTGGCCCACGCGATCATCACCAAAAGCTACGACGTCCGGCGCGCCACGCCCAATATCGTGTTGTGCGAGCTTTATGTGGCGCCGCAACATAGACGTGGCGGGCTAGCCCGGAAGATGATGTCGGCCGTGGCGCGCCGCGCCCGCGATCTCGGCGCCCGCGATCTGGCGATCACCACCGGCGTCGAGAACGAGGTGGCGCAGAAATTCTTCGCGGCGGTGGGCGCGCATCGGCGTCAAGCGGCGGTGTTTGTGATGTCGGCGGACGGCATCGAGTGGTTGGCCGCAGAAGGCTTGTGACAACCTGCCGCGTCGGCTAAGGCGCCTCCAGATATTTTCTCGATCAGGGGGTCGCAATGTTCGCAAAATCAATGCTCAAGCGCGCCGTGTCCTGGCTGGCGGTAGCCGCGCTCATGGCCTGCACGACGACTGCGACGCCAGGCGCCACGAGCGCGACGGCCAGTGCCCAGGGCGCGCCCACGGTGGCGGAAGCGCAGCAATTTGTCGCCGACGCGGAAACCCAGTTGGCGGCGCGCTCCGAGTACGAGGCGCACATCGGTTGGGTCTATGCGACCTACATCCAGCACGACACCGAGTGGCTCTCACAGCGCGCCGATAGTGAAGGCACGCAATTGCGCGTGCGTCTCGCCAGCCAGGCCGCGCGTTATCAGAGCCTGCAACTTCCGCCGGAACTGCGCCGCAAGATCGATCTGTTGCGCTTGTCGCTGACGCTGCCCGCGCCGCAGCGCGCCGGCGCCGCCGATCAGATGGCGGAGGTCAACAACCGCATGGCCTCGCTTTATTCGACCAGCAAGGTCGAGATCGACGGCCATCAGTACACGCTCGATGAGCTCGAAGCGAAGATGGCGACGGAGCGCAATCCGGCCCGTATCCAGGAGATGTGGACCAAGTGGCACAACATCGCCGGACCGATGGCGCACGATTATGCGCAGATGGTCACCATTTCCAACGAAGGCGCGCGCGAACTCGGCTACCCGAATGTCGGTGATTACTGGCTTTCGAACTACGACATGCCCGCCGCCGACATGGAGCACGAGGTTGAGCGGCTGTGGGGGCAGATGCAGCCCTTCTACGAACAGCTGCATTGCTACGTTCGCGCAAAGCTGAACCAGCACTACGGCAATGCGGTGCAGCCTGCGACTGGTCCGATCCGTGCCGATCTGCTCGGCAATATGTGGGCGCAAGAGTGGGGCAACATCGCCGATATCGTTGGCCCGCCGACGCGCGGCGGCTACGATCTGACGCGGCTCCTCAACCAGCAGCACTACGACTACATGCGCCTCGCCAAGACCGGCGAGCGCTTTTACACCTCGCTCGGGCTTGCGCCTTTGCCGGACACGTTCTGGCAGCGCTCGCAATTGATCCGCCCGCGCGACCGCGACGTCGTTTGCCACGCTTCAGCCTGGGATCTCGACAACGCCAACGATGTGCGCATCAAGATGTGCATCAACATCGACGCCGACAACTTCCAAACCGTGCACCACGAAATGGGGCACAACTATTATCAGCGCGCCTACCAGCATCAGCCGTTCCTGTTCGAAGATGGCGCCAATGACGGCTTCCACGAAGCCATCGGCGATTTCATCGCGCTCAACACCACGCCGGATTATCTGGTCGACATCGGATTGCTCCAGCGCAACCAGGTGCCAGGCGCTGACGCTGATATCTCGCTGCTGATGCGCCAGGCGCTCGATAAGATCGCCTTCCTGCCGTTCGCGATCTCCGTCGATCAATGGCGCTGGCGTGTGTTCCGTGGGCAGATTCAGCCGGCTGATTACAACACCTCATGGTGGCAACTGCGCCAGCATTACCAAGGCATCACCCCGCCCGGTGGCCCGCGTCCGGCAGACGCCTTCGACCCGGGCGCCAAGTATCACGTCGCCAACAATGTGCCGTATCTGCGCTACTTCCTGGCGCGGGTGCTGCAATTCCAGTTCTACGAAGCGGCGTGCCGGCAAGCGAATTGGCAAGGCGCGCTCAACCGCTGCACCATCTACGG
>DASZWS010000312.1:0-2627 GCA_035546515.1 Vitreimonas sp. | reverse complement strand
GCTCCAATGCTGCGGTTTACGGCGATAGCGTCGCCGATGCGATCGCCAGCGCCAACAACGTCACGGCGTCAGGCTACACAACCACGTCCACGACCAGCACCACCCAGCGCGCCAACGGCGAGTACGTCCGCGCGAATGTGGGCCTCTATGCGGGATCGGCGTCGAACGCCTCGGGGAACGCCACCGCCGACGGTAACGCCGCCACCATCGACGATCAGTGGGGCTACACCAACGCCCACATCGATCAGCAGTCGAGCGGTCACATCAACGCCAACAGCTACGTGACGCTCGGCGGCGATTTTGCGGGGTTTGCATCCGCAGGCGCTTATGGGGTCGGTAATTCAGCGACAGTCGCGAATGCCGGTTCCGACACAGTGATGGACACGGCGCAGAACAATTCGGGCTACATCGAAGCCAACAGCGCCATCGGCGGCGATGGCGATGGCGCGGCGCTCTCGTCCTCGGCGGCGTACGGCAACGCGGTCAACGGCACGCTCTGCAGTTCGTGCACAAACGGCGGCACGCCGCAAATGACGGCGAACAACCATCAAGTGAATGACGGCGACGTGTACGCCTCTTCGCGCGCTTCGAGCAGCTATGCCAGCACGATCGCCACCACCTCCACTGCGGTCGGCAACGCCGCCACCTACGTGGTGCGCGGACCTTAAGCCTTCCGCCTAAAGCCCCGGATCAAAATGCTGATCCATTTCGCGGGCGGGCACGGTGTCGTCGCAACATTTACCGCCCACGGGCTTGGCCGGCACGCCAGCCACCGTGCAACGCGCCGGCACATCATCAAGCACCACCGACCCCGCAGCGATGCGCGCGTATTCGCCAACCTCGATATTGCCCAGCACTTTGGCGCCGGCGCCGATCATCACACCGCGGCGAATCTTCGGGTGGCGGTCGCCCGCTTGCTTGCCGGTGCCGCCCAAAGTCACTGAGTGCAGCATGGACACGTCATCCTCCACCACAGCGGTTTCACCGATGACGATGCCATGCGCATGATCGATAAACACGCCAGCGCCGATAATCGCCGCGGGATGAATATCCACCGCGAACAGCTCCGACACGCGGCTCTGCAAGTGATATGATAGGATGTGACGCTCCTGACCCCAAAGCCAGTGCGCGATGCGGTACGACTGCAGGCCGCCAAAGCCTTTGAAATAGAGGAAGGGCTGCAGGTAAGTTCTGCACGCTGGATCGCGCTCACGCACCACCCGCATGTCACGCAGTGCTTTCTGCGCCAGGCTCGGATCGGCGGCGTAAGCCTCCCGCGCGACCTCGCTCAGTTGCAGCGCCGTCAGATCGCCGTGCCCGAGCTTCTGGGCTAGGTGATACGCCAGGGCGTCCTCAATCCTGTCGTGATGCAAGATCGAAGCGTGCAGATAAGAGGCCAGCACCGGCTCCTCGGCGGCGGCTTGCATCGCCTCCACCCGCAACTGCGACCAGACCCCGCCGGAGGCTTCAAACACGTGTGGCGCTGCTTCGGCCATAGACTCTACTCCCCTGCGCCGGCGAGCATGGCGCGCGCCAACGCTGCAGGTAATGTGCCCGTCACCGCCATGTGGTGAGCGCGGAGAACGGCGGCAACCGTCAGACTATCGCGAATCCGCCCATCCACCACACGCGCCAACACCTCACTGAAGGGCGCCCTACAGCGGCGCAATACCTCAGTCGGCTCAGGACTCGCGTCGCCGGGGACAAGTTCGGTCGCCAGGAATATCACCCCTTGCTCGTCGGTCAGTGAATTCGACATATCCAACTCAAGAATGGGCTTCAGCGCGCCAGCTCTGAGGCCGGTTTCTTCCGCCAGCTCGCGCCGCGCGCAGTCGCTGACGCGCTCGCCCGGCTCGCCGCCGCCCTCCGGCATTTCCCAGGAGTAACGTCCAAGCGGGAAGCGCCATTGCCCGACCAGATGCACGGTTCCGTCAGGCTCAATCGGCAGGACGCCCACCGCCAGACGGCGGACGCGCACGACGGTGTATTCGCCCGCCGCCCCGCCAGGATGGATCACGTCGTTTTTCTCCACGCGAAACCAATTGTTCTCGAAGGGGATGGTCGTGGACTTGACGATCCATGGATCGCCGTCTTCTTCACAGGCATTGGTCATCCTACCTCTCTAGCCTTGTGCGCGGTGTCGCGCCACGGAGCCCGCATGCCGCTACCTCTTTCCGCCATTCCCGCCCAACCACGCGAAAACGAGCCCGCGAACGCGGTCAGTCCAAGCGCCGAAACGCTGGCGCTCTTGGCGCGTCGCCGCTCGACAAAAATCGCACATCTCGCCGAGCCTGGCCCCACTGATCCCGAACTCGACGCGTTGCTGCGCCTGGCCGCGCGTGTGCCCGACCATGGCAAACTCGGTCCGTGGCGGTGTGTCGTCATCGCGGGGGATGCGCGCGCGCGCGCTGGAGAGAAGTTGGCGCAGGTCATCGCCGGCGATCCGGGCGTTGATGAAGCGCGGCTTCAGGCGGCGCGCACATTGCTTTCACGTGCGCCAACCTGCGTGATGGTGGTGTCGAGCCCAGTTGAATCGATCAAAGCGCCCGATTGGGAGCAGCAGCTTTCGGCCGCGGCCGCTTGTTTCCAATTGCTGCTGGCGGCGCATGCGTTCGGTTATGCGGGCT
>DASZWS010000311.1:0-3559 GCA_035546515.1 Vitreimonas sp. | reverse complement strand
GGGACGCGATCGCGCGACGCAATGAACTGCAAGAAGGCAACGTCGGCGGCTGGGTTTCGGTAGCGGACATCTACCGCTTCGCCAACGAATTGCAGCAAGCCTACGTCAACGCGGGCTATCCGTTGGCGCGCATCATTGTGCCGGCGCAAACCCTTGGCGCCGACGGCGTGGTCCGCATTCAGGTAGTCGATGGCTTCGTCGAGAGCCTCGACCTCGACGGCGTCCCTGCAGCAGCGCGCAATCGTGTGCGCAGCGTGATGCAGCCCTTGGTGGGCGTACATCGGCCCACGCGGCAAATGTTGGAACGGCGTCTGCTCATTGCCGGCGACACCGCAGGGCTGACGCTGCGAACAACCATGACGCCGGGCGGCGCCTTGGGCGCAACGGTGCTGGTGCTGAGCGGCGATCACCACGCAGTGTTCGGTACGGTGTCCGCGGACAACCGCGTCGCCGACGAATACGGTCGCGGCCAGGTGGCCGCCTCACTAGCCTTCAACTCTCCGTTCGGCGCTGGCGAACAGATCTACGGCACCATCGCCGGCTATCCCGAAGACAGCATGCTTCAGGATGACGCCACGCGCCGCTATTTCGCGGCGGGCGCCAGTGTGCCGATCGGCAACAACGGCTTGGCCGCACACGTGGCGCTCGATTATTCCAGCACACGCCCCAGCGGCGACGTGGCCAATCTGAAGCTGGAGAGCGAATACGCGAGAGAGGGCGTAGGGCTCTCATTTCCGATTATCCGCTCGCGGCGCGGTAATGTCGTTGCGCACGCGGACTTCGATGTGGTCAGCGAAACCCAGAATACGAGCCTCACCGGCACTTCCCAGCCGTTGTCCGCCGATCGTCTGCGGGTGATACGCCTCGGGTTAGATGCGTCCGGCGAGATGCACCACAATACGCGGGCGGCCGCCGGCTTCGAATTCTCCCAGGGGCTCGACGCATTCGGCGCGCGCTCCGCCAGCGAAGCCACCGCCATCAAGCCGCTTTCCCGCTTCGGCGCTGACGCCGAGTTCAGCAAGCTCACCGCCCAAGCCTCCGCGCAATATCAGTTCGAGAACGGCGCTGTGTTCTCCGCAGCAATCGACGGGCAAATTTCATTTGGCGCGCCGCTGCTGCGGTCCGAGCAATATTCGCCGATCAGTCCGACTGGTCTTTCCGGCCCGCCGCCGAGCGCAATGGTGGGAGACGCCGGCCAGACTGTGCGCTTCGAATTGCAAGCGCCGTCATGGGGCAGCGCGAACAGTTTCGCCGCGCCGTATCTGTTCGGCGCGTCCAGCGAAGTGCGCTTGGAAGAGCCATCCGCACTCGAACTTGAACACACACGCGCGCACGAGATCGGCGTGGGCGTCCGTTTGGGCGTACGCAACGGCGGACAAGCGCTTGCGGCGTCGGTCGAGTACAGCCTGATGGAAAGCAACGATCAAACGCTGGACCGCAATTGGGTCAGCGCCAGCGTCAGCTACCGCTTCTAATCCCCAGATTCCTGGTAAGTCGTTTCGCGCCCGCGTCTTGGCGGCGCACGCAGAATCGACCTGTAGCCGAAGCCGGGCTTCGTCTCCCAGTTTCGGGCGGACACTTTGTTCGCCGATGCGCCGAAGCCCGCGGGGCTTTAGGTGTCGGCATTTCCGAAGGCAGCTCTTGCCGTGCTCGGTGCGATGCTTCTGCAAAGCGTCGCCGCCGAGGCTAAAGCGACGACGCTCGACCAAGTCTTCTCCGATCAATTTTACGCCTCGACCGATTTGTCGCGCGTCCCGCTTTGGCGAGATTTGCTTTCGCGTATGAGCGACGACCGTGGTGATTGGCGCGAAGAGACCGACGCGCTCACCGGCGCGTCGCCGGAACAGCAACTCAACCAGGTCAATGCGCTCTTCAACAGACCGTCCTATCACACGGACCAGGCCAGCTGGGGTGTTCAAGACTATTGGGAAACGCCATCGCAACTGCTCGCCTTCGGCGGCGACTGTGAAGACAGCGCCGCGGCGAAGTATTTCGCATTGCGGCGGCTAGGTTTTTCTGCAAGCGCGCTGCGCATAACGCTCGTGCGCGATGTCCGTGCGGGTCAGTTTCACGCCGTGCTATTGGTCGCGCTGCGGGGACGCGTGATGCTGCTCGACAATCGCGGCGACGTTGTGGGCGACGCCAATGTGCTTGAGAATTACGTGCCGATCTTGGCCATGAACGAAGCTATGTGGTGGCGCGTTTAGCGCGGCGTCTGTCCATTCATCCACGCGAAGAGCGGCTTTAACGGCGCCACCCAGGCGATGCCGGCCACGGCGTAATAGAGCACCAGCACCAATTGCGGTGCGTGCGCGCCGACTATGCCGCCAAGCGTCGCAGCAGCAATGGTGTAGAGCGCAAGGTAGCCTAGCAGCACCGCACAACCGATTGCCTTACGGGCGCGAACGTCCATGAAATCCTCTGCGCGGCGGCGCGCCGCGTTTCGCCCGGGGCGAGGGCGTTCTATGTCCGCCCTGACTGGAGTGGGCAAGGGCGCCGATGACCGCGAACGCCGCCAAACGTGAACCGCTGGTAGGCTGGTGGCTGATCGCCATCTGCGTCTGCGTGCTCGCCATGGTGATGGTGGGCGGGGCGACGCGGCTCACCCATTCGGGGCTCTCGATTACGCAGTGGAATCTCGAGAAGGGCTTGGTCCCGCCGCTCTCAATGGACCGTTGGACCGAAGAGTTCCGCCTCTATCAGCGCACGACCGAATACCAGGTCCAGAACCGCGGCATGTCGATGGCGCAGTTTCAATACATCTACTGGTGGGAGTGGACCCACCGCTTTATCGGCAAAATGATCGGCTTGGTTTTCGCCATTCCGTTCTTGGCCTTTTGGGCGACGGGCAAACTGCGGGGCCGTTTCTGGCCGGTGCTCGGCCTGTTTGCCTTAGGCGGACTCCAGGGTTTTGTTGGTTGGTGGATGGTCACGAGTGGCTTGTTCGGCCGCCTTGAGGTGAGCCCCGAACGCCTCGCGACGCATTTGGGCGTGGCCTTCTGCATTCTCGCCCTGGCTTTGTGGTTGGCGCTTGATGCGTTCGGCTGGAGCGGCAAAGGCTCAAAGCTCGGGGCGCCGAAATGGGCGCCCGCAGCGCTGCTTGTGCTCGTGTTCGTCCAAGTGATGTTCGGCGCGCTGCTCGCCGGCGACCACGGCGGCGTCGCATACACCGATTGGCCAACAATTGGACACGAATGGATTCCAAGCGACGCTTTCAGTCTGAAGCCATTGCTCGCCAACTTCACCGACAACCACGCCACGCAACAACTGATGCACCGCACGACCGGCTATCTCGTCGCATTCTCTGCGCTGACGATCGCGCTGCTCGCTTTCTTTCGGGGTGATGGTCGCGCACGCACCGCCGGGCTCGCATTAGGCGCCGTGACGCTGCTGCAAATGGTGCTCGGGATTGTCACTTTGGTTTCGGTGACGCCTCTGCCGCTAGCGCTGGCGCATCAATTCGGCGCCGCCCTGTTATGGCTGACGACCGCGGCGACACTTCGTGTTAGCGGTGACGGTACGCGGTTACAGTAAGTCTAACTATCGGAAGTTAAACGGT
>DASZWS010000310.1:0-2955 GCA_035546515.1 Vitreimonas sp. | reverse complement strand
ATTCATTCTGACCGCGGTTCGCGTGGTCGCCTAAGCTTTCGCACCTTTACGCCCGGGCCTATGGCTCGGGCGTAATTGTGCAGCGGCCTCGTCCAGGGGCCACCGCGGACGGGCCGGAAATGACAGCCCGTCACTGAATCCGAGCCGCAATCGTTCCGCGCCGGCGAGCGCAATCATCGCCGCGTTGTCGGTGCACCATTTGAGCGGCGGCGCGATGAAATCGTAGTTCCGCGCCCGCGCCAACGCCTCCAGCTTCGAGCGGATGACGACGTTGGCGGCGACACCTCCCGCAACAACCAACCGCCCTCTCGCCCCATACACCAGATCGAACGTCCGCATCGCGTTGGCGGTGCGATCCAACAGCACATCCACAACCGCCGCTTGGAAGCTGGCGCAGAGATCAGCTTTGTCCTGCTCCGTGAGTGCGCCAAGGCGCTCGGCTTCACGCGCGCAGGCAGTTTTCAAACCGGCAAACGACAGATCGCACCCGTCGCGTCCGAGCATCGGCCGCGGCAACGAAAACCGTTTGGAATCGCCGTTTTTCGCCAGCTTTTCGACCAATGGCCCGCCGGGGAAACCGAGGTCGAGCAGCTTCGCCAGCTTGTCGAACGCCTCACCCAGGGCGTCATCAATGGTCGAGCCGTAGCGGCGATAAACGCCGACATCCAGGACGCCGACGAACTGGCAATGTCCGCCGGACATCAGCAGCAAGAGATACGGAAAAGTCGCGCCCCCTTCGGCGAGGCGCGGGCTCAAAGCGTGGCCTTCAAGGTGATTGACGGCGATCAGCGGCTTGTCGTGCGCCAGCGCGATGGCTTTGCCGGCGAGTAGTCCCACCATCACCCCGCCGATCAGGCCGGGACCGGCTGTGGCGGCGACGCCGTCGAGATCTTCAAAACGCAGCCCAGCCTCGCCGATCGCCGCGGCGATTGCGCCATCGAGCCCCTCAACGTGGGCGCGGGCGGCGATCTCCGGGACCACGCCCTTATAGGGCGCGTGCTCCGCCACCTGGCTGAGGACGATGTCCGAAAGGACCTGCGGACCGCGATCGTCCAGGCGCAGCACCGCAGCCGCGGTTTCGTCGCAGCTGGTTTCGATGCCGAGGACGGTGAGCGGCTTCATGCGTATGGCAATATGGGAATACGGTATCGGGGCAATAGGGGCGCGATCCTACATCGCATGTTGCCTTACTGCCCTACTCCCGTATTGCCTTTCGCCATGACCGCCCTTTTCCGCATCGGCGCACGCGGCTCGAAGCTTTCGATGGCGCAGACCGAATTGGTGCGTGCGACGTTTGCAAAGAAGCTTGGCGTGGCTGAAGACGCGATCGAGATCATTCCGATCATCACCAGCGGCGACCGCCTGCAAACCGGACGCCTGATTGAAGCCGGCGGCAAAGGCTTGTTCACCAAAGAGCTCGACGAAGCGCTCCGCGCCGGGCGCATCGATTTCGCCGTCCATTCGCTCAAGGATCTGCCGACGGATTTGCCGGACGATATCGTGCTCGCGTGCGTGCCGGAACGTGAGGATCCGCGCGACGCGTTCGTGTCCGCGAAAGCAAAGACGTTGGCGGACTTGCCGCTCGGCGCGGTGGTCGGCACCGCAAGTCTGCGCCGGCAAGCGCAGACATTGTACGCGCGGCCAGATCTGCGCGTGGTGACGCTGCGCGGCAATGTCGATACGCGCTTGCGCAAGCTGGAAGCCGGCGAAGCCGACGCGACTTTTCTGGCGATCGCCGGCTTGAAACGCTTAGGCGTTGCTAATCGCGCCACCAGTTTGATCGACCCCGAAGCCATGCCGCCCGCCGCATGCCAAGGCGCTTTGGCGATCACCACACGCGCCAATGATGTGAAAACACGCGACGCCGTCCGAGCTTTGGAGAATGCCGATGCGCGCGTTGAAATCGAAGCGGAGCGGGCGTTTTTGCGCGCGCTTGACGGCTCGTGCCGCACCCCGATCAGCGCGCTGGCGCGCAAGAACGGCGGCACGCTTTCATTCACCGGCGAAACGCTGACGCCGGATGGCGCGGCGCGTTGGCGACGCAGCGCGACGATCGCGCTTGGCGCGGACGCGATCAGCGAAGCCAAGGCGCTCGGCGATAAGCTGGCGCGCGAGATTGCGGCTGAAGCTGGTGACTCCATTTTGACGGATGGCGCGTGAGCTTGCGCGTCGCCATCACGCGCGCGGCGCCGGAAAATGCGCGCACGGCGGCGTACTTGCAGCAACGCGGCGCCTCGCCGCTTTTGGCCCCCCTGCTCGATATCGTTCCGCGCGCCTTCGATGCGAACGTTCACGGCGTGCAGGCCCTGCTTTTTACCAGCAGCAATGGCGTGCATGCATTCACGCGGGAGAGCGCGGTGCGCTCCGTGCCGGTGTTTGCCGTCGGGGACGCGACCGCGCAGGCCGCGCGCGCGCTCGGCTTCGCGGAGGTGCGCTCCGCGGACGGCGACGTCGCCGCGCTGGCGGCGCTGGTGGCGCGGACGCTGAAGCCTGCGGAGGGAAAACTTGTGCATATTGGTGGCGCGCACGTTGCCGGCGATCTCGGCGGCGCACTCAAAAATGCCGGCTTCAGCGTCGAGCGCCGCATTGGCTATGAGGCCGAGGCTGTGCGGTCTTTGCCGCTCGCGTTCCGCGAACCCCTGGACGCGGTGCTTTTCCACAGCGCGCGGGCGGCCGAGATCCTGGCCGATCTCGGCCCGCCGGACACGCACCGCCTCAAGGCTGTCTGCATTAGCGCGGCGGTGGCCGACGCCGCGCGAAAAACCGCTTGGAAACAGGTGATCGTGGCCTCCGCGCCACGCGAAGACGCGCTCGTGGCCGCCTTGGGCTTGGGGTAAAACTCCCCTGCTGGCGCAAGCGCTTGAGCGGTTTCAGCCCAAGCCCTAAGTTTGCCGCGCACCCGCGACTCATTTCCAGAACGAAATACTGGAAATTGTTGCGGAAAATGGGGAAGCC
>DASZWS010000309.1:0-3884 GCA_035546515.1 Vitreimonas sp. | reverse complement strand
TTTCTGCGCGAGGTCGTCACCCGCACGGGCCACACGCCGCGCGAGGGCGCGATCTTCGTCGGCCAGATATTCCTGCCACGCCTTGACTTAGGTGCGCAGGAACGCGCGCGTGTCATCGTCGAAAGCGAGATCATCCGCGCCGGCTTCGTAATTTACGCGTGGCGTCAGGTGCCGGTAAACATTTCGCAGATCGGCGAGAAGGCCAATGCGACGCGGCCTGAGATCGAGCAGGTGCTGTTCTACGATCCGCGCGCGCGGGACAACGAGACCGTCGACCGCGACCTCTTCGTGTGCCGCCGGCGCATCGTGAAGCGGGCGTTGGCCGCGAACATCGTTGAGCTCTACGTGTGTTCGCTGTCGGCGCAGACGCTTGTTTACAAGGGCATGTTCCTGGCCGCGCAGATTGATGCGTTCTATCCGGACTTGCGCGACGAACGTTTCGTTTCCAGCGTCGCGCTTTATCACCAGCGTTATTCCACCAACACCTTCCCGCAATGGCGGCTGGCGCAGCCGTTCCGGATGCTGGCGCACAACGGCGAGATCAACACGCTGAAGGGCAACGTCAACTGGATGCGCAGCCATGAGATTCCCATGGCTTCGGACGCATTTGGCGCGGCGGACGCCGATGTGAAGCCAGTGGTGCAGCCCGGTGGTTCGGATTCAGCTGCGCTCGATAACGTGCTTGAGGTGCTTGTGCGCGCGGGCCGTAGCGCGCCTGCGGCGAAATCGCTGCTGGTGCCGGAAGCATGGGCCAAGTCATCGACGATGCCGGAAGCGCACCGCGCGCTTTATGCCTACTCGAACGCGGTGATGGAGCCTTGGGATGGCCCTGCGGCGCTGACGATCTTCGATGGCCGCTGGGCCATCGCGGGTCTGGACCGCAACGGGCTGCGGCCATTGCGCTACGCGCGCACCGAGGACGGCTTGCTTGCAGTGGGTTCGGAAACGGGCATGTGCCCGCTGGATGACCGTGTGATCCTTGAGCGCGGGCGCATCGGCGCCGGGCAGATGGTGGCGGTCGATACCGCGGAGGGGAAACTCTATCACCACAAGGAGCTGATCGACGAATTGGCGGGGCGGCATCCTTACGAGGCTTGGCTCACCAACATCACCGATCTCGACAAGGCATTGGCGGGCCCGGAGCCACGCGTGTTCACCAGCCGCGAAGAATTGCTGCGTCGGCAAGCCGCGGCGGGCTTCACCATGGAAGACGTCGAATTGCTGCTGCAGCCGATGTTGGAGGAGGGCAAGGAAGCCATCGGTTCGATGGGTGACGATGCGCCGCTCGCCGTGCTCTCGGAGCAGACGCGGCCGCTCTCGCACTATTTCCGGCAGAACTTCAGCCAAGTCACCAATCCGCCGATCGACCCGCTGCGTGAAGGCCGGGTGATGAGCTTGGCGACGCGGTTCAAGAACCTCGGCAACATCCTCGCCCAAGATGAAACGCAAACCAACGTCTATGTGCTCTCCAGTCCGTTTCTGACTAACGGCATGTATGAGCGCATGGTCGGCGCGCTGGGCGATGAACTGAAGATCATCGATTGCACCGCGCCAATGTTCGACGGCGAGGCGCCGGAGCAATCGCTGCGCGCGGCCATGGACCGCATCTACGCTGAAGTGTTGCACGCGGTGCAGGTGGAGAAGCGCTCGCACATCGTCTTGACCGACGAGAACCAGGGGCCGCGCCGTATCGCTTGCCCGATGATCCTGGTTGTTGGCGGCGTACATTCGCACCTTGTCGCCAATGGGTGCCGCACGTTCTGCTCGCTGACCGTGCGGGCTGCCGAGTGCGTCGATCCGCACTATGCGGCAGTGCTGATCGGCTGCGGCGCCACGACGGTGAATCCTTATCTTGCGCTCGACACTATCGCCGATCGCGCTGGGCGCGGTTTATCGAATGGACTGACGCGTGAGCAAGCGAGCGCAAACTATCGCGCCGCGCTGGATGCTGGTCTGCTGAAGATTATCTCCAAGATGGGCATCTCGGTGATCTCGTCTTACCGCGGCGGATTGAACTTTGAAGCTATCGGGCTGTCGCGTGCGCTGGTGGACGAGTTCTTCCCGGGACTGACCAGCCGGATCTCCGGCATTGGCTTCGCGGGCATCGCGTTGGAAGCGGCCGATCAGCATGCGCGTGCGTACGATGAGACGCTCGTGTCGCTGCCAGTTGGCGGGTTCTATCGGTTCCGCGCCTCCGGCGAGCGGCACGCGCTCGAGAGCGATTCCATCCACACTCTGCAGACAGCGTGCGATCGCGGCGACTACAAACTTTATCGTCGCTACGCTGACGCCGTCCGCGAACGCCGCTTGGCGCAGCCGATCCAATTGCGCGATTTGCTGGAGGTACGCGAAGACCTCGCGCCGATCCCGCTGGGCGAGGTTGAGAGCGTCACCGACATACGCAAACGCTTCGTGACGCCCGGCATGAGCCTTGGCGCGCTCTCACCAGAGGCGCACGCGACGCTGAACATCGCCATGAACCGCATCGGCGCACGCTCGGTGTCTGGTGAAGGCGGCGAAGATCCCGAACGCTATCACCCGTTGCCGAACGGCGACGATGCGAACTCGGCGGTGAAGCAGATCGCTTCAGGACGCTTCGGCGTCACCGCCGAATATCTGAACCAATGTCGTGAGATCGAGATCAAAGTCGCGCAAGGCGCCAAGCCAGGCGAGGGCGGGCAACTGCCGGGTTTCAAGGTGACGGAATTCATCGCCCGCATGCGCCACGCGACGCCGGGCACGCAGCTGATTTCGCCGCCGCCGCACCACGACATCTACTCGATCGAAGATTTGGCGCAGCTCATCTACGACCTGAAGCAGATCAATCCGGTGGCGCGCGTGTGCGTGAAGTTGGTTGCGCAATCGGGGATCGGCGCGGTCGCGGCCGGCGTGGCGAAAGCCGGCGCGGACACGATCCTGATTTCGGGCCACGTTGGCGGCACCGGCGCCAGCCCGCAAACCTCGATCAAGTTCGCCGGCGTGCCATGGGAGATGGGGCTGGCGGAAGCCCATCAAGTGCTGATGCTCAACAATCTGCGCCATCGCGTGCGGCTGCGCACGGATGGCGGGTTGCGCACTGGCCGCGACGTCGTGGTCGCGGCGATCCTGGGCGCGGAAGAGTTCGGCATCGGCACAGCGTCCCTGGTGGCGATGGGTTGTCTGATCGTGCGCCAATGTCACTCCAACACGTGCCCGGTTGGCGTGTGTACGCAAGACGAAGCCCTGCGTGCACGCTTCAAGGGCACGCCGGAGAAGGTCGTCAACCTGATGACCTTCATCGCCGAGGAAGTGCGCGAGCTGCTCGGACAGATCGGTTTCCGCAGGCTTGAAGAGGTGATCGGACGGACGGAACTCATCGAACAGATTAGCCGCGGCGCTGAGCACCTGGACGATCTCGATCTCAATCCGCTGTTAGTGCGCGTCGACAGCCCGTACCCGCCCTATTGCACGCAGCTCGGCCGCAACGAGCCGCCGCAATCGCTAGACCATGCCTTCATCAATGAAGCGCCTGGCTTCTTCGAGCGCGGCGAGAAGCGGCAGCTTGATTTTGTCGTGCGCAACACGCATCGCGCCATCGGCACGCGTGCGTCGTCGCTGGTGGTGCGCAAGTTTGGGCCACGCGGCTTGGCGGATGGTCAACTGAGCGTGAATTTGCGCGGGTCGTGTGGGCAGAGCCTGGGCGCCTTCCTCGCGCAGGGCATCACCCTGAACGTGATCGGCGACGCCAACGACTATGTCGGCAAGGGATTGTCCGGCGGCATCATCACGCTGCGGCCGGCGGCGCACGAAGCGGATCGCTCAGACGCTATCATTGGCAATACCTGCCTCTATGGCGCGACCAGCGGCAAGCTGTTCGCGGCTGGCGTAGCCGGTGAGCGCTTCGC
>DASZWS010000308.1:0-5820 GCA_035546515.1 Vitreimonas sp. | reverse complement strand
ATCGCCGAGCGCGCCCGCGCTAACTCTGCCCGCGGCTCACGAAAGCCGCCGCAGCGCTGGAAGGGTCGATCAACTGCCCGTGCACCTGCATGTTGTGGGAGTGGCAAAGTTGGTGCATCGCAAATGACGTTTGCATCGCCGTGACGCGCCCTTGCGCATCTTGCGCGGTGTTGATCGCTTCTTTCGTCAGTTTGAGGGCGAAGAGCGGTTGACGGGCGATGCGTTCAGCGAGCGAAAGGGTGAAAGCGGCCAACTCCGTGTTGGCGACGACGTGGTTGACCATGCCCAGCCGCAGCGCCTCCTGCGCGCTCCACCAATCGCTGGTGAAGAGCAGTTCTTTTGCTTTCCGAACGCCAAGCTCCCAGGGATGGTTGAAAAACTCGGCGCCGCACACGCCCATTGACACCGTGTTGTCGAGAAACGCCGCGTCTTCCGCGGCTACAATCAAATCGCAAGGCCACACCAGCATTAGCCCCCCGGCAATGCACTTGCCCTGCACAGCCGCGATCGTCGGCTTCGCGAAGTTGCGCCAGCGTTCGCTGAGCCCGATGTAAATCTCCTTCTCCCGCGCCATCTGCGCTTCCGCGCCCGCGCAGCCAAAACCGCACCACGTGCCGACGGTCTCATACGCCGACATATCTGTTTTGCGTGGATTTTCCCGCAAATCGTGTCCTGCAGAGAAATCCTTACCGGCTGCGGCAAGGATCACCACCTTGACGTCGTCGTCCTGCGCGGCGACGTCGAACGCATCATTCAATTCGTAGAGTAACGCCGTGTTCTGCGCGTTGCGCGCCTCCGGGCGGTTGAGCGTTATCCGCGCCACGTGCGGGATTGGCGTTTCATAAAGAATGGTCGCGAACTCAGTTTTCGACTTTGCCACCTCAACCTCCCGACGCCAGGTTCATGGCGGCGCGGCGCATCAAGTCACGCGACAACGCCATCCCTGATTAAAACCTGCACCTCCGCGGCGCTAAGTGGAAGCGATGACAAAATGTCTTCGACCGCCTGCTTCAACGGCTGCGGGGTCGGCGATGGCGTTGCAGAATATCTCGGCGCCGGGGCCGGCTGACGGACGCCGGCTATGTCGACGAACGCATCGCGCGCTTTATTGTGAGGATGCTGCGGCGCCTCCCTGAGAGAGAGCACGGGCGTAACGCATGCATCCTCGCCATCGAAAATGGCCTCCCACTCCGCGCGCGTCTTAGTTTTGAATTGTGCGATGATCTTTTGCTTCAACGTGCTCCAACGGCTCTGATCATTCTGCGCGGCAAACTCGGGATCGTCAGCGAGCCCCAGACCAGCCAGAAATTTCCGGTAGAACTGCGGCTCGATCGCCCCCACCGACATGAACTTGCCGTCCTTGGTTTCATAGGTGTCGTAAAAGTGCGCGCCGGAATCGAGAAGGTTCACGCCCCGCTCGTCGCGCCATCGCCCTTGGGCCAACATCGAATACATGATGACCATCAAAGCCGCGCTGCCCTCGGTCATGGCGCAATCGACGACTTGACCTTGGCCGGTTCTCCGCGCGTTCAAGATCGCGGCGAGCACGCCAAACGCCAAGAACATGCCCCCGCCGCCGAAATCTCCGACCAAATTGAGCGGCGGCACCGGACGTTCATCCTTGCGGCCAATGGCGTGCAATGCCCCTGAGAGCGCGATGTAGTTGATGTCGTGCCCAGCCATCGCGGCGTACGGACCATCCTGACCCCAACCCGTCATGCGCCCGTAAACCAGCTTCGGATTGTCGGCGAGCAAGACGTCCGGTCCAAGCCCCAGCCGCTCCATGACGCCCGGGCGGAACCCTTCGATCAGCGCGTCGGCAGAAGCGCAGAGCTTGCGCACCAGGGCAATTCCGTCAGCGCTCTTCAAATCGATGGCAATGTTCTTGCGTGATCGATTCCACACCTCGCCCGCAGCGTTGCTCAGCAGGCCTTCCGGATTTTTCCGGTCGATGCGGATCACCTCCGCGCCGTGATCTGCGAGCATCATGCCGCAGAACGGCCCGGGGCCGAGGCCCGCGAACTCAATCACACGCAATCCGGCAAGTGGTCCTGACATAACGTTCTTCTCTCAGATGGATCTGGACACAACTTCGCGCATGATTTCGGACGTGCCGCCATAGATGCGCTGCACGCGCGCATCGCGCCACATGCGCGCGATCAGATATTCGTTCATGTAGCCGGCGCCGCCATGCAGCTGCATCGCCGTGTCGACGATCTGCCACTGTGTTTCCGTGTGCCAATATTTCGCCGCGGACGCCTCGGCGGCCGTGAGCTGCTTCTTGATGTGACGATCCAACGCCCAGTCCAGATGCGCCCAGCCCACTTGCAGCTTGGCCTTGAGATCGGCGAGCGTGAACCGCGAGTGCTGGAATTCGAACACCGTCTTCCCGAAAGCGCGACGATCCTTTGTGAACTTGACGGCTTCATCGAAGGCGCGCTGCGCACCGGCCTGAGCGGTGACGGCGATAGAGAGCCGCTCTTGCGCCAGCTGGTTCATCAGATAGCCGAAGCCCGCGCCCTCCTTGCCGAGCACGTTTTCAGCCGGCACGCGCACGTCCTCGAAGAAGAGCTCCGAGGTGTCGGAGGAATGTTGTCCCACCTTGTCGAGGTTGCGGCCGCGCTTGAAGCCTGGACGATCCGCTTCAACCAAGACCAGCGATACGCCTTTCGCGCCGGCGTCAGCCGTCTTGGTGACAACAATGACGAGATCCAGCGTTTGTCCGTTGGAAATGTAGGTTTTGGAGCCGTTGATGACGTAGCTATCGCCGTCGCGCCGCGCCGTGGTGCGCACGCCCTGCAAGTCTGAGCCCGCGCCCGGTTCGGTCATGGCGATGCCGACGACGAGTTCGCCGGAGATCATTTTCGGCAGAATGCGCCGCTTCTGCTCTTCCGTTGCGTAGTTGACGATATAATCGCAGGTGATGTCCGACTGCAGGATCATCCCGAGGATCAGGCCCGCATAGGCCATCTCTTCGTCGTAAACAGCGTTATAGCGGAAATCGAGGCCGAGCCCGCCATATGCTTCCGGCACGGTTGGACATAGCAAACCAGCGTCGCCGCTGGCCGTCCACAGACTCCGTGGCACGATCCCGTCGGCTTCCCAGCGATCGATGTTGGGCAAAACCTCCCGCGTCAGAAAGCGCCGCACAGTGTCGCGGAATTGGTGATGTTCGGGGCCATAACAAAGACGCCCCTCGCCGCTCAGCATGCGAGTCCTCTCGATCCTCTATCAGATGCGCCGCGCATCATCGTCCCTTGAATGCCGGCTTACGACGCTCGACAAAGGCGGCGATGCCTTCACGGCAATCCTCGCTGGCGAACGCCGCAACCTGGCTTCGCGCCTCCAGGCTCAATTGCTCGGCAAATGAGTTTCCAGCACTTGCGCGCAGCATCGCTTTGATCTGTGCGTAAGCGGCCGTCGGGCCATGCGCGATGATCGCGGACATGTCGCGGGCGGCGGCGAGCAGGTCACCATCTTCGTAAACCCGGTAGGCCAAGCCCCAGCGTACAGCGGTTTCGGCGTCAATCTTGTCGCCGAGCATCATCATCGCAGCCGCTTGTCCGCC
The DNA here is from genome assembly GCA_035546515.1 of Vitreimonas sp. Classification (GTDB taxonomy): domain Bacteria; phylum Pseudomonadota; class Alphaproteobacteria; order Caulobacterales; family Aquidulcibacteraceae; genus Vitreimonas. Next base: position 2,252 of record DASZWS010000308.1, on the reverse strand, counting down.
GCCAACAAGGCGCGGAATGGTCCACGAGCTGCCGCCGTCAGGCACCACGCCAAGGCGAATGAAAGACTGGAGGAAATAGCCGGAGCGGCCAATGAGCACGATATCGGCGGCCAGCGCGATGCCGCAGCCAACGCCTACGGCTGCGCCATTCACCGCGGCGATGATCGGCTTCGCAGCCTCTGTCATGCGCACTAGGACCGGGTTAATGAAATCACGCAAGGATCCGCCGACATCCGGCGTCTTTCCTTTTGCGAGACTGCCCGACATCTCCTTCAGGTTCGCGCCCGCGCAAAACGCGCGGCCCTCGCCCGTCAGCAGGATCGCCCGTACATCCGCGTCATCCAACAACGCCGTCATCGTCTGCGTGAATTGCGCTGTCATCGCATCGTCAACGGCATTCAGATTGGCGGGATCGTTGAACTTGACGATCGCCAATGGGCCGTCACGCTCCAGGAGAATGCGCGCCGGCATAGCTATTGCGGCGCCAGTTCCATGCGTCTGCCGAGGCGCTCTTCCATGCCGGTTTTTGATTCGCTGATCTTGGAAGCATGGCGCGCATTGTCGAAATTGGTGACGTCCGCCCACTTTGCTTTCAGCGCATCGGCGTCAAAATCCTCGCGGAAGAATACGCCTTGCGTCTGCTCCCACCGCGTCTGCGACACCCAGCCGCCGCCGACTTCGAACAGCTTGCCGTTCTCGGTCGAACTCTCGTGCGACAGCAGCACGACCGCCGGCGTCACGTATTCGGGCTTCAGCAGCTTCAGCACTTCTTCCGGCAGCACTGTCGCCGTCAGCCGCGAACCCGCCGTTGGCGCAACTGTGTTGCAGAGGATGTTCTTGGCCGCGCCTTCGATTGCCAGCGTTTGCGCTAAGCCGAAAATGCCGAGCTTCGCCGCGGCATAGTTAGCCTGGCCGAAGTTGCCATACACCCCGGCAACCGACGTCGTCATGACGATGCGGCCAAAGTTCGCCGCGCGCATGTGCGGCCAGGCAGCGCGCGAAACCTTGTAGGACCCGTAGAGATGGACGCGATAAATGATATCCCAGGCTTCGTCGGTCATCTTTGCGAACGAAGCGTCGCGCAAGATGCCGGCATTGTTCACCACCACATCAATGCGGCCATAAGTATCCATCGCCGTCTGGATGATCTTGTCACCGTGCTCGACGCTGTCAGTGTTGGCGACCGCCTCACCGCCGGCAGTCTTGATTTCGTCGACGACCGTCTGCGCGACCGACTTGCTCGCGCCTTCGCCGGCGATGCCGCCACCGAGATCGTTGACCACCACCTTGGCCCCGCGGCGCGCGAACTCCAGCGCATGGCTGCGGCCGAGCCCATTGCCGGCCCCCGTCACGATCACGACGCGATCATCAAAACGCAACGACATGCAAAGCTCCTGGTCGATCCAATCAGCTGATAGCGACGACAGCGTCGCCGTTGAGGGTCTCGCGCCCGTCCTGGGCGCGGGCGACGACGGCTAGGCGCACGCGTTCCTCGCCATCCTGTTCAAAACGCTCAGTGACCGTGGCCGTGCACGTCACTTTGTCATGCACCTGCGTGATGGAAACGAAACGCGCGCCAAACTCGCGCAATCGCCCGACGCCCGCCCATTGGGTTACGACGCGGGTCAACACGCCAAACGAGAGCATGCCGTGCGCAAACACATCAGGCAGCCCGGCCTTCTTGGCGAAATCGATATCGATGTGAGCGGGATTGTGGTCGCCGGAGGCGCCGGCATAGAGCGCCAACGTGGTCCGCGAGATGGGTCCGAACTCCACCTTCGGCAGTTCCGCGCCCACGGCGACAGATTTGAAATCCACCTTGCTCATGCCTTCACCTCTGGCAGACGGTGAAGCAACGTGCGCTTGGAACGAACCAGCAGACCGCGCTTCTCGTGAACGATGGATGACTCGAAAGTCACGAATTCCATTGCGCCGCCCTTCTTGTCGAAGAAATCGACAACTCGGGTGATGAACTGCACCTCTTCGCCGGCATAGATCGGCGCTTCGTAGTAGTAACGTTCATCGCCGTGCAGCAGGTATCGGTAGTCGCATTTCACAAGCGCAGCCGCGGCTGGCGTACCGCGACGTCGTAGTGTCTCGTTGGCGCTGGCCTCGATGACCATGAAGAACGAAGGCGGCGCCACGATATCCGGATGACCTGCGGCGCGCGCGGCTTCGACATCCGTGTGGATCTGCCCGGTCTCCCCGAGAACTTGGGCAAAGAAGCGAATGGCCCCGCGCTCAACGAGCAC
>DASZWS010000307.1:0-2295 GCA_035546515.1 Vitreimonas sp. | reverse complement strand
CCCGGCGCCAGCCACGCCGCGCCAAGCAACAGCACCAACGCTGCAATGCCCGGCAGCGCCAACAGCGCGGGCAGATAGGTCCAGCTGTGCAGCCTGTCACGCAGCGCCTTGATCTGCGGCGGCAGACGCTCGGGCTCGGGCTGCTCAAGAGCGCGTTTGAATTTGTTCAGCAGCTTCGCCAAGCCCTGAGAGTCCGGGGCTACCGCCAACACCGTTTCGCCTTTGCGGCCGCGGATGACGCCAATCATGGCGACAGGTCCCGCTGGCAATTTCACCTTGCTGGCGGCGAACGCGGCTTGTAGCGCCGCCGGCGCCGCGACATCCGACACACGTTTCTGGCGCTCTTCGCGCGTGATGTTCAAAATGACGAGGCGCGGCGTATTTGGAACGCGCTGACTTTGATCCACTTCCCAATCTACGTTCGCGCCGGCGCCGTAGTGAATCAAAATCGCTTGCGCCGCCGCCATCATCCCGGAAACAGCATCGCGCCAGCCCGCGTCGGATACGAACAACCGTGACACGCTTCCCGTCGCGCGCCGCTGCAAGGGGTCGCCCAGTGCAAGGACGCGCCCGTACTTCCAGAAGAATGTGCCAATGAAGTGCTCGAAGCTGACCTTGGTCGCGATCGGCAGCCCTGCATCATGCGCGAGGTCCGGATTTTCGGACGCGAAATTGCGGAGGTAGAGGATCGGCTTGCGGCTGTCGTACGCAGCGAGTTCGGGAAATTGGCCGGTCACCGCGCGCATGCGCACGGATGCGGCCAGGAGCAAGAGATACGCACCGAGGCACGGGACGAGGAACACCAGCGCGCCCGCGGTCACATCCTCGGTATCGTGGCTCGTGAAGAACGTCCCCATCGCGCCACCGAGTGCAATGATGCCGACAAGCGCACCAAGGGCGCTCCAGAGCAAGGACCGACGGCGCAAAGCGCCGAGGTCGCGCAGCGTATATTGATCGTCGCGGATATACGGCGCGATGGCGCCGAGTTTGGTTGAGGCGATCGCTTGCGACACAGGTTCAAGGACTTCGGCCATGACCGCACAGTTGCCGTGGCGCGTCGTCTGGGCAAGCAGAACATTTGAGCGACGGGCGCGGCGGCGCGCCGATTGGCGCTTGACGTGACGTGCGTCTTGCCGTGCGCGCGATCGCGGCGCAACGTCCGCTCAAATCAGGGAGGACGCCAATGTCCGCGCAATCGCCGCTCCTGTGGGAGCACCCGCTCAGTCCGTACGCACAGAAGGTGAAAATCGCGCTGCGCGAAAAGGGCGTCGCGTTCGACGTGCGCCTGCCAACGGGGATGGGCACTGGGCTCGGTGACGACGCGTTCTTCAGCGCCAGCCCGCGCCGTGAAGTCCCCGCGCTCGATCATAACGGCATAACCGTTTTCGATAGCCGCATCATCACCGACTACGTCGAAGAAACTTGGCCCTCGCCATCCATCTCGCCTGCGACGCCGGCCGAACGTGCGCGCGGACGCATGATCGAGGAAGCCGTTGATACGCAGCTTGAGGCGATCGGCTGGGGCCTGATGGAATTGCGTGTATTCAAGCGCGGCAGCGACGAATTGCGAGATGTGTTGGAGGCACAAGCGCAAAAACAGATCGCGCGGGCACACGCGTGGCTCGAACGACATCTGAGGGATGCGCCCTATTTTGGCGGCGACACATTTTTGCGCGCCGACATGGCGGTCGTGCCGCATCTCGCCGGCGCGTCGCGGCCGGCGCCGGAGAGCAAATTGGGCCAATGGTTCGCGCGCTGCCTTGCGCGCGAAAGCGTCTCGACAACGCTTGGCGAAGCGCAGGCCTCACTCGCCGGCATGGCCAATGTAGATGCGGCTGTGAAAGCCGGTTTGTTCAAACGCCAGTATCGCGACCACCGGCTTGAATGGATGATGCGCTCGGGCGGAATCGATATCGTCCTCGACGGCCTCAAGACCAACACCATCCGCTTCTCGACGGAATTCCAATGAGCGGCGTGATCCTGCACCAATATCCAACTTCGCCTTATGGCGAGATGGTTCGCGTGGCGCTTGGCATGAAGGGCCTGGAATGGTCGCGTGTCGAGCAGCCTAACATCATGCCGCGGCCATTTCTTTCGCCGCTCACCGGCGGGTATCGCCGCATTCCAGTTCTGCAGATCGGCGCCGATATCTATTGCGACACCGGCCTTATTCTCCGCGAGCTTGATCGGCGCTACCCGGATAAACCATTTGCGCCGCGTGGCGCCGCCGGCGCCGGCTGGCTCATGCGTAACTGGGCGGAGCGTGCGTGGTTCGGGGCTACAGTCGCAGTGGTG
>DASZWS010000306.1:0-7519 GCA_035546515.1 Vitreimonas sp. | reverse complement strand
GAGCGAGCACGTGCCGAACTTCAACACCCTCGCCCGCTTCGCCAAGCTCGCCGCCCTGCTGTGTTTCTTCCTGCCCTGGATTCTCGTTTCCTGCTCCGGCAACGAGATCGCTCACGGCAGCGGCTGGGACATGATGGTGGGCCATCTGCATCCGAGCGATCAGATCAACGGCTTGCAGTCACAGTTCGGCAACGAACACAGCCAGCGCGAAATGAACCGCCCAGCGCCGGAAATCTTCGCCATCGCCGCGTTTGCCGTGATCGCGCTGGGGCTGGCGCTCAGCTTTGCGCTCAAGAAGCGCGGCGCGGCGATGACGATGCTCGCGACATCCGTGCTGGGTATCGCGCTCTGCTTCGGCGCCTTCGCGCACATCAGCGCCGAGATGAACAACCAGTTCGAGCGGCAGGAGAAAAAGGGGCACGGCGACGAGAACGAACTCAGGCGGCAGATCGGCGAGCAGGTGCAAAGCGCATTGCGGATCGAGAAGTTGGAAGGTTTCTGGGCAACGATCATCGCCTTGGTGGCTGCGGCCGTGTTGTCTGGCGCGACGCTAACGATACCGGCGCGCGGCGCCATGGCCGCGGCGCCAACCGACGAGGACGACTAGCTGCGTTTCGGGATCGCCGCCCAGTAGTCGAAGTCCAGCACCACCGCGGGATCGTACTCGCCCGCATCGTTCTTGCCCGGAAAATCCGCGCATGGCCGGTTCTTGGTCGCGACCAAACGTAAGCGCAGCGCGCCCGCGCTGCCGAGGTCGGCCGTATCCAACACCTCGCTCCACGCATAAAGCGTGTCGCCCGCAAACAGCGGATTGACGTGCCGGCCGGCATTGATCGCCAGCAAATACGCTGCGTTACCGAGGCCATTGAAGGCGATCGCCCGCGCCAGTGAAATTGCAACGCCGCCATAGATCAGCCGCTTGCCAAAGCGCGAGCCAGCTTGCGCGAGCGCATCGAAATGCACGCGCGCGGTGTTCTGATAAAGCCGCGTCGCCAGCTGATGCTCCGCTTCTTCCACGGTCATACCGTCGACGTGGTCGATCTTTTCGCCAACCGCGTAGTCCTCGAAGAAATGCGGCGAACCCGAGAGCGCGGTGCTGTACTCGCCGAACTCCAATTCCGGCGGCAGCAGCAATTCGTTCGCCGGCACGAACGGCGCGGGCGTCGTCGGCGGCGCATTCTCGACCGGCGCATTCTCGTCGCGCTTGTTCACCATCACCCAGCGCACGTACGAAAGCACCGGCTCGCCCATCTGGTTGACGCCCGTCGTGCGCACGGTGACGACGCCGGTCTTGCCGTTTGAATTTTGCTTCAGCCCTAGCACTTCGGACGACGCAGACAGCGTGTCGCCTGGATACACCGGCACCAGGAATTTGCCTTCGGCGTAGCCAAGATTGGCCACCGCGTTCAGCGAAATATCCGGCACGCTTTTGCCGAAGACGACGTGAAACACCAGCAGCGGATCGATCGGCGCCTGCTGCAGCCCACACTCCTGCGCAAACGTGTCGGCGCAGAACAATGCATAGCGCGAACCTGTGAGCGCAATGTTGAGCGCGCTATCAGCCTCCGTCAGCGTGCGCGGCGTCGCATGCGCAATCACCTCGCCCGCGCGGAAGTCCTCAAAGAAGCGGCCCGGATTGGATTTGGTCATTTCAAGGCCTCACCTCTTCCCTGCCCAAGGGGAGAGGTCAATTCGCGTAGCGAATTGGGTGAGGGGATGGAAGCACCGGCGCTTCATTCTGACAGACCTCTCCCTCACCCTGCCCTCTCCCCCTCGGCGGGGGAGAGGGTTCTAGACGCCAATCGCTTCCGCCACCGCCACAACGCGCTGCGCCTCATGCATGTGCAACAGCTCCGTCATTTTCCCGTCGACCTTGATCACGCCTTTGCCGGCATTTTCCGGCAGCGCGAACGCTGCAATGACTGCGCGGGCGCGGGCGACCTCTTCAGCTGATGGTGCAAACACCGTATTGGCGCCGTCAATCTGCGAAGGATGGATCAGTGTCTTGCCGTCATAGCCGAATTCCAGCGCTTGCCGGCACTCAGCGTCGAAGCCGGCGGCGTCGGCAATATCGTTGAAGACGCCGTCAATCGCCACCAGCCCTTCCGCACGCGCCGCCATCACGCCCATCGCCAGCGCGGTCTGGAACGCCGCGCGGCCTGGGCGTTGGAGTGCGCGTGTTTCCTTGGCCAAATCGTTCAGCCCCATCACGAAACAGGCGAGCCGCGTATCCTTCGAAGCAGCGGCGATGTCAGTGATGTTCAGGATCGCGCGCGGCGTCTCGATGTTGGCCCACAGGAGCGCGTCCTTGCCGAGCCCCGCCACCGTCAACTCCGCATCCAGTTCACGCACCTGCGCGCCACTTTCGACTTTCGGCACGAGGATACCGTTGGGTTTGGCGGCGCAGGCGGCGGCGATGTCGTCCTTCCCCCAGGGCGTCGCGAGCCCGTTCACGCGGATGACGATCTCGCGCTTCCCGTACCCGCCGGCCTTCACCGCCGCCGTCACCTGTTCGCGCGCCAATTCCTTGGATTCCGGCGCAACCGAATCTTCCAAGTCGAGGATCAGCACGTCCGCCGCGAGCGTCTTGGCTTTTTCCAGCGCCTTGGCGTTGGCGCCGGGCATATAAAGGCAGGAACGGCGCGGGCGTGCTGTTGTCATCTTCTACTCGTAAACGTAACGCTGGCGGTCATCGCCCGCACCCAAGGTTCTTAGCCGCGTGAAAACGATCTTGTCGATCCAAAGCCAGGTTGCCGGGGCGCGTGTCGGCAATTCTGTCGCGGCGTTCGCCATGGAACGGCTCGGTGTGCAGGTTTGGCAATTGCCGACCACCATCCTCGGGCGCCGCCCCGATCATGGCGCGCCAGGCGGCGGACCCATTCCCGCGGAAACCTTGGCCTCGCTGTTCAGTGGCTTGGCTGCGGACGGTGCGCTCGGCGACATTGATGCAGTGCTGACCGGCTATCTCGGCGGCGGCGAGCAAGTGGCGGTTGTTCTCGATGCGGTCGAGCGCGTGAAAACTGCGAACCCCAAAGCCGTTTTCGTCTGCGATCCAGTGCTTGGCGATGACGGCAAGCTGTTCGTGCGCGATGAGCTGGCCGACGCCATGGTCAATGGCCTGGTCCCGCATGCCGACTGGCTGACGCCAAACGCGTTCGAACTCGGCCTGCTCGCCGGCAAGACGATCGACAGTCTCAGTGCCGCACGCGACGCCGCACGCCGCATCGGCAAGCCGACGCTCTGCACCTCAATCCGCACCGCGCTCGGCATGGGCAATCTCTATGCCGCCCCCAGCGGCGACTGGTTCTGCGAAACCGCCCGTCTGCCGCGCGCGCCGAAAGGCACCGGCGATCTGCTGACCGCGCTCTTTGTGGCCCGGCGCGTGCGCGGTGAAGCGCCTGCCGTGGCGCTCGAAGCGGCGACGGGCGCAGTTTATGACGTGATCGTCCGCTCGCTGGCGGCCGAGAGCGAAGATTTGCTGCTGCCAGGCGCGCAGGACGTGCTCGCCGAGCCGGTAACATGGCCGCGCGCGCGTTCGCTGGAGATCGCCTGATGGTCGGCGGTTTCGTCGCGCCCGGCTTCGAGCGCGTGCGTGAAGCGTTTGCAGCGCAACTCGGCGAAGAACTCGGCGCCGGCTTCGCGGCAGTGCGGGATGGCGAAGTGATCGCCAACATCTGGGGCGGCTGGGCCAACCGCGAGCAAACGCGGCCTTGGGACGCCAACACCATCGTACCGGTGTATTCGACAACCAAAGGCGTGAGCGCGATCGTCATGGCGTGGCTGGTGGAGCGCGGCGTGCTCAACTACGCCGATGCCGCCGCGAAAATCTGGCCCGCCTTCGGCGCTCATGGCAAAGATAAAGTCACGCTAGCGCAAACCTTGGCGCATCAGGCTGGCGTGCCCGGCTTCCTCAATCCCATTGATCCAGACCTCTGGCTCGATCCACCGGCATGTGCGGAAGCCATTGCGGCGCTCGAACCATTGTGGCCGCCCGGCAGCGCCAGCGGTTATCACCCGATGACCTGGGGCTACATCGCCGGCGAGGTCGTGCAGCGCGCGGCGGGCCGCTCTTTCGGGACTATCCTGCGCGAGGACATCTGCGCACCGCTCGGCATAGATTTTCAAATCGGCACGCCGGAAAGCGAGCACCACCGCATTTCCGAAATGAAGAAGCCGACGCGCGCTGGTGATTTCGGCGTGATCACCCCGCCGCGCAAAGCCGCCTTCTTTACACCGTGGGCAGCGCCAGTGCGCGGCTCAAAGCGCTGGCGCGAGATCGAAATCCCTTCCGCAAACGGCCATGGCACGGCGCTCGGCGTGGCCCGCTTGTATGAAATCTATGCGACCGGCGGACAAATCTCCGGCAACCGCGTGCTGTCGTCCGACGCGTTCAAACAGCTCACCACCCGCGTCTGGGAAGGCGACGATCTGGTGCTGCCGTTCAACGTCGATTGGCGCGCGGGCGTAATTGGCAATTCCAACGCCTTTTATGGCCCGAACCCGGAAGCGCTGGGTCACTCCGGCGCGGGCGGCTCCTGCGGCTTCGGCGACCCTATCGCCGGCGTATCGGTCGGCTATGTGATGAACAAGCAATCGCATCATATCATGGGCGACCCCCGCCCGCTTCACCTCATCGAGGCTCTCTATCAATGCTTCTAAGACGATCGACGGCGGAATCGCTCGCCATCGCCTGCACTGTTGTGCTGCTCGTGGTGATGGCCTCGCGCACCTACGGCGTGATCCAGAATCTGCTGCCGGACGGACATCCGCTCTATGGCGACTTCATCGCCTTCTGGAGCGCCGCGCGGGCAACGCTCGACGGCCATGTCGCCGAAATCCACGATCGCGTGTTCCTCACAAAGTACCAAGTCGGCGCCGTCCCCAATATGCACGTGATGGCGCCTTACAACTCGCCGCCGATTCTGTTGCTGCTGATCACGCCGCTCGGTCTGCTGCCCTACAATTGGGCGGCGATCACGTTCCTTGTCCTCACCGGCGCGCTCTATCTTTGGATGGCGCGCAAATTGTTGCCCGACAATCGCGCCATGATCTTCGCCTGCACGCTGCCGGCGGCGGTTTATCATATCGGTACGGTGCAGGAATTACTGCTAATCGCCGGCCTTAACGGCCTGGCGCTCTACTGGCTCGACAAGCGGCCGCGCTTGAGCGGCGCCATCGTCGGCCTGCTGGCGATCAAGCCGCACCTCGCAATTCTGTGGCCGATCTTCCTGGCGCTCTCCGGACGCTGGAAAAATTTCGCCTCGGCGACGGTTTCGCTCGCGGTGTTGTTCGTGACCGCGGGGCTTGTGTTCGGCTGGCCTTCGTACCTGCGCTTCGTGCAAAACCTCGGCCCCTCCGCCGACCTCATCTTCGGCGTACACGTGGCGAAGCAGACCTATGCCAGCCTGTTCGGCAATCTGCGCGCGCTGGGGCTTTCAATTCCAGTGGCCGGCGTCATTCATGGCGCGAGCGCTCTGCTCGCTTTGATCGCCGGCGGCTGGGTTTTCCGCAAAGGCGATTGGCAAGCGCAATGCGCGGCGTTCTGCGCGGCGACATTGCTGATGTCGCCGTACCTTTACTTCTACGACTTCGCGCTGCTCGGCGTGGGGGCCGCGTGCTTGGGCGTGCCGCGCAATCGGGTTGAATTTGTCGCGCAAGCGCTGGCGTGGGGATCGGCCTACACCGTCGCGCTGGGGCCGTTGGCGGGCTTTCCGCTCTGCCCAATCGCGGCATGGACGGTGCTGCTGGTGGCGCTCCGGCGCGTGCTGGCCGTCAAGCAGAATGAAGAAACCGCGGCGCTTGCTCCGGCGCTAGCACCACAGACGTAAGCGGCCCGCCGAAGCACGCGCCGGTATCAACATTGATGCGGCGGCGCTGTACTTGGGGTGCGAAATCTTGCGTCGGCGTGTGGCCGTGCACGACCAGGATGTCGCGCGTCTCGGCGCGATCGGGCCAGCTCTCGGATTTGAAGAATTTCTCCGAGCGCGTCCACATCCTGACTTCGTCGTCTTCGTTCGGAAATGTCTTGGGATCGATGCCGCCGTGCACGAACACCAACCCGCGCGCTTCATCGCGGTGCATCACCGGCAAGGTGCGGAGCCAAGCGACATGAACAGGGTCGATGGCGTCGCGCCAGTGATCCTTCTTGCCGTTCTGCTGCTGGTAGGAGGCGATGGTTTGATCGCCGCCGTTCACCGCCCAATGGTAGAGCCCCACCGTCTCTTCGCGGTCATAAGCGTGCAGCATCAGCTCTTCATGGTTGCCGCGGATAGTGATGGCTTTTCCGGCCCGGGTGAGCTGCATCGCGGTTTCGACCACGCCGCGGCTATCGGCGCCGCGGTCGATCAGGTCGCCAATGAAAACGATGGTGTGCGTGCGCGCTTCCGCGTCCTGAACGATTTGCCGGAGCAGATCGTCAAGCTTCGCCTTTTCGCCGTGAACGTCGCCGATGGCGTAATAGATCATGCTATCCGTGCGCGCCGGATCGTATCCCAGCTGAACAAAGCTAGCCCGATCCAGATTAACGCGAAACTAGCCGCGCGCAGCGGCGTGAATTCCTCGCCAAAGGCGATGCCGGTGGCGAATTGCAGCGTCGGCGCCAGAAATTGCAACAAGCCCAACGTAGTAAAGCTCACGCGCCGCGCGCCGAAGGCGAAGGCCGTCAGGGGAATGGCGGTGGCCGGGCCGGCGAGCAGCAGCAGAATCGTATGCGATGGACTCGATCCGAACGACAAGGGCGCGAGCTGCGCGGCCCACCACAGAAAGCCGACGGCGATAGGTGCGAGCACGATGGTTTCGACCAGCAAACCAACGGCGGCGGGCACGCGCGCGGCTTTGCGAATGATGATGTACATCGACCAAGTGGCGCAGAGCGCCAGCGCCATCCAAGGCGGCGCGCCAAGTGCGAAACCTTGCACGACGATGCCGACACCCGCCAGCGCCAGCGCGGCGGTTTGTGCTGTGGTGACACGCTCCTTGTAGAGCAGCACGCCAACGGCGACCGCGACCAGCGGCGTCAGGAAATACGCCAGCGAAGATTCGATCACCCGCTGCGTCATCACCAGCCAAACGTAGAGGCCCCAGTTCATGAAAATTAAGATCGCTGACATCGCCAAGGTCGCCAGCATGCGCGGGTTCAGCGCCGTTGCGATTTCGCGCCAAGCATTGCGCCATCCCAGCATGGCGAAGACGGCGATGATCGCTGACGGCACGCACCAAAGAACCCGTTGCGCCAGCACCTCGCGCACATCGGCGAAGGTCAGGAGATGCAGATAGACGGGGAGGAAGCCCCAGAAGGTGTAAGCAAACGTAGTGGCCAGAAAGCCCGCGCGCCTATCGGCGTCGGACTGTGCAAGCGGGATCGCCGCGTCGCTCATATCGGAATTCCGTACGGCGCCGGATTGCGGATTTCCATCAAGCGCTCTGGCGCTGCAACAGGCTCAAAGCCGAGCGCGGCGTAAACGCCGTGCGCGTCACGCGTGCCGAGGATCCAGCGGCGCAAGCCTTGCAGCTCAGCATG
>DASZWS010000305.1:0-4419 GCA_035546515.1 Vitreimonas sp. | reverse complement strand
GGCTGAACCCGCCCGGCGGCAGCTGTACCGGTCCCATGCGCAATTCCTGCGCGCCGGTCAGATAGATATTGCGCCACGTGCCGGCCTCCGTGTCGAACGCCATGCGCGTGTACACATCCGCCAGTGTTTGGCGCGCTTTGGTGTTCGTATCGTCGGCAAACACCGGATGGTTCAGCACCGTCGCCGCCCAGCGCAGATCGCCGCTGGCGATCGCTTCATCCGCGAGTTTCTGAACCGCCGCCGCGCCGCCCATCGCCGCCACGTATTTCTTCGCCGCGGGCTCGGGCGGGAGCGGATTGAGGTTGGCGGGATTGGCGTCGTACCAGCCGAGATAACGCTGATAGATGGCCTTCGAATTGTGGCTCAAAGTGCCGTAATAACCGCGGTTAAACCATTGCTTTGCGAGTGCTTCTGGCAGCTCCAGTTCTTCGGCGATCTCCGTTGCAGTCAGGCCCATATTCATCAGCCGCACCGCTTGGTCATGCAGGAATTTGTACGCATCGCGATGATTGCTGAGGAACGCTTCGATCTCGGCTTGCCCAAAACGTGGGATGCCGTGCGCAGCGAACATCACGTCGCTCTTGTGCGCGAAGAGGCGGATCGATTCCGTCAGATAGTCCGCCCACGCCTTGCAGTCGCGCACCAGCGCGCCGCGCGCGGGCAGGAGGTTGTGCATGGTGAGATTGGCGTTTTCGGCCATGAACACGGCGCGATGCCGCGGCAGATAGAAGTTCATCTCCGCTGGCGCTTCCGTTCCCGGCGTCAGCTGAAACGCCATGGTGACGTCGCCAATGGTGACCTCTTGGCCTGTCGTGGTGATGCTCAGGTTCGGTGCAATCAGCGACAACGAGCCGAGCGAGGGGCGAGGGCCTAGACCCGACGTCATTTCACCTTCAGCGCAGCAAGGCAGCGTGATCCCGAACTGATAGCGCGCGCGCCGCAGCATCGCGGGGCCGGCAATGATGTTTTCCGAGACGGCGTGTTCGAGAAATCCTTCGGGTGCGATGATCTTCACCTTGCCGCTGGCGGCATCCGCGGCGTTGGTCACGCCGCCGACGCCGCCATAATGATCGACGTGGCTGTGTGAATAGATCACCGCCAGCACCGGCTTCTCAGCGACGTTAGCGTTCACCAGCTCCAACGCGGCGCGCGCCACCTCGACTGTCGTCAGCGGGTCGACGACGATCCAGCCCGCGCCCGCGTCGATGAACGACACAGTCGACACGTCGAAGCCGCGCACCTGGTAGATGCCGTCCATCACCTTGAAGAGGCCGTGCTTGGTGAGAATCTGCGCCTGGCGCCACAAGCTCGGATTGGCGCTTTCCGGCGCCTCGCTTTCCAGGAATTTGTACGCCGAGAGATCAAACGCCGGGCGGCCGCTGTCGTGTTTGATCACCGGTTCGGCGCGTGTGCAGATGAATCCGCGGCTGGCGAACTCGAAATCCTTGCGGTCGTCGCTGGCGACACGGCGGGCGGCTTCTTCTCGTGCGTTCATGGCCATTCTCCGGGCACATCTTTCGCACAGACGTTGCTATTCGTCATGCTCTGGATCGAGATGGAGCAAGGGATCCATCCCGCCATGGAGCACGGCCACTACGAGCCATGCCGCGTCAGGCGCAGATCGCGTGAGAAAGGCGACGTGTGAAACGCAGCGAACCGAGAAAATGCCTTCGCCAAGCTCCGGTCTGGCCCGCATCAGCGTGGGCCGCGTAATGGCGCGCTCGACCGCGCTTTCGATTTGCTGCAGATATTTCTCGGTCTGCTTTTCGCCGAAGCGTTCGAGACTAAATCGGGCAATGCCGACCATATCGGCATCCGCGCGTTGCGAATACCGATACTGCCGCATCAGCGCTGTGGCTTGGCGGCGTCCCGCATAAAATCGGCGACCGTTCGATCGGATATCCGTCCGGCGGCGATGTCTTCCAAGCCAGGGCGCAGGGCTTGCTGTAGTGCTTCAAGCCGATCTTGATGTCGAAGCTCAGTGTCCGCGATAAGGCGGCGCAGGCCCTCACGCAAAACTTCGCCGGCGTCGACGAAAATGCCGGACTCGATCTGTTTACGGACAAATCGCTCAAGGTCGTCCGGAAGCGTGATCTCTACGGTGCTCATGTTTCGACCATATAGCATGCTTTCGACCGCATTGCAGGCTTTCGATGCGCTATCCGCTAACCGCCTTGACGCCAAGCTTGTCGCGCCATTCCGCTTCCAGCGCCTTGAGGTCGGCTTTCAGCGCATAGTCGCTGCGCGCTTCATTGCTGAGCTCAGCCAGCTCTTCATAAGTGAAGGCGCCGTCGCCGTGTGTTTTCCACGCCTCCTGAAGCGTGCGGTTCGGGTAGCCGCCGCTGCGAAGCTGAAAGAACAAGCTGTTCTGCTGCGCGTCGAGGTTGGGCGAAGCCGACACCCAAACGTCGCCGGTGGCGGCGCAGCGCACGGCATAGACGCCGCGGCGCGGCTTCTTTTCTTTGTACTCCCGCACCAGGGCGCGCCTGCGCTCTTTGCTCATGGCCGTTTCTGAACGAACACGGCGCCGATCGAATAGCCGGCGCCGAAGGAGCAGATGAGGCCTTTGTCGCCGGCTTTCAGATCGTCGCGATGTTTGTGGAAAGCGATGATTGAGCCCGCGCCGGCGGTGTTGCCGAATTCGTCGAGCACGGTCGGGCTTTCGTCTTCACTGGCTTCGTGACCCAGCACCTTCTCGGCGATCAACCGGTTCATGTTGGAATTGGCCTGGTGCAGCCAGAGCCGGCGCATGTCTGTCGGCTTCAGTCCAAGTTCTGCCATCTGCTGCAGGATCATCTCCGACACCATCGGCACCACTTCGCGGAAGACCTTGCGGCCTTGCTGGGTGATCAGCTTGTCAGGCTTGCCGATGCCGGACGGATCGCTGCGATTGAGGAAACCGAAATTGTTGCGAATGTTGCTGGAAAACTTGGTGACCAGCTTGGTGCGTAGAATTTCCCACGACCCAGGCGGCGCCCGCTCAGCATCTTCGACCAGCACCGCTACCGAAGCGTCGCCGAAAATGAAGTGGGTCTCGCGATCCTGGAAGTTGAGGTGGCCGGTGGAGATTTCTGGGTCCACCACCAGCACTGAGCGCGCGTGCCCCGCGCGCACCAAATCGTAGGCGTTTTGAATGGCGAACGTCGCCGACGAACAGGCGACGTTCATGTCGTAGGCAAAGCCGCTCGTGCCGAGTGCTTGCTGGATTTCGATGCCAACCGCCGGATAGGGGCGTTGGTTGACCGCGGACGAGCAAATGATGGCGTCGACATCGGCCGGATCACGGCCGGCGCGTTCCAGCGCTTGCGTGGCCGATTTGACCGCGAATTCAGCTTGCACCGAGAGCTGGTCGTTTGGGCGCTCGGGAATATCGGGCACCATGCGGTTGATATCGAGCGAACTGGCTTTGGAGATCGCGTAGCGGTTCTTGATGCCAGACGCCTTCTCGATGAATTCGACGCTTGAAGGCTGCAGCGGCTGCACCGTTCCGGCTGCGATTTCGGCAGCGTGTTCGCGATTGAAACGTTCGACGTAAGCGTTGAACGAAGCAACCAGTTCGGCGTTGGTGATCCTGTCCGGCGGGTGATACAGGCCGGTTGCGGATATGACGACTTGCAACGTTCTGAGACCCTGAGCCAGGCGGCTCAGGGGCCGCCTCCTGGTTCGCGCTTAGACCCGGGGCTGGGGAGCGTCAATCATCGCCTGCGGGGGCCTGCGCGGCCCCCGGCGGCAAGATCAACCAATCTGGCGGATCAAGGTGGATTTCGATCTCGCCTGCCATGAGTTTTTGCCCGCGCTCTTGCGCCTCCAGCGCACGGTCGAGGCGAATTAGTGCCATGGCCTTGCACCTCTGGGCCGAACGGATGGCGCCAATTTCAGCGTCGCCCGCGCGTATGGGCGTGCCGTACTCAAAGCGGGCGGCGCTAAACGCGACGCTGCAAAGCTTTCGCCGTGTTGTGGCGCGGCGCTTCATGCGGCTAACGTTCTCTTGGCCGACAAAGCAGCCTTTTTGAAAATCGACGCCGTTGAGTTCTTCTAACAGGGCTTCGCCGGCGAAGATTTCCTCGGGTTGGGTGTCGACGGCGAGGTCGGGGACGCCGCAAACGAACCGCCGCGACCAGAAGATCCCATCGCCGTCGGGAAGTGCGGCAGCGTCGGCGGTGGCGATGAGCTTGCGCCAGCCGAGCTCGCCGTTGGGCATGCGAGGATCGGCCAGAGCGCCTTCAAACGGATCTATCGAAAACGCGACGGCGAGATCGGCTGCGGCGCCAAGCGTGATGTTGGCGCGCAACCGGTACATGCTGAGCTTGCTGAGGAGCGCTTCAGCAAATTTCGGGTCGGTCTCCAGGATAACGGCTTCGCCGTGCGACCAGATTAGGGTGTCGGCGAGGACCTTTCCCTGCGGGGTGAGCAGTGCGC
>DASZWS010000304.1:0-8481 GCA_035546515.1 Vitreimonas sp. | reverse complement strand
GCGGCCCAAGACATCGCCACGCAAACCTTCATGCGCGGCGATCTGAAGGCCGTCACAGTGACCCGCGCCGGCGACATGGTGACGGTCGGCGTCAGCTACGACGCGCGCGAGGATGTGTATTGGGCGTTTGCGGCGCTTCTGCCTGTGCCCTCACCGCTGATTGCGCGCAGCGCCACCATTCGCGTGGGCGGCTACTGACATGCATAGAACCGCGCTCAAGTTCTTCCGCGCACCTGACGGTGTGACCGCGATCATCACCGCGGTTTCAGCGATGGCGATCATGGGATTTGCCGGCCTCGCGGTTGATGTCGGCTCGGTCTATCTGGAATCGCGCCGTTTGCAGGGAACCGCTGATCTCGCGGCGCTCGCGGCGATGCAGGATCCTGGCAACGCGCAGGCGCTGGCGATGCTTACCGTTCGCGCAAACGACGGCTCCGATGCTGCGCAAGCCACGACCACGCTAGGTACCTACACACCAAGTCGCGATATTCCGGTGGCGCAGCGCTTCCAACCTGGCGACGGCGCAAGCGCGGTGCGTGTCGATCTTACCGGCTATGCGCCGCTTTATTTCGCGCGTCTGTTCGTGCCGGACGGACAAATGCGTATCGTGCGTCACGCGACAGCCGCGCAAACGCGGATGGCCAGCTTTCAAATCGGTTCACGCCTGTTGTCGCTGCAAGGCGGCGTCGCCAATGCGGTGCTGAGCGCGTTGACGGGGTCGCAAGTCACGCTCACGGCCATGGACTACAATGCGCTGCTGAACACCGACGTGGACCTCCTCTCCTACGTCGACGCCCTGCATACGCGCCTCAACCTGCAAGGCGCCAGCTTCGACCAAACACTTTCGGGCAACGTGCAGACCAGCGACGCGCTGGCGGCGTTGGCCGATACGTTGCGCGCGAGCGATGTGCGCGCCGCCGAGGCGGTTGGCCGTGTGGCGGCCGCTGCCACGCACGCTGCGCCCGTCAATCTCCACAATCTGATCGATCTGGGCGCCTACGGCGCGCAAGATCACGCGACGCTCAGCGGTCAAACCGCCATTCACGTCAACGCCATGGATTTAGCGACGGCGATTCTGGAAATCGCCGGCGGCGACCGCCAGGTTCGGCTCGATCTCGGCGCCGGCGTTCCCGGCCTCGCATCGACCGACGTCTGGCTGGCGATCGGCGAGCGGCCGAACAATTCGCCGTGGATTGCGGTAACGGATTCAGATTCGGTGATCATCCGCACCGCGCAGACACGCCTGTACGTAGAGACAAACGTGCGCCCCGCAGTGATCGGCGCTATCGCCAGCGTGCGGGTGCCCGTGCTCGTGGAACTCGCCGCCGCGCAAGCAAAACTGCAAGATGTCACCTGCGGCGCCTCGCCTTCCAGCGACGCGGTGACGTTGAGCGTTGCGCCGAGCATCGGGTCGCTGAGCTTGGGCGAGGTCAACACCAGCCGACTCGACGATTTCAAGTCTGCGCTGACTCCGTCCGCGGCGCAGCTCGTCAATCTTACGCTCATCCGCGTCACCGGCAGCGCTCACGTCGATGTCGGCGGCGCGCAGTGGCAGAGTGTGCGCTTTTCCGGCAGCGACATCGAAAACGGGCGGGTGAAGACCGTCGCCACCAACGATGCAGCGCGCGCAACGGTATCAACGCTGCTGGCGAACACCCACCTCACGGTAAATGTCGCCGGCCTCGGGCTGAACGCGACGGGTGTCACCTCGACGGTGTCGGGCGCGCTCGGCGCCGCCGCCGCGCCGCTGGATGATTTGATCAACGGGTTGACGGATTTGCTGGGCCTGCGGCTCGGCGAAGCCGACGTCAGAGTGAACGGCGTGCGCTGCGGCGGCGCCGCTTTGGTGGCGTAATGTTGAGTGCCCATCCCCCGCGCCCCGCACGCCGTTCACACCTTGCCCACGGCGGAACAAGCCGCCGCTAGATTACAATCTCGACACCACGATTGACGGCCCGCGAGGGAACAAATTCGCGCCGCCGTCGTTCCCTCGCTGCTTTGCTGCTGCGCAACCGAAGGCGGATCCCCGCTCGCTTTGCGTCTTCAGCGTAACTGCGAGCGGAAATTTATGTTTGATTTGGTGGAGTTGAAGGCGCCGGCGGCAAGCAGCAAGGTCCAGCACAGCCTTCGACACATCGCCATGGTCGGCAATTTTCCACCGCGACGCTGCGGCATCGCAACCTTCAGCGCAGACTTGTTTGCGGCATTGGAACTCACCGATCCAATGCTCCGCTGCGACGTTGTCGCCATGAACGATGGCGCGGAGGCTTATGCTTATCCTGACCAAGTTACGCTGCAGATCGCGCAAAACAGCACTGTGGATTATTGCAGCGCCGCCGATGCGCTGAACCGCAACGGCGTTGAGCTGGTGTCGATCCAGCACGAGTTTGGTATCTTTGGCGGCGCCGCTGGCGCGCATTTGCTGACGTTTGGCGCGGGCATGGAGGCGCCGGTTGTAACGACGCTGCATACCATCCTCGAAAACCCGAACGACGAGCAGCGCAGCGTGATGGACGCGCTGCTCGCGCGCTCCACCCGCGTGGTGGTGATGTCGCAAAAGGGTCGCGAAATTCTGACGCGCGTGTACGGGGCCTCTTCGCGCAAAATTGCCGTGATTCCCCACGGTGCGCCGGATCGCCAACTCCAACCGACCGGGCCGATGAAGGCGCGTCTTGGCTTTGAAGACCGCGACGTGGTGCTGACCTTCGGACTGCTTTCTCCGAACAAGGGCCTGGAAAGCGTCATCCGCGCGTTGCCGCGCATCGCGGAAGTGCGGCCGAACGTATTGTACGTGGTGGTGGGCGCAACGCACCCTCACCTCATCGCGCGCGAAGGCGAAACCTATCGCGAAAGCCTGGTGAAACTCGCCGGCGAACTCGGCGTGACCAACAACATTCAATTCGTGAACGCCTTCGTCGACACCGAGCAATTGCTCGATTACCTGACTGCGGCGGACGTTTACGTCACGCCCTATCTCAATAAAGCGCAGATCACGTCCGGCACGCTGGCTTACGCGGTCGCGCTCGGCAAACCTGTCGTGTCGACGCCGTACTGGCATGCCGAGGAATTGTTGAGCGACGGCGTTGGCGATCTAGCGCCGTTCAATGACACCAACGCCATCGCCGATCTGGTGGCGCGGCTGCTGACTGACGACGTGCTGCGGCGCACGCAAGCCAAGCGCGCCTACGCGCGCGGCCGAGAAACGACGTGGGCGCGCGTGGGCGAACGCTATCTCGAGGTCTTCGAGGACGCGCGCGCCGAATGGCTGGCCGCACGTACGCCTCGCACCGACCGGCGCGCCTTGGCATTGCCGATGCTTTCGCTGCGCGGACTGGAGCGCATGACCGATCAGACTGGCATATTCCAGCACGCACGCTTCAACATCCCGGATCGCAATCACGGCTATTGCGTCGATGACAACGCCCGCGCGCTAATGCTGACGCAACGCATGACAACCGCCGGGGTCCACGGCGCATCGCTTGATCGGCTGGCCATGATCTATGCGGCTTTTGTCGAACACGCATGGAACGACGAGACGCAACGCTTCCGAAATTTTATGAGCTTCGAGCGCCGCTGGCTGGAGAACGCCGGCTCCGAGGACAGCTTCGGGCGCACATTCTGGGCGATCGGCGAAACCGCGCTGCGTACGCAGGACGCAGGCCTTCGCGAGTGGGCGCTGCGTCTGGCGCGCCTCGCCGCGCCGCACGCACGGGGGCTTGGCTCACTACGCACGCATGCCTTCAACGCGCTGGGGTTCTGCGCGCTCGCCGAAGCCGGAGAAAGCTACGCGCGCGACGGCGTGCACCACGTGCTAACGCAAGTGCACGACGCCTATAAGCACGAAGCCCGTTCTGACTGGACTTGGTTCGAGCCTGTGCTCGGCTACGATAACGCGCGTCTGCCGCAAGCGCTCATGCGCGGCGGCATGCTGTTGGATGACGCGCACTTCCGCAACGCGGGACTGTCCACGATGATGTGGCTCACAGACGTGCAAACCGCGCCTTCCGGGCGCTTTCGTCCCGTCGGCCACCAGAGCTTCGGGCGCGCCTACGAAATGCCGGCGCAGTTCGATCAACAGCCGCTCGAGGCAGCGGCGACAATTGATGCATGCTGGGCGGCCTTCGACATGAGCGGCGAGTCGCGTTGGCGCCAGGAAGCCTACCGCGCCTTCGCCTGGTTCCTTGGCGAAAACGATCTCAAGGCGAGGCTCGCCGACACCGAGCATGGCGGCTGCTTCGATGGCCTCGGGCCGGAGGGGCCGAACAAAAACCAAGGGGCGGAGTCGATTTTGTCTTACCAACTTGCGGTTTGTTCCATGCGCGTCCGCGAGCGGACACGCGGCGCCGCGCCCGCCTTCTGATTGCCGCTTTGTCGCCGCGAGCGAACGTGCAATCTCTCGCTGACATCCAGAATCAACTTCGCCGGGCTGAGCGATGGCACTCGACATTCACAACTTCGACGTTCGGCTGACGCCCGATCCATCGCGCGTGGTCGTGCGCCCGTTCCACATCGCGCCTGAGCCGCGCGATATCAATGAAACGCAAAGCCATCGCGCCAAACGCATTGTCGATGCAGTGTTGGAAATGTCGCGCGAAGAGTGCGAACGCAATCTGGCGGTTGTCGATGCGGATTTCGATTCGCGGCACTGGCAAACGGAAGCTGTCTATCTGCGGCGTTACGAGCAGGTGATGAAAGAGTTGCGGATGACGCTCGACGTCAGCCAACCGCACCGTGAGCTGATCGGCGCTTATTTCTGCCACGAATATTCTTACGCCGCGGCGGCCATCATGAATCCCAGCGTCGTGCCGCATCCCGACCAGAGCGGCATGCGAAAAGGCGAGCAGCGTTTTGTGATGTCGCTCCGCACAGTTGGCGAAGGCCACATCTCCTCGATCGCCTTTCGCGAAGGCATCCTGACTGCGGATGGCGACATGACGCTTTGGCCGCAGCCGGCATTCTCGATCGCGGCAGAATCCAAGAACCCACAACCCGAGGGCGCGTTCGACATTTTCCGATCGCAGGCCGCGCCGATCTCGGGCACCGTGATCTTTCCGTTCACCCGCGCGCAGCGCAACGGACTGGAGGATTGCCGGTTGGTGCGCTTCGTCGAGGACGATGGCCGCGCCACCTATTTCGGCACTTACACCGCCTATTCCGGCGCTGGCATCGGCTCCGAACTTTTAGAGACGGATGATTTCACCAAGTTCCGCCTCTCGCCGATGCGCGGGACCGCGTCGCACAACAAGGGCATGGCCTTCTTCCCCCGCCGCATTGGCGGGGATTTCGCGGTTATCGGCCGGCAAGATGGTGAGAGCCTATTCTTCATGCGCTCAAGCGACAAACTTGAGTGGAACGGCGGCGAGAAAATCATGGGCCCGCAATTCGCGTGGGAGCTGGTGCAGATCGGCAATTGCGGCTCGCCGATCGAGCTGGATGAAGGCTGGCTGATGCTGACCCATGGCGTCGGCGCCATGCGCAAATACTCGATTGGCGCGGTGCTGCTGGACAAACAGAACCCGAGCAAAGTGCTCGGCCGCACAGCTAGGCCGCTGCTGTCGCCCTCGAACGAAAACCGCGAGGGCTACGTGCCCAACGTGCTCTACACGTGCGGTGCGATGAAGCACGGCGCGTGGTTGTTTCTCCCCTACGGCGTCGCTGACTCAGCCGTGTCCTTCGCTATGGTCGAGTTGAAATCGCTGCTGGCTGAGCTTTCCTGAGCCGAATTCGTCGTTCGCGGCTGTAACCGGCGCCTCGCTTGGCCGTAATGGACCCAAGCCGCGCTTTTCTCGCTCGGCCTGCAGATTCAGAGACCGGCGGATGACACTCATTATTCTTTCCTATCTTGGCGGCGTGCTCACGATTCTGAGCCCCTGCATCCTGCCGGTGCTGCCATTCGTATTCGCCCGCGCCGATCGGCCGTTTCTGAAGAGCGGCTTGCCGTTGCTGATTGGCATGGTGGCGACATTCGCGGTGGTTGCGACCTTGGCTGCTGTCGGCGGCGGCTGGGCGGTGCAGGCCAACCAGATCGGGCGCGACATCGCGCTCGTCGTGTTGGCGCTGTTCGGCATGACGCTGCTCTTTCCGCATATCGCCGAGGTCCTGACGCGCCCGCTCGTCGGCCTTGGCAACAAACTTTCCGAGAATGCGCAAGGCAAAGATGACATTGGCGGCTCGCTGCTGCTGGGCGTTGCCACGGGCTTGTTGTGGTCGCCGTGCGCGGGCCCAATCCTGGGCTTGATCTTTGCGGGCGCTGCGTTGCATGGCGCCAATGCCGGCACGACGTTCTTGCTGATCGCCTATGCGTTGGGTTCGGCGACGGCGCTTGGTGCAGCGCTCTTCCTCGGCAAGGGCGTGTTCGCGGCGATGAAAAAGTCGCTCGGGGCTGGCGAAAGGGTTCGGCGCGGGCTTGGCGCGCTGGTGCTGATCGGCGTGGTGGCGATCGCCTTCGGCTTGGACACCAAGGTTCTCTCGCAACTCTCGTTCGTGAACACCACGCGCTTCGAGCAAAGCCTGCTCGATGGCGGCGGCATGAGCCGCGCGCACGCCGACACGCAAACCGTGGACGGCCCCTTGCCGGTGATGGGTGAAATGCCGCCGCTCGATGGCGCGACCACCTGGCTCAACTCGCCGCCGCTCACCGCAGAGCAATTGCGCGGCAAAGTCGTGTTGGTCGATTTCTGGACCTATTCCTGCATTAATTGCCTGCGCAGTTTGCCTTACGTCCGCGCCTGGGCGGAGAAATACCGGGACCAAGGGCTGGTGGTGATCGGCGTGCACGCGCCTGAGTTCGCTTTCGAGCGCGACCTCAACAATGTGCGCAACGCGGTGCGCGATCTTCACGTCACCTACCCCGTCGCGGTCGACAACGATCGCGCCATCTGGCGGGCGTTCGACAACCATTACTGGCCGGCGCACTATTTCATCGACGCGCAAGGGCGCATCCGTCACGAGCATTTCGGCGAAGGTGAGTACGCCTATGGCGAACGCGTGATCCAGGCGCTGCTGCGCGAAGCCGGTCAGACCAATGTGCCGACAAGCATCGTCAATCCCAACGCAACCGGTGAACAGGCTGCAGCAGATGTGAACACGATCGGCTCGCCTGAAACCTATATCGGCTACGCCAAGGCGCGGAATTTTGTCTCGCCACAAACCGCGCATGATCAAGCGGCGTTGTTTACGATGCCGTCTGGCATGCTTGACGCCAATCAGTGGGGCCTCACGGGCTCGTGGACGCGCGGCAGCGATTCCGCCACGCTCGGCGCTGCGGGCGGGACCATTCGCTTCCGTTTCCATGCGCGCGACTTGCACTTGGTTCTTGGGCCTGCAGCGAACGGCCATCCGGTGCGCTACCGCGTCAGCATTGACGGCCACGCACCAGGGGCGGCGCACGGCGTCGATACCGACGCGAACGGCATGGGCGTCGTGCGCGAGAACCGGCTCTATCAGCTCATCCGCCAGCAAGGGGCGATCGGCGACCGCACCTTCGAGATCGAATTCCTCGATCCCGACGTGCAGGCGTTTTCCTTCACCTTCGGCTGACACCACGGCATATTGCAAACGGTTCGCATTTGCACTAGCGACAAGCCCTGATAGTTTTCAAGGGTTTGGGGGCGTGGGTGTTGGCGGGACTGCGGCGGCTTTGGCTCAACGTGCACCTGTGGCTGGGCGTGGGCTTGTTCATCCCCGTGGTGCTGCTGGGCCTCTCAGGCACGGTGCTTACGTTTCAGGATGAGATTGAGCGTCTCTCCAATCCCGCGCGTTACGCGGTGAGCGCGGGCGCGCCGCTGCAAGCATCCGGCCATCTCTCAGTGGCGCGCGAAGCAGCCGGAAAAGACTTTAGCGTCACCTCTCTGCGCTATCCCAGCGCGCCCGGCGATCCGTTGATCGCGCAGGCGCGGACGAACGCACGGCAGCCGCAAAGCGGACCACCTCAAGGCTTACGCATCTGGATCGATCCAGCGACCGGGCGCGTCCTCGACCGCGCCAATCCGCGCGGCGGGTTGATGGGCGTTCTTCACCAACTGCACGGCACGCTGATGATCCCTGACGCTGGCCGCAAAGTTGTCGGGTGGATCGGCTGGGGTCTGTTTGTTTCGTCGCTCACTGGTTTGTGGCTCTGGTGGCCGCGCAACGGCGCTATTCTCAAAGCGTTGCGCTGGACGCGGGGCCCACGATTCACCTTCAATCTGCATCATTTGGTGGGCTTTTGGATTTGCATCCCGCTGGCGCTGCTGGCCGCAACCGGCGTTTATGTCTCCTTCCCCCAAAGCGCCCGCACCTTCACGCAGACTGTGCTGATGCAACCTGGACCGGTCGAGCGGCGGAGCCCGCAAACAGGCGGCGAAGGTCCAGGACGCGGCGGCGGCGTACCGTTGGCGAACACACAGCTCTCGATTGATGACGCGGTGAACGCTGCGCTGCGTGCAGCGCCGCACGCAACACTCTCGACAATCGCGCTGCCAACAAAACCGCGCGGCGACC
>DASZWS010000303.1:0-1737 GCA_035546515.1 Vitreimonas sp. | reverse complement strand
TCGAAGGCGTGCGCGCCAGCCTCAAACGCGAGACCGAGGACATGCAGGAGCGCCAGCTTGGCGCGCTTGCACGCCTCGCGCAGGTCGAAGCCGCGCTCAATGGCGCCACCGACGAAACCGAAGAACTGCGCAACTCGATCGCCATCCGCATGGCCGCGCTCACCACCAGCAGCCGTGAGAGCTTGGCACAAGCCGAAACCAGCTGGCACGAACGCTTTGACGGCGTCGCCGCCCGTCTGCGCAATAACGAGGAAAAACTCGAAGAGGCGCGCCACGCCCTCGCCGCCGACACCCAACGGGTGGAGGCCTGCACTCTGGCGGCGCTCGAAAAACTCAATGCCGACCGCGTCTCCGGCGATGCTGAGCTGAAGCAGGATCTGGACGGCGTCTTCACCGCCACGCGCGCCTCGATCGCTGACGCGCGCAGCAGCTTCGAAACCGAAACCGCCGCACTGCGCGGTCTCAACGCCAGCCTGCAGGCTCGCCTCGACGTCGTCGACACCGCGCTCACCGCCATCACCCCGCTGCAAATCGCCGTGGCCGAAATTCCGGCGCTCAAAACCGCCGCCGCGGAGATGGGCGACCTGCGCGAAATCGCCGCCGAGATCCCGGCGCTAAAGGCGGCCACCGCGGCGCTGCCGACGTTGCAAGCCGCGTTGGCGCGGGTCGAAGGCGCAACGCACGATCGCAGCTTCGAAATGGACATGCTGGCGCGCGTCGCCGAACTCGAACGCAAAGCGCAGACACTGCAAGACGATGATACCGGCGCGCAGCTGCGGATGCAGCTCGACGCGCTGGCGACGAAGCTCGCTGCGCAGCCGAGCGTGGCGCCCGTTGAAATTTCGGCGCTGCGCTCGCAGATCGCGGCCCAAAGCGGCGCGCTGACCACGCAAGGGCACAGACTCGCCGCCCTTGACCAGCGCATCGGCGCCCAAGAAAACGCCGTCACCGAGGCGTCCGAGAACCTGCATAACGTGGCGCGCATGCTCTCGCGGGTCAGCACCCAGAGCGCCGAGACCGAAACGCAGGTTCAAGAACGCCTGCACAAGCTTGAGGTCGGCTTCGCCGATCTCCGCCTCGGCCAGCTCGCGGCCACCGATCACGCCGACAAGGCGTCCATCGAAACCATCGCCATCATCAACGCCCGGATCAGCGAGATCGAACAGCGCAGCAGCACCGCGTTGGAAGATTTGCATGCCCAGATCACCGCGTTCGTCGCCGCCAACGAACGCCGGCTTGGCGCGCTCGAATCCACCCCGCCCCCGGCGATGCCGGACGCACCCTTCGCCCACATCGAGGCACGCCTGGACGAGCTGGAGCTGCGTGATTTCGGGGCCGAGTTCATCGAACTGCGCCGCCGCATCGATGACCGCATCCTCGGGCTCGAGCAGCGCAGCATCACCGCGCTTGAGAGCGTGTGCGAGTCGGTGGCGCTGATTGAACAGCGCTTGGCGCACGACGATGAAGCGCGCGACGCCCGCAGCGCGTAGCGATCACGTATCTGTGCACACGGTGTGCGGCGCCATCGCAACGCTTCGCCGTGAAATCGCCTAACCCGTCTGCAATTATCCTGAATGAGACGCTCGCATTCACCCTTTTGCAATCGGCGAGCGTCAAATCTTTCACATGGCGCTTCGCACTAAATTCGCGTTCGCGGCCAGAGCTATTGCCGCGACCTTATTCCTCGCTGGAATCCTGCTGCTTTGGGCGCAGTCGCAAAGCCCTGCGCAGGCTGAA
>DASZWS010000302.1:0-6113 GCA_035546515.1 Vitreimonas sp. | reverse complement strand
CGCGGGGAAATGCTGCGCTGTTCGAGCCAGTGCAGGACGAGCGCCGCGACTTGTGGCGCTTCCGGTTCGCCGACCAGCCAATGACTCATGTCCGGAAATTCGTGGTAGTCGGCCTGCGTTGCGGGAAAGCGGGTGATGATGCGATGCACGGTGGACGCGGGGTTCACGCGATCCTTGCCGCCGGCGACGCCGAGCACCGGCGCGCTGATGCGATAGACCGGCGCTTGTGAAGCGGTGGAGGTGTCGCTCCACCATTGCATCGCTTCGCGGATGGCGCGGCCGCTTTCCGGCACGAAGCGCGCAAAGGCGCGGCGCGCATCTTCGCGCTGAAGCCGATCGAGCGTGTTGGCGCGGGCGACGCGGTAGTCCGGCGGGATCGGCCGACGCCAATAATCGCCGAGCAGGGTGAGGCCGAGCTGATTGCCGTGTTCGTCCAAAGTTGTCGGCGGCACGCCCCAGGGTGCGGATGGCGCGAGCAGCACGAGCGCAGAAGCGGGCGTGTGCATAGCTGCGAGCTGCACCACGAGGCCGCCGAGTGAATGGCCGACCAAAATCGGTGGCGCACGCAGCGGGCGTGCATACTCGACAATCGCTTGCGCGTAATCTTTGAGGCCCGTCTGAGCGAGCTGTTCGAGATCGGCGCCGCGTTCGTGATGCGGCAGATTCGGCGCGTGCGTTTCAAAGCCCGCGGCGTCAAACGGCGCGCGAAAGCTCTCGAACGCCCAGCCGCCGCAAAAGGCGCCGTGCACAAACACGACCGGCGTCGCATTCTTGTTGCGCTTCATCAGCGGCGCTTGTGCGCTACGCCGTTACGGCCGCCGGTCATTTCGATGCCCCCACGCTGTATTTCTTGAACCGCCGCGCCACTTCTTCGTAGGTGGGCTTCTTGAACGGTATCACAAGATCAGGCGCCGTTTCGAGCGCCGCCCAGCGCCAGTCGCTGAATTCGGGGGAGTGTGCATCAAGGCGCACATCGGCGTCACGCCCCTTGAAGCGGAAGGCGAACCATTTTTGACGCTGCCCCAAATAGCGCCCACGTTGCTTCATTTTCGCGCGCAGTTCCGTGGGGAATTCGTAATAAAACCAGTCTGCCGTTTCTTCGAGCAGATCGACGTGATGGGCGGTGACGCCGATCTCTTCTTCCATTTCGCGATACGCGGCTTCTTCCGGCGTTTCGCCGCGATCAACGCCGCCCTGCGGCATCTGCCACTGATATGGACCTTCCGTCCCGTAACGCTTGCCGAGCAGGACCGGGCCGTCGCGATGAAACAAAGCGATGCCAACGTTGGGACGATAGAGTTTCGGATCTTTCGGCGAGGTCATCTACGCGCGCGTGCGGCCAGAACGGCCGACACTGGCGCAAGTTGATAACCACGCGATGACACGTCCTGCGCCCAATGCCCGACCTGACCGATCGTGACGGGATACGCGAAACCAGCGCCGATTGCGCTCTGATTTTGCAGCGCCAGCGCTTCGAGATTGAGCAATTGATCGTCGATGGCGTCAGCTTCGCGGCGCGCGTCGATGATGCGATCGGCGGCGGTGTTGACGAGCCCGGCGCGGGAGGCTTCGGCGCTGAGCGCGGTGCGCTGGCCGATGCCGGAGGAGACGAGGACGAGGCCACGGCGGCGCAGCTCTTGTACAACTGGCGCCGAAGCCTGGTTCGAGGTGGCGAAGCGCGCGCCCTGATAATTGGTGACGCCGAAATAGCCGGTGGCGACGCCGAGCAGGTGCTGCAGGCGGCCGATGTTCTGTTGCGCCGGCGCGCTGGCGAGCAGCGTTTGTGGGCCGGTATCGTCAGCGTCGGGGTCGAACGGCTCCATCGGCAGTTCGAGCATGACCTCGTGGCCCTTGGCGCGGGCGCGATTGATCCAGCCTTGCACGTCGTTCGCGTAGGGTACGAACGAGAGCGTGATTTCGGGTGGAAGCTCGTCGATGGCTTCCTGCGTGGCGGCGGCGTTGAAGCCAAGCCCGCCGATGACGACGGCGATCAGCGGATGATTGGCTTGCGGCGTGAACGGGCGCGCATACGCCTGCGCCGGCGTGCGGCCATTGCGGGCGACGATCGGCAGTGGACCGTTGGCGGTGTTTTCAAACAGGCCCGCGAGCGGCGCTTGCGGGAGCGGCGAGGCGGGCGGCGCCGACGGCGTGCCCGAATCCGGCGATTGCACGATGGAGACGCGCAATTGTCCGTCGGAGCCGATGTCGCCAACCTGTTGTTGGTTGTCGCTCGCCTGCGGCAGCTGATCCAAGCCCAGCACCGTCATTTGCGAGCCTTCAGTGGCCGCGTCGGAAAACGAGATGTGCGGCGCCGTCGACGCCGAAGCGGAATTGGGCGCGAGCGAGATGACGCCCTTCGGGCCCGCAGCAGTCGGATCGCCGAAAACCTGAATGGAAATCGTCGCCGCGAGCACGATCGCAGCGAAGGCGCCGGCGGCGAACGTCTTGTGGCCGATCTTGAAGCCTTTGCGCGGCTGTGGCGTGGGCGGCGCTTTCCCGCCCTGCGTGAGCCGCGCAATGCGCGAAGACAGCGCTGAACGCGAGCGAATCATCGCTTGTGAACATCGCTGAATTCGACCCATCCGTCACTAGTACGGAGGTGCGGCAACGCTGCAGTTAATCAGTGTTGCCAAAGACTTAACAGCGTTAGCCGGCGCGGGCGTGCAAGCGTTCGGCGACCGTGCCTTGGCGCAGGAATTCCTCTGCGCGCTTCAGCTGATAGTCTTGATCGTCGGGCCAATTCGCAGGCGGTTGATCAGCCGGAACGTGGAGCGCGCTGCGATGCGCGCCTTCCTCGTTCTGCAGCGCGTTCGGCAGATCCGCTTCGGTGATGCCCATGCGCTGCAGGCGCGAGGGATCGACGCGGCGGGCGGCGACTTCCATGTCCGGATTGATGCCGGAACCTTGGATCGAAGTGCCCGATGGCGTGTAGTAGCGCGCCGTGGTGAGGCGAAGCGCGCCGTTGCGGCCGCCATCAAGCGGAATGACCGTTTGCACCGAACCCTTGCCGAAGCTGGTGGTGCCGACGATCAGCGCGCGGTTGCGGTCCTTCAAGGCGCCGGCGACGATTTCGGCTGCGGAAGCAGAAGAGCCGTTGATCAGCACTGCCACGGGCACGCCAGCGAGGTCGTCGCCGCGGCGGGCGGTGTAGCGCTGGATGTCTTCGGGATGACGGCCGCGGGTCGAAACCACTTCGCCGCCGTCGAGGAAGGCGTCCGAAACTTCGATGGCTTGATCGAGCAGGCCGCCTGGATTGTTGCGCAGGTCGACGACGACGCCGCGCAAATGGCCGGCGGTTTGGCTTTTGATCGAGCGAATGGCGTCAGCCAGCAACGGGCTGGTGCGCTCGTTGAAGGTGGAGATGCGGATGATGCCGATATCGCCATCAACCCGTGACGTCACCGATTTCACGTCGATGACTTCGCGGGTGAGCGTCACGTCGAACGGATCGCGGCCTTCGCGGGCGACGGTGACGGTGATGTTGCTGCCGGCGTCGCCACGCATGCGCTGCACGGCCTCGTTCAGGGAGAGACCGACGATGCTTTGGCCGTCGATGGCGGTGAGGTAGTCGCCGCCTTGAATGCCGGCGCGCGAGGCGGGCGTGTCGTCGATCGGGGAGACGACGCGGACGACGCCGTCTTCACTGGTGACTTCGATGCCGAGGCCGCCGTATTCGCCGCGGGTTTGCACCTGCATGTCGCGATACTCTTGCGCGTCCATGTAGGAGGAGTGGGGATCGAGCGAGGCGAGCATGCCGTTGATGGCGGCGCCGATCGCTTTCTGTTCGTCGATCGGGGTGACGTAGTCTTGCTCCACGCGCGACAGCACGTCGGCGAACAGTTCGAGCTGACGGTAGGCGTCGCCGTGGCCGCGATCGTCAGGGGCCGACCACGCCAACGCGCCGACACAGGCTGCCAAGCCGACGACGGGCGCCGCAATCCACGCTAACCGCATTTAGTACTCCCCAGGCACGGCGTGCGCGCCAAACCAGCAGCCTTTAGCCGTCCCGTACGTTTCGATCCGCCGCGGCGCTGAGCCAGCGTCCCGGATCGATAGGGCGGCCTTCTCTCCGAACTTCTACATACAATTCCGGCGCCGACGTGTCCGAACTGGGCATTTCGCCGACCGGTTGGCCTGCGCGCACAGTGTCGCCGACTCTGGCGTTGATGGTTTCCAGCCCGGTGAGGACCACGACGTAACCACCCTCGACGTTCAGGATCAAGACTTTGCCGTAGCTACGAAACAGTCCAGCGTAGGCGACTTCGCCGGTTGCCGGCGCCTGGACCTGCGCGCCGCTGCGCGTGCGTACGGTCGCGCCCTGAGCCGCTGGACCTTCGCCTTCGCGGGTTCCAAAGGCGTGAACAATTCGGCCGGCTGCAGGAGACTGCCAGCCGGCGGGGATAATTGCGGGCGCGGCGCCGCCGCCGCCGCTGCGGCGGCTCGGGCGCTGCACGCGGGCGGCCAGCTGGCGGAGCGTTTGTGCTTCGCTCGCGTATTGGCGGGCGCGGGCTTCGGCGGCGGCGGCGTTGTTGGCGAGGGTGGCTGCGGCGCTGCGGCGCTGGGCCGTCACAGTGACGATCTGCGCGCGTTCGGCGTCGATGGCGGACTGGGCGTCGGCGAGCACGGTTTGCTCGTCAAGAATGGCGGTTTCGACGAGACGGTCTTGCGCCAGAGATTTGGTGGCGTTGCGCTCGTTGAGCTGAAATTGCGGTGCGGCGGCGCGGGCGAAAATGCCGGCGCGCACGGCGCTGGGCTCGATGCGACGCTGCGAGAACGCTGCGGCGATCAGCGCCGATTCGAAGGCGTCGTGGCTGTGGGCGCGGCTGGCGGTCTCGTCTTCCATCTGCAGGCGCAACGCGGCGAGCCGGTCCTGTGCGGCGGCGGCGGCGGCTTCAGCTTCGGCGCGGCGGCGGCCCGCGTCGACTAGGCGTTGATCGAGCGCGGCGATTTCGGTGCGGGTGCGGTTTTCCTGGGCGCGCAATTGCGTCGCCCGCAGATTGGCTGCGCGGCGGTCGCGCTCGACTTGCGCGACGGTGCGATGATGCGTCTGAGCGGAAGCCGCTCCAACGGTCGCAAGCGCCCCGATCGCGCATGCGACGAGGGCGCAGGCGCGTGCTGCGCCTTGAGCCATATCTCACCATACCCTCCGGGAGCTTCAGTCCCGGTGATAGGGAGTACCGCACAATATCGTCACAGCTCGGTAAATCTGCTCGGAAATCATCACCCGAACCAGGCGATGGGGCCAAGTTTGGCGGCCAAAAGCCAGCTTTTCATCAGCGTTATCCTTAACGCTTTGCGAAACGCCGTCGGCGCCGCCGATCCAGAATGTTGTACAAGGCACGCCGTCGTCGCGCCACCGCGCCAGCTTTTCGGCCAGCTGGCGGGACGCCCATTCGGCGCCGCGCTCGTCCAACAGGATTTTGCGGGCGTCGTCGGGCGTGGCTTTGAAGAGGGCCTGCGCCTCGGCGCGGGAGTCACCGCTGGGTTTGGCTTCCACCTCGATCAGGTCAACGGAGCGGAAACCGAGCTGGCGCCCGGCCGTGGCAGCACGCGAGATATAGTCAGCGGCCAGCGCCGCCTCCGGCGCGTCGCGCAGGCGTCCCACTGCAGCGATGATGATGCGCACGTTAGCTCGGCAGCGGAGCGGTCGGCCCGGCGCCGGCGGTCCAGATTTTTTCGATATTGTAGAAGGCGCGCACTTCCGGGCGGAACAGGTGAACCACGACGTCGCCGGCGTCCACCAGAACCCAATCGGCCTGCGGCAGCCCTTCGACGCGCACGTCCTTCACACCAGCGTCCTTGAGCTTGCGCAGCACGTGATCGGCGAGCGCGCCGACGTGACGCGCCGAGCGGCCGGAGGCGATGACCAGCATGTCCGCAAACGAGGACTTGCCGCGAATATCGATGGCGAGAATGTCTTCGGCCTTGTCGTCCTCAAGCGAGGCGAGAACCACGCGGGTGGCGGCGTCCACGTCTATCCCGCCACGTTCGGGGCGAGAGCTACCGGCGGGACTTGCGGCCGGTGCGCGTTTCAGTTCAGGCGACAGGGTCGGTTCCTTTTGCAACCTCAGACCAATGTACAGATATCATTTCCGTTCCGGCTTCGCCACAGA
>DASZWS010000301.1:0-34371 GCA_035546515.1 Vitreimonas sp. | reverse complement strand
AGCGCTTGCTTGTCAAAGAGAAGGAACTCGGCGCTAGCATCAAGTTCGAAGACATCATTGCCGAAGTCGGCGGCGTCTATCCCCGCATCATGCAGGAGGGCGACATGGACGCAGGCGCATGGTCGTGCGGCATGGTCGCGGGTTTGATTCACGACATTCCAACGTGCAAAGAGCTTATCGATCGCATTATGAACGACGCCGATAAGCTCATCCGCGGCCGTCTCGAAGGCTTTTTGAACTGAGGAACCTCGCCGCGGACCATGACGCCAGCGCCTGATCTCGCCGCGTTGACCAAATTGGCGCAGAAGTTGGCGCCAGGCGGCGAGAGTGTGGCTGAGGTAAAGCCGCTTTCCGGCGGCGCCAGCCAGGAATTGTGGGCGGTCGTTGTCGAAACGCCATCCGGCGCGGAGAAGGTCGTGTTGCGACGCGCGCCGGCAGGGCGTGTGCGCAGTGAACTTTCAACCTCGATCGAACTGGAAGCGGAACTGATCAAGAGCGCCGGCGCACGCGGCGTGCCGGTGGCGGATGTGCGCTATGTGCTGCAACCCGCCGACGGCCTCGGCGCGGGCTTCTTCATGGCGTTCGTCGAAGGCGAGGCGCTCGGTCAGCGCATCGTACGCGAAGAGAAATTTGCGGCGGCGCGACCGAAGCTAGCGCGCCAATGCGGCGAAATCCTCGCGCGCATTCATGCCACGCCAGCGGTGGTTGGTTTGCCGACGCTGCAAGCGTCTGATGTGATCGATGCGCTTGAGCGCACGCATCGTTTGGAGGCGCGGCCAAGACCGGTGATGGAGCTGGGGTTCAAGTGGTTGCGCGCAAATCTGCCGAAGCCGTCGACACCGAAGGTGGTCCATGGCGACTTTCGCAACGGCAATCTCCTGATCGGACCAGACGGCGTGCGCGCCGTGCTGGATTGGGAATTGGCGCATTTGGGTGATCCGCTGGAGGATCTCGGTTGGATATGCGTGAATTCCTGGCGCTTCGGCGTGATCGATAAACCGGTGGGCGGCTTTGGCGTGCGCGAGGATTTGTACGCGGGCTATGAGGCTGTCAGCGGGACGCCGGTGAATCGCGATGTGGCGCGGTTCTGGGAAGTGCTGGGCACGTTGCGCTGGGGTGTGATGTGTACGCTGTCGACGATCTCGCTACGCGACAATCCGAACGCCGGGATCGAGCGTTACATGATCGCGCGACGCGCCTCCGAGACCGAACTCGATCTGATGGATATTTTTCGTGAGCTGATGTGATGCAGGATGATCCGTCGCCCCTTGCCGTGCTTGACGCCGCCATCGGCCATTTGCGGGAAAATGTGTTGCCGAAGCTCGACACGCGCGGGCAATTCGAGATGCGGGTGACGATGTCGGCACTTTCTCTGGTGCGGCGTACCTTGGCGCTAACGCCCGAGAGCGACGCGGCGGAAGTGCTGCGCTTGCGCGAACTGCTTGGTGAAGGTGGCGATCTTGCTAGCCTCAATGCGTCGCTCTGCGCGCGCATCCGCGATGGGGCCGTCGATCTCAAGACGCCTGGTTTGTTCGATCATCTTTACAAGACGGCGGTGGAGAAGCTCGCCGTCGATCAACCCAATTACTCGGCCTATAAACGCGCAATCGCGCAGGAGAGCTGATCATGGATTTCGATCTGCCGCCGGACCTCATCGCTTACCTTGCTGAACTCGACGCGTTCATCGAGGCGGAGATCAAGCCGCTTGAGCGCGAGAACGACAATATCAAGTATTTCGATCATCGCCGCGAGTATGAGCGAACCGATTGGGAGCGCGGCGGGCTGCCGAAGCAGGAATGGGAAGCGCTGCTGGCGGAAGCGCGCAAGCGCGCCGACAAAGCCGGGCACCTACGGTTTTCCTGGCCCAAGGACCTCGGTGGCAAAGAGGGTTCGCAGCTGTGGCTGGCGGTGATCCGAGAGCATTTGGCCTCGAAGGGCTTGGGCCTGCACAACGATCTGCAGAACGAACACTCGATCGTTTCCAACAACCCGTTCGTGGTGATGTTCAAGACTTTCGCCACGCCGGATCAATATGCGCGCGATGGTGACAAGCTCTTAAAGCAACAGATGATTACTGCTTTCGGTTTGACCGAGCCCAATCACGGCTCCGACGCCACCTTCATGGAAACGCGCGCTGTACCGCACGAAAAGGATGGCAAGAAGGGTTGGCTGATCAATGGCGAGAAGATGTGGACGACGGGGATGCACGTCGCCACGCACGTGATCGTGTTCGCCCGCACCAGCGGCAAGGACGGCGACGCCCTCGGCATCACCACCTTCATCGTGCCCGCGGATACGCCGGGCGTGAAGGTCGAGGAATATCTGTGGACCTTCAATATGCCGACCGATCACCCGCGCGTGTCGTTCACCAATGTCTGGATTCCGGAAGATGCCTATTGGGGTGAGATCGGCAAAGGTCTCAAGCTCGGTCAGAGTTTCCTGCACCAGAACCGTATTCGCCAGGCGGCGTCGTCGCTGGGCGCGGCTGTGTACTGCATCAACGAAAGCGTGAAGTATGCGCGTGATCGCAAGCCGTTCGGGAGGCCGCTTTCGGAAAACCAGGCGATACAATTTCCGCTGGTTGAACTCGCCACGCAGGCGGAGATGCTGCGCCTGCTAATCCGCAAGACCGCGTGGCAGATGGATCGCATGCCGCACAAGCAGGTTGAAACGGAACTCTCAGACAAGGTTTCAATGTGCAATTATTGGGCGAACCGGCTGTGCTGCGAAGCGGCCGACCGGGCCATGCAAGTGCATGGCGGCATAGGTTATTCTCGTCACAAACCGTTCGAGCACATTTACCGCCACCACCGCCGCTACCGCATCACCGAAGGTTCGGAGGAAATCCAGATGCGCAAAGTGGCGGCGTATCTGTTTGGCTATGTTGGGCCCCGCTGAACCGGTAGGGGGAACCGCTCTGCACGATATCTGCACAATTTAACCTGAGCCTTTGCGGGTGCGGGAAAGGATGTTTGCACGCCGCCGCGCCATGGTGCGGCCATGTCCAACGATGTGATTGCCGACCGTCAAGCCGCTGTTCCCGACCGGGAGGGTGGAGCGACATTGGCCCCCGAGCGTCGGCGCGAGCCAACCAGCGCGGATCGCGCATTACAGCGTAACGAAATACAACGCGCCGAGCGCGCTGGGCCACGCCGTTTCGATGATCTGTTCTGAGTGAACACTCTGGCGAGCGCCCCTAACGCCTCTATAGTCGGGCCGAGTAGGGCAATGAGTCACCGCATTCTCGTCGTCGATGACGATCCGCACATTCGCGACGTCATTTGCTTTGCGCTTGAGAAGGCGGGGATGAAGGTCGCCGCCGCGCAGGATGGCGCCGATGCGATGGCGCAATTCGAGCGCACGCCGGCCGATCTCATCGTGCTCGATATCGGCATGCCGGAAATGGACGGGCTTGAGGTGTGCCGTCAGCTGCGACGCAAGAGCGAGGTGCCGATCCTGTTTCTCTCAGCGCGCAGCGATGAGATCGATCGCGTGCTGGGGCTCGAACTCGGCGGCGACGACTACGTCACCAAACCGTTCAGCCCGCGCGAACTTGTGGTGCGGGTCAACACGATCCTGAAGCGCGCCAAGGGCGCGCCAGAACCCAAGAGCAGCGCCGACGGCGTGATTGCGCGCGGTGATTTGCGGCTTGATCCTGAGCGCTTCGAAGTAAGCTATGGCGGCGTAGCGGTTCAACTCACCGCGCTGGAGTTTTCAATCTTGCGCATGCTGGCGTCGCGGCCCGGCGTCGTCTTTAGCCGCGACCGCATCATGGACACCGCTTATCCGGGCAACGTGCATGTCTCGGATCGCACGATCGATAGCCACATCCGCAACATTCGCGGAAAGTTCGCCGCGGCGGGATGCGCTTCGATCATCGACACGGTGCACGGCGTCGGCTTCCGCTTGGGCGACGTAGCGGCTACAAGCTAACGCGTGTTCCCAGACAAGTGGCGCCCCAGCATCGGCATGATCACCACGGCGGTGATCTTGAGCGTGCTGGTGCTGCCGCTGATCGGGCTCATCTTCTTTCGCCTCTATGAAAATCAACTCGTTCGGCAGACCGAAAGCGAACTGATCGCGCAGGCGGCTTTGATGAGCGCGGTGTATGAGCGCGCCATCGCCGCGGCCGACCCCGCTGCGTTTCCTGAAGGCCCGCCACGGCCGGCGCACGATCCCGCGATCGAGGCGGATCCACGGTTCGCGCCGATCCCCGCCGAGCTGGATCTTGCATCTTCGCCGATCTTGCCGGCGCGCCCGGTGGCGGCGCCGTCCACAATGCCGCCTGATCAGAAGGCGCTGCAGGTCGGCGCGCAACTTGCCCCCGTCATTGCGCAGACGCAGCGTACGACATTGGCCGGATATCGGCTGCTTGATGCGCAAGGCCGGGTCATCGGCGGACGCGAAGACCTCGGCCTCTCATTCGCCCATGTCGAAGAGGTGCGCGAAGCAATGGCGGGGCGCTTCGACGCCGTCATGCGCCGCCGCGACACCGACACGCCCGCGCCGCCGCTCTATTCGATCAGTCGCGGCGCTAAGATCCGCGTGTTCGTGGCGATGCCGGTTTTTGTCGGCGATCGCGTTCGCGGCGTGGTGTACGTGTCGCGTACACCGGACAATATCCTGCGCAATCTCTATCGCGAGCGCGACAAGGTGGTCGCAGCGGCGATCATGGCGCTGCTGGCGGCGCTGGTGATCGGGGCGGTGTTTGTACGTGCAATCGCGCGGCCGATGCGCGAACTGGCGCAGCGCGCCGAAGCCATCACCTCGGGCCAGACAGACGCCATCAGCCCACTCAGCCGCCACGGCACACGTGAATTGGCGAGCCTGACCCAGAGTTTTATGACTATGGCGCGGCGGCTGTCGGACCGCTCGAATTATCTTTCAAGTTTCGCCAGCCACGTCTCGCACGAACTGAAGACGCCGCTCACGGCGATCAAAGGCGCTGCGGAGCTTATGCGCGATGCCGACACCGCGATGACGCCGGAGGAGCGGGAGCGTTTCCTTTCGAATGTGCTCTCCGATGTGACGCGCATTGAGTCGTTGCTGGATCGGTTGCGGGAAATGGCGCGCGCCGACAATCCCCAGCTTGGGGGGTCGGTGAGTTTCGCCGAGATCGTTGCGCACTTGCGTGAACGCTTCCCGCGCTTGAGTCTCACGGCGTCCGGAGACGCCGCGCTTGCGCCGCTTTCGTCGGAGAATGCGCAAATCGTGTTCGGCCATCTACTCGACAACGCCATGCGTCACGGCGCGACGCGGGCGGAGATTTCCGCCCACGTCGCGGGCGGCGCGCTGGTGGTGCGGGTTGCCGACAATGGCGCGGGCGTGTCGCCGGGCAATCGCGAACGCATCTTCGATCCGTTCTTCACGACGCGTCGCACCGAAGGCGGCACCGGCATGGGGCTCGGCATCGTCCGCGCGCTTCTACGCGCGCACGGCGGCGACATCCGTCTGGTGGACTCCGTCGAGGGCGCCGCCTTCGAACTGACGTTGCTGGCGGCGCAGGATCATGGGGTCGCGAACGGCGCAGATAAGTGATGCCGCATTGCAACTAGGGCAATCATCGCGCTGAACTCGCTAAGCGCTTTTCACCGTCGCTGATGTACGATACGCCATCAGCCTATGCGAACTCTGCTTCTCGCCATTGCGGCGTTTTCGATGTCTCTCGCGGCGGAGGCGCAAACGGCAAACACGCACCTGGCGGACGTGAACCCGTTTATCGGCACGGGCGGCGAGGGGCATACATTTCCGGGCGCGGTGGCGCCATTTGGGATGGTGCAGCTTTCGCCGGATACCGACACGACGTGCGTGATCCGAGACTGTTACAGTCATGCGGCGGGCTATCGCTACGAAGATCCGACGATACAGGGCTTCAGCCACACGCATTTCTCTGGCGCGGGGCACTCCGATCTGGGTGACATTCTGGTGATGCCGGTTTCGGGCGACACGGTGCCGATTGAACCGGGAACGGCGGCGGCGCCTGGTTATCGCTCACGCTTCAATCATGCCAGGGAGGTTGCGCAGCCCGGGTACTACGCGGTCACGCTCGATGGCCCCGGCGTGCGCGCGGAATTGACGGCCGGCACGCGCATCGGCGTGCATCGCTACACATTTCCTCGCGATCGCGCCGCACACCTTGTGATCGACTTGCGCACCTCGCTCTATAATTATCCCGGCAAGGTGCTGTGGTCGGGTTTGCATCTCCGCGCCGACGGCACGCTCACCGGCTTTCGCGAGACGCGGGGCTGGGCTCCTGGCCGCAAGCTCTATTTCGCTATGCGCTTCTCCGCGCCGCCCACCGATCACGCCTTCCTCAACACGGAAGGCGACATTCCCTACCGCGGCTTCCAAGCGCCGGGCCGCGGTACTGACGCTGTCGCCGAGCGTTTGGGCCGCGCGCTCGTGGCGCGCCTGGACTTTGGCCGGCTTGACCATCCGCTTGAGGTGAGGGTGGGCATCTCCGGCGTCGACGAGGCTGGAGCTATTGCAAATCTCCAAAGCGAGCCCGGCGATTTCGATGTGGTGCGCGCGCATACGCAAGCCGCCTGGGCGCAAGCGCTTGCCGCGGTCGATATCGATGCGCCTCCGCCGATGCGAACGAGCCTCTACACTGCGCTTTATCATGCGTTGCTTGCGCCGAGCGTTTGGAGCGACGCAGACGGCCGCTATCGCGGGACCGACGATCAGGTGCATCAGGCGGACGGCTTCACCTTCCGCTCGACGTTTTCACTCTGGGACACGTTCCGCGCCGAGCATCCGCTGCTCACTTTGATTCAGCCAGAGCAAACTACGAGCGACGTCGTGCGTTCGCTCGTCGCCAGTCAGCAGGAGAGTCCATACGGCATCCTGCCGATCTGGCAGTTCGCCGGCCGCGAGACGTGGACGATGATCGGTTATCACTCAGTCGCGGTGATCGCCGATGCCTACATGAAGGGCTTGCGCGGCTTCGATGCGGAAGCGGCGCTCAACGCCATGGTCGCTAGCGCCGATTATGCGCCCTACGGCGACCTCGGCGACTACATGCGCATGGGTTACGTGCCGATTGATCACGAGCCGGAGGCCGCGTCAAAAACGGTGGAGTACGCCTACGACGATTGGACCATCGCGCAGATGGCGCGCGCCCTGGGCCACAATGATATTGCGACGCGCTTCGAACGGCGGGCGCAGAACTGGCGCAACAGTTTTGACGCACAAAGCGGCTGGTTGCGCGCGCGTCTTGCCAACGGCGCCTTCCGCACGCCGTTCGATCCAACTGCGATCAACTATGGTTCCGACTACACGGAGGGCAACGCCTGGCAGTACAGCTGGTTTGTGCCGCAGGATCAGGCTGGGCTGTTCCGACTGCTGGGCGGCGATGCGCGCGCCATTGCCAAGCTCGACGCGATGTTCGATTTCGACACCTCGCGTCTAGACTACTCCCACGCCGAGGATATCGCCGGGCTGATCGGACAATACATCCATGGCAACGAGCCCAGCCATCACGTCGCTTATCTCTACGTCTATGCCGGCGCGCCGTGGCGCACACAGGAACGGCTGCGCCAGATCGTGGAAAGCCAGTACAAGCCCACGCCCGATGGTCTGTCTGGCAACGATGATCTTGGACAAATGTCGGCGTGGCTGGTGTTCACGTCGTTGGGGTTCTATCCGGTGGCGCCGGGATCCAACCAATACGTGATCGGCCGGCCGTTCGTGTCGCATGCGACGCTCAATCTGGCGAACGGCAAACGCTTTACTATCGACGCAGAAGGCTTGTCGGATCAAAACCGCTACGTTGAATCCATTACGTTGAATGGCGCGCCGCTGACGCACAGCTATCTTCTCGATTCGGAGATCAGAGCGGGTGGGGCGCTCAGGTTCGTCATGGGGGCGACGCCGAACATGACATGGGGCACGTCGCGCGAGGCGCGGCCGTTTTCGATGAGTCACTGAACATCGCAGCGGAATCGAAGGGGGCGGCATGAGCGGAAAGTCGGGCTCGGGCGCGGCGTTTGCCTACGTGACCACGTTGTTCTTCGCCTGGGGATTTGTGACCTCGGTGATCGACCCGTTGGTCGCCTCGGTGCGCGCTGTGTTTCACTTGAATTACACCGAGGCGATGCTCACGCAATTTGCGTGGTTCATCGCTTACGCCGTGGCCTCGCTTCCGGCCGCCGCCGTGCTTTCGCGGCTCGGCTACAGCGCCTCTATCCTGACCGCTCTGGGCGCCATGCTGTTTGGCTGCTTGATGATCCCGGTGGCGACTTCGCTCGAACTGTATCCCGGGGTGCTGGCGGCGCTCTTCGTCATCGCCTCCGGCGTGACTCTGTTGCAAGTGGCGGCCAATCCGCTTTCCGCGGCGCTCGGAAGGCCGGAGCATTCGCATTTTCGGCTGACGTTGTCGCAGGCATTCAATTCTCTGGGCACGGTGCTCGGCCCGCGTCTCGGCGCGGGCGTCATGCTGACCGGCGGCGTCTTCGCCGCAGGCGCCGCCGCTGAGGTGAGCCGCGCACAATCGCTGCGCGCGATCGACGTGGCCTTTCTCGTGGTCGGCGCGTTCTTTCTTGCTGTGGCTTTGCTGATTTGGACCGCGCGCAAACGCATCGACGCGGCGGCGCCCGATCGCACCGCCATCGCCGGCGCACCCTGGGCCGCGTTCAAATCTGGCTGGGCGCTGTTCGGTGCGCTGGCGATTTTTCTCTATGTCGGATCGGAAGTGTCGATCGGCTCGATGCTGACCAATTTTCTGCATGACAATATTGCCGGCATCAGCATGCAGGGCGCGGGCGAGATGGTGAGCTTCTATTGGGGCGGAGCCATGATCGGGCGCTTTCTGGGGAGCGCCGTACTGCGGCGCGCGTCAGCCGGTGTCTTGCTGTCGATCGCCGCGTTGTGCGCCGCCGTGTTCTGCTTTGCGGTCATGCAGCTCGCGGGCAATGCGGGCGCGTACGTGGCGCTCTCCATTGGTTTTTTCAATTCGATCATGTTTCCCGTCATTTTCACGCTGACGCTGGAGCGGTCGTCAGCTCCAGCGTCGGCGACATCGGGGCTGTTGTGTATGGCGATCGTCGGCGGCGCGGCGTTGCCGGTGATGGCGGGCAAGGTCGCCGACCTTAGCGGCGCTTTGGCGCCAGCTTTTGTGGTGCCGATGGCGGGATATGTGGGCGTGGCGTTGTTCGCGATCGCTGCCGCGCGCGCACGGCCGCGCTTAATGGATGCGGAGACGCCGGTTGTCGCGGGTCACTGACGGACGGCGGATCGAGGTTGGGTCGATCGAGACCCTATTCCATGGCGACGTGTTCATCGCTGTGTTCGATGCCTTCCTTCGGGGTGCGCATGATGAGCACGGCGGGAATGAGGAAGAGCGTCACCAGAAACATCAAGTGAAACACCTGCGTGTAGCCCATCATTGTGCTTTGCAGGTCGACCTGGCTTGAAAGCACGTTGACGCCAGTGGGATCGCTCATGCTGAGCGGCGCGGGGAGCTGGGCTGCGACCGTATTGTTGTCGAGACTGTATGGCGTCACCAAGTCTGTGCGTGACTTCGCCGAGAAGTTGACCAGCATCGCGAACATAATTGAGATGCCGGCGCTGCCGCCAAGATTGCGCATCAACGTATAGAAACTGGTCGCATCGCCGCGCTTTGTCGGCGGAATGGTCGCGAACGCCATCGTGTTCAGCGGCATGAACACAAAGCCCATGCCGAAGCCCTGGATCAGGCCATTGACGACTATAGTGTTGGAGGAGGTGTCGAGGCCGAAGGTGCTGAGCTGATAGAAGGCGAGCGCGAATACGCTCATGCCGAACATCAGCAACACGCGCGTATCGATCACGCCGATGAGGCGGCCAACCAGGAGCATAGATGCGATGCTGCCGAAGCCGCGCGGCGCCGAAAGCAGCCCAGCTTCGAATACAGGGTAGCCGTACAGCGTTTGCAGCATTGTCGGGATGAGGGCGGTCACCGACAGCACGGTGACGCCGACCATGACGCCCAGAACCGCGGCGGTGGCGAAGTTGCGGTTGGTGAAGATCGATAGCGGCAGGAACGGCTTCTTGCTGGTGAAGGAGTGCACGAGCGCGAACCAGAACGCAACGAACGCGATCGCTGCTTCGGCGACGATCTCCGGGGAGGAGAACCAGTCCTGGCTTTGCCCGCGATCGAACACGAGCTGCAGCGAAGCGATGGCCACGCTGAGCAGGGCAAATCCGACCAGATCGAGTCTCCGATTGAGGTCGCGCACAGTGTCGGGGACAAATGTGAGAATGCCGAGCACACAGAGCGCGCCGACGGGAATGTTGATGTAGAACACCCAACGCCACGAGAGCGCATCGGTCAGCCAGCCGCCGAGCACCGGCCCGACGATCGGCGCCACCATCACGCCGACAGCCCAGAACGACATCGCTAAGGCGCGCTCCTTGGCGGTGTAAATGTCGAGCACCAGCGCCTGCGACATGGGAATGAGCGGCGCACCGAACACGCCCTGAATGGCGCGGAACAGCACGATCTCCGGAAGGTTCTGCGCCGCGCCGCAGAGCGCGGACGCGCCGATGAAGCCGACCACGGCGGTGATGAGCAAGCGCTTGCGGCCCAGCCTGTCCGCGAGCCAGCCGGTGATTGGCGTGCAGATTGCGCCCGCAACGATGTACGACGTCAACACCCAGGCGATCTGATCCTGCGACGCCGACACCGATCCCGCCATGTGCGGCAGGGCGACGTTGGCAATGGTCTGGTCGAGCGAAACCAGGATTGTCGCCAGCATCACCGACGCGAGGATCATCGTGCGGTTCAACGGCGTGGCCGGTGCGCCCGTCGCGGCAATGGCGGTCACGGCGCGTGCGCGCGCCAGTCCGCGGAGGTCGCAACATAGAGCGCAGCCATGCTTTGGTAGTAGGCAATGCGCGCATCCACTTGCGCCAACCGTGCGCGCATAGCTTGGCGCTGCGCGTCGACCAATGAAAGCAGGGGGCCGGCGCCGTTTTCGTAGGCGAAGCGGGTGTTGCGGACGTTGGCGTTTGCGGTGTCAACGGCGCGTTGTTGGATGGCGACCAGATCCTGATTGTTGGCGAGCGCCTGCATCACATCGGAGACCTGCAGGAAGGCCTCAAGGACGGTCTCCTGATATCGCGCCAGCGAAGCCCGCTGCGCCGCGTTGGCCGCATGCACCTGCGCGCGTAGGCTGCCGCCGTGAAAGAGGGGCGCCGTCAGGC
This sequence comes from Vitreimonas sp., assembly GCA_035546515.1. Lineage (GTDB taxonomy): Bacteria > Pseudomonadota > Alphaproteobacteria > Caulobacterales > Aquidulcibacteraceae > Vitreimonas. Next base: position 23,187 of record DASZWS010000301.1, on the reverse strand, counting down.
TTGGCCCGACCGACCACCCGGTGCTGGCGCTTGAGAAGATTTCGTTGGGATCGATCGCGCCCTGGGTTAGCGAGGCGTTGAGCGCCAGGCTCGGATAAAGCGCGGCTGTGTCGACGCCGATCTGCGCTGTTGCCGCGTGTAGATCAGCCTCCGCCGCCAGAATGTCGGGGCGGCGACGTACGAGTTCGGATGGAAGCGAGACGGGAATGTGCGCGGGCGTCTGTAGCGCCGCGAGCGTCACCTGGGTTTCAGGCGCCGCCGAAGGGGCGCGGCCCAGATAGAGCGCGAGCCGGTGCTGCGCTTCAGCAAGCTGTTGGCGCAGGCTCGGCAGCAAAGCCTGGTCCTCCGCAAGCTGCGCCTCGATCGTATTGGCGGCGGCAGGCGGCTGTCCGCCGGCGCGGATCGCGCGGTGCACCATGTCCAGGACGCGCTGATCACTGGCGAGGACGTCGGTCTGCGCTGCGACCTTTTCCTGCAGGCCGGCGATCAGGATTGCCTGCTGCACAACATTGCCGCTGATGGTGAGATACGCGGCGTCAACGCGCGCCTGCTGCGCGGCGGCTTTGGCTTCATCTCGCTCTATCGCGCGGCGGCGTCCGCCTGCGAGGTCGAAATCGAAGGCCACGCTGCCGCCCAGCGAGTAAAGGGAGATCGTCGGGCTTGGAAATCCGGTGAAGCCAAAGGCCTGCGTGTTGATGCGTTCGCGCACGGCTGACGCTTGCGCGTTCGCTTGCGGCAGCGTGCCACCCGCCGTCGCCGCCGCCGCGGCGCGCGCCTGATCAAGATTCGCTTCGGCTTCCGCGAGCGTCTGATTCCGCGTGAGCGCCTCGGCGACCAGCGCGTTCAGCTCATCCGAGCCGAAACTCGTCCACCATTGCTGTGGTGTGGCCGCGCTCGGCGCGAGTTGCACGTTCGCTGGCGCGGGCCGGTCTCCAGGTCCATGATAGTCGAGCAGCGCAGGCGCAGCGGGGCGCTCAAAATTGGGGCCCGCCGCGCACGCGCAAAGCGCCAGCACCGAACAGCCTATCATCGCTGCGGCTGGCGCACGCATCACGGCGCGAGGCCCCGTAATTGCGACGGCGGCTTGCCGCGCGCATCGATACGCACGGTGGCGCTCAGGCCGATCGCCAATGGTTGATCGGCGGGCGGATTATCGAGCGCGATGCGTACATTGAGCCGCTGCACCACCTTCACCCAATTGCCGCTGGCGTTTTGCGTCGGCAGCACCGAAAAGCTGGCGCCTGTCCCCGGGCTCAGGCTGGCAACATGACCTCTGAAGGTCGTGTGGGGATAGGCGTCGATGTGGATTTGCGCCGGCTGGCCCGGACGCAAACTTTCGAGTTGATCCTCTTTGAACGCGGCATCAATCCAGGGCTGACCGGAGATCAGCCAAAACAGCGCTTGTCCCGGCTGGGTGTAGGCGCCGATCTGGATTTGATCCACGCGGGTGACGACGCCGTCGCGCGGCGCGCGCAGCGCCGTATCGTTGACATTGGTCTGTGCTTGGTCGAGCGCTGCCTGCGCCGCGCGCACGCTCGGATGATCGTCGATGCTGCCTAAGCGGCCGTCACTGCCGACGCCGGCCTGGTGCGCGGCGACATTGGCCGCATTGGCGGCTTCTTCAACGTCGTGGCGCGAAGCGACGCCAGCTGCGAACAGCCGGCGCTGACGCGCGTATTCGCTGGCGGCGAAGCTGTACTGGGCGCGCGCGGCCTGAACCTGCAAGCGCGCCGACGACAATTGCGCTTCCGCGTTGGCAAGCGCGATCTGGTAGTCGGCCTGATCGAGCCGCACCAGAACATCGCCAGCGTGTACGACCTGGTTGTCATGCACATTGACCTCGACAATGCGTCCGCGGATTTCGGGGCTTACGGCGACGCGCGCCGCTGACACTGTGGCGTCATCGGTTGAGACAAAGCCCGCGTTCAGCACAAAGTAGGTGAGCCCCGCGATGATGAGGACTGCCGGGCCGATCGCGTACAGAAAGATTGGCCGGCGGATGAGGCGCTGCACGCGCATCGTCCAGGTCGTTTTGAACTTCTCCGCGGGCGTTTGATCCGTCGGCGTTTGGGCTGTTCCGCCGTCCATCGTCGCTCCACCCCGGATTGCGAGGTTGTAGTATAAATTACTATATGCGGCAGCACCTTAACTACAAGTGCACGGGGCCCGCGGTGCTACACGCTACGGGCCGCCAGGCAGTCGTGTTCATTCTCCCGCCGCGGCGGCAAAGGCTTCATCGCTTATTTCATTTAACGAAATGAGCAGGCTGCAGTTCAGATGATCGCTCAATATCGTGTGCCCAGGCCCCGACCACCATCGTTCGAGAAGCGACCGTTTGCGATGGCCGACGACGACAAGGTCGGCCCCCGAGCGCGCCGCCCAGGTTTTGATTGCCTCGACAGGTTCGCCTTGCACAACCTGACCAGAGACCTGGAGGCCCAGATGGCGCGCGCGCTCTAACCCCTCGTTCAGAATTGCGTCGTGATCGCCGGGCATCATGACGAGGCCCCCCATCGCGTCCGCGGTGGGATAGGCGTTGACGATGGCGAGCAAGATGATTTCAGCGCGGAATGCGCGCGCAAGCATGGCCCCTTCGCGCAGCGCAGCGCGGCCTTCGCGAGTTCCGTCATAAGCAAGCAGAATTTTTTTATACACGCGTGCTCCGTACAAGAGCTTTCAGCGCGATTCGTTAAAATACAGTCGTTCGGCGCTCAGCACCTCGGCCCTTGCAACTATAGAAGCCGGCTGCGTAGTCGCCCGCGAAGATGTGACCGAACGTGTGCGCAAACCGATGCCAAGGCGGCGCTCTATTGACCGCCACTTCGTCGCGCACCGAATCCAGCAAGGCCATGATCGCCGGACAGGCCGCCGCCTACGGCCACTCGGGCAATCTCGGTCTTGATGCGGTGGAGCGTGCGGCGCGCGCCGCTGGCTTGGCGCGCAGCGGTGGCGCATTGAGTGTGACCGCAGCGATTGCGCTCACGCCGGGGAGGAGATACCGCAAGGGTGCAACATTCCTCATCATGGTTCCCGCAATCTTTCCGGAACAACGGGCAAATGGTGTGTTGGAAGCCGCGATGGGACAGGGCGATAAAAAGGATTTGCGGCGAAATGCGGATTTGCGACTGTCAAACGTCTTATTCTTAGGAAGGAGTGCGCACGGGACAGCGGTTGGCTCTCGGGCCTAGCCTCGAATCTCTGCGCCAACTTGTATGGCCGCACCACCATCGCGTGAGAGTCGTCTGCTCAGGGATTTTGCCGCCGCTCTCGGTGAAGGCCGGCCGATTGAATTTCTGCGGGACGATCTTGTCGGCGCAGGCGCTGAAATCCCCGGCCCTACCGGGGCGATGCGTATGCTCTACGCCGACTATGCAGCGTCGGGGCGCGCGCTCCGTTGCGTCGAAAATTTCATCCAAGCCGAGATTTTGCCGTTTTACGCGAATGCGCACACCGAAGCCTCCTACTGCGGCGCTTTCGTCAACGGCGTGCGGGCCGAAGCACGCGCGGTGATCGGGCAGTTGTGCGGCGCAGACGACGATTGCTCGGTGATCTTTTGCGGCGCGGGCGCGACTGCGGGTCTCAACAGAGTGGTGGCGTTGCTGGGCGCAGCGCCCGATTCGGCGGCCGAGCGCGAAACACCGATCGTGCTCATCGGACCCTATGAGCACCATTCCAACCTGTTGCCTTGGCGCGAAAGCGGGGCAGAGGTTGTCGAAATGCCAGAGTCCGTGAGCGGCGGCCCCGATCTTGATGCATTGAGCAATGCTCTGGAAGCGGCCGGAGCCCGGCGCGTTATTGGCGCGTTCTCGGCCGTTTCCAACGTCACGGGGATCGTCACCGACGTCGAGGCGGTGACTGGGTTGCTGAAGCGCTACGACGCAACGGTGATCTGGGACTACGCCGGCGGCGCGCCTTATGTGCCGATGGACATGCGCGCCGGCGGTGGCGTCGATGCGATCGCATTCTCGCCGCACAAATTCATAGGCGGGCCTGGCGCCTCGGGCGTGCTTGTCGTGCGCAACGCGGCCATGCGCAACGGGGCGCGCCCGTCCGCGCCAGGCGGCGGCACCGTGTCCTTCGTATCTCCATGGGCGCATCACTACGTGCGCGACCTGATTGCGCGCGAGGAGGCGGGAACGCCAAACCTTTTGGGCGACATCCGAGCGGCGTTGGCCCTCCTCATCAAAGCCCGAATTGGCGATGCTTGGATTTCTCAGCGCGAAGACTTCCTGGTTCACAACGCCATCGCCAAGTGGAGCTGCAATCCAAGTCTTGAATTGCTGGGCTCGCTGACAGTGAAGCGCGTTCCGATTTTCTCCTTCCGTGTCCGCGACGGGAAAGGCGGCTATGTGCACCACCAGCTGGTGACGCGCATGCTGAGCGACTATTTCGGCGTACAGGCGCGTGGCGGCTGCGCCTGTGCTGGACCCTACGCGCATCGCCTACTGGACATTGATCGCGATGCTTCAGAAGCGCTCTGGAGCCGCGTCGCCGCCGGCGATGAGTTGGACAAGCCCGGCTGGGTGCGCGTCAATTTCAGCTACCTTGCCGACATTGATGAAGTCGAACGGTTGATAGCGTCCGTCAACGCTGTGGCCGGACGCGCATCGGAACTGGCGCAAGAGTACGAATGTGATGCGACGACCGCGCGTTTCCGCCACAGAGCGCGCTTCTGAGCGGACCTGACGCATCAGGCGCCGATCGCGGATGCTTCATCGAATTCGTCGCGCAATACACCTGATAAACGTACGCCGGCGGGCGCCAGCCCCTGTGCAGCCTCCAGCGTGCGCAACGCCGTCTCAACGCGCGCTTGCAGAGCTTCGGCTTCTTGCGCACCGCGGCCGTCATCAGGTCGAAGCGCGGCCAGGCGTTTGTAGAACGCAAAGACCGATACAAAGGCGTGCGTCGCAAGCAAAACGCCGGTGAGCGGTCGCCGATCCTGGCGCCAGGGGTGCGTGTAGATCGCCGCATTGTCGCTGTCGTCTTGCAGCAGCCGCGTCACCTGCATCGCCATGCGCAACTTCACGTGGGCTGCTTCATGAATCAGGCTGTCGGCCAAGAGCGCCGGCCACGCATTCTGATGACAGGAGACCCTGACGATATAAGGCATGTTGGCGACGCTGCCGCTGGAGAAGGAGCCCGGCGGAGCGTCCGGCACGAAGAGCGCGCACACGAAGGTCTCGACGTCGTCGGCCGCTTCGGGCCACGTTTCGCGCAAGAGCTCGAGCGCGGCGCTCACGCACGCCGTGACGACGCCGGCGGGCTTCGTTGTTGCGTCGGCGTCGTTTTGCAGCATGTCCATGAGTGGTGGCCAGTCAGCGGCTTCGAGCAATGCAAAGCGATTGCCTGCCAAAACGCGCGGAGAGGTCGCTGGCGGCTGTTCGGGCGCGCGGGCATCTTGCCTCGCGCGTGCGATCAGCCAGGCGAGAAACAGCGGATCCTTGGCCCGGCTCGCGAGCGCCGTCGCGTCGCCAAGGTGCGCTGCCCGTGCGCCGAGGTGTTCGAGGTACGATGTCTGAAGCGATTGCAGCGCCGCCGCGTCGCCGCCTGGGATGGCGATGGCGCGGATCAGTGCGTCTGGCGCTTCGCTCAGCACGGCTCAATGTGCCCGCGGATCGTGAAGGTGGCGTCGACCGCGGGGGCGGCGTTGAACAGGCCGTCATGGATGATGTTTTCGGTCGGCGCGATGTAGGCCTCGCCGGGGCTCAGAAGGAGCGCAAACACCGGAGCGTCGGGAAATGTGGAGAGGAAGGCGCGCGCCAGATCCAGGCGGCGCCCACCGTGCATCGGCCAGCTTCGCTCTTGCTGCGGATCGAAGGCACGCTGGCGGAGCAGCGACAGCATTGTCGCAACCGAGTACGGCGCGAACTGCAGCGCGCGCGCGTGCTGGCCTATGTTGATACATATGCGGTTGGAGGCGCGATGACGGTCCTCAAACGGCAAGCGGTCGAAATTATCCAGATGCAGTCCGACGCGTCGTCCGGACTCTTCGTTGTTGGTGGTGGCGCCGCGCGGCGTGGCGATGCTTAGCCCCGCATAGTCGTGCGCGCCGGCGAAACGCCAATGCGACGCCGGCAAGTGCGCGGCGATGTCGATCGCCAGCGCATTTAGCGCGCTACGGGAAGGCGAATCTGCGCGGGCAAATTGTTGCAAGGCGATGCGGTGGACGTCGCTGACGGCGACCAAGGCAATTGTATTGGCCGCGCCACCGCGGTCTATCGCGGTCAGCGACTCGATTTCCGCGGATGTGAGCGCCCGCCAGGTTTTAGCGATGCGCGCATTGGGTTCGAAGCCGTTGGGTCCGAAATCATCTGCCCATGTGGTGCCGTCGCTGACGGTGAGACGTTGCCGCGCATCGGCGTGATCAGGGATGCGCAAGCCCACATCCGGGTTCATTCGACGGCGGCCGCGCGCCTCTTGGAATCGGCGCGCGCCTCTAGCTTATCCATCATGAAGTCCGCGGTGAGCTTGACTCGGTTGTGGCAGTTCAAGGTCTCGGTGCTGTCGAACGCCCCGTTCTCGGCGAGCTTGTTGGAGGGATTGCCGCCTGCGCACACGGCGAAATAGGCGCAGGTGTCACGGCAGGCTTCGACGCCGGCGTCGATTTCGCTCTTGATAGCCACGAAATTCGGATGGCGCAGCGTGTCGCGCAGCGGCGTGGTGTGCACATTGCCAAACACGAAGTCTGCGTGCGTTTCGGAACTATTGCCGAGCAATTCGGGGCAAAAAGTCGAAAAATCGCCGTCGTAAGCAACCGACAGATTTATGAACGGCTCGGTCTGGCTGTTGCGGCGCGGATGCTTGTCCAGGAGCCGCCCTTCGGCGTCGTCGAGCTCGCGGATGCGCATGACGTGGTGATCAGCTTCCGCGCGCTGCCACACGCGCTCCAGGAAACCAAGGAACCGATCGTCGAACCCGTCGGTGGTGATCGACGAGGTTTTGTTGACGCCCTCGATCTCTTCGATGTTGAATCCCACGGCGCGTACGCCGAGATCTTTGAAGAACGAGTAGACCTCATCGGGATGACGCACTGAGAGATCGCTCAGGACGCAGATGGCGTTGAATGACACGCCGCGATTTTGCATGCGCGCGATGCCGGCCATCGCTGCTGCGTGCGTGCCTTGACCGTTGCGTGTTTGGCGCTTGCGATCGTGAATGTGCGCCGGCCCGTCGATGCTGACGCCGACCTTCACATCGTAGCGTAAGAAGAGATCGCAATGCTCTTCGCTGACTAGCATCGCGTTGGTCTGCAGCGAGTGTGTGACGGGGATGCCCGCCGCAACCACACGGTCGAAAAGAGGCATGCGCTCGGCGTAGTAGGACGCCGGCAAAACCAGCGGTTCGCCAGCGTGCCAATTCACCAGAAGCGGCCCCCGCAGCATGTCGCTCGACAACAGGTTGTCGATGACCGCGTTCACGGTTTCAACGGACATGCGCCCGCGCTGGTTTCGATGCGGCAAGTAGCAGTATGCACAATCGATGTTGCAGAACGGGGTGCCCTGCAAAATCAAGAGCTTTACGGGCCCCACCCGCTGCGTCAGCGCGTGTTCGGTATCCGCCATAGTCTGTACACGCGTTGTCGCGAGCGACAGTGCGCCTTATTCCGGCGAGATGTTATAAAATTTGAAGAAGCGATCGAAATTATCCCAGTTTGATCCCGTCTCATCGTCGGACGCTGAGATTTGGCCGTTCTTGTAGGCGTTCGAACTCGCAAGCTTCAAATTCGTGTCGGCTTCACGGATGGCCGTCAGGCGTGTTTCGAAGTTCGCTTTTTTCGCAACTGCCGACATTTGTAGCCCTTCCATTCGTCGTCGTGATCGACAAGTTTTCATCTTGTAGCACCTGTTTTATTTAAATTTAGATTTGGCGCGTCAAGCCTTAAATCGACAACTCGGGAAAAAAGCTCCTTGCCGTACGTGATTGTATTCAACCATCTGCCGCGCACTGCGGGCTTGACGCTCACGACACTGCTCGCGACTTGGCGCCATGTTACGCTGGACTATCAGAGCGATGACTCTGAACATGCGCGCAACTCTTGGTTAGCGCGACCGTTGCATCTCGATCAGCTAGCGCCGGGCTCTGCGCTCGTTGGTCATTACACGGGCGCTGGCAGGTTGAGCGCGCGATACCCGCATATTTTCGATGACGCCCGCTTTCGCCTCGTGACGTTCCTGCGCGACCCTTGGGCGACAGCGCTCTCCGCGCTCGGCTCAAGCGCGGGGCAGCATCTCCTCGCAGCTCGGGCACCAGCGGAGGCGGCGATGAGCCTTGCAGGCGCCTTCGCGAAAGCCTTGGACGTTCCGCCGCTCGCGCCGCGCGAAGCGCTCGCCCGCTACTGGTTCGTTGGTCTCACAGAGAGGTTGGAGACCTCTATGCAATTGCTTGCCCGGCGGCTCGGTCACGCCGCGCCGGAGGCGATGCTGACGCATAACGCGCGCACCGCACAGGTCGGCTTGCCGGAGCAGGCGCCCAGCTCCTTTCGCGCCGCGGCCCGAGACGACTACGCGTTGTATGACATTGCGCGCGCGCGGCTCGAGCAGGAGGCTGCCGAGTAATGGAAAGTGCTCCGCTCTCTCTGCAATGGCCGCTGCGCGAGTCCGAGGCGCTGTTCGCCGGGGGCGTGGATCTTTACACGCGCGCGGGGCCGATAGATTTGTTGCGGTTGGTTCCGTCGCCATCGCCGCGAGCGACCGTACATGCGCAGTTAAAGCGCCCCCCTGCAGCGGCGTCGCCCTGGCTGGACTTGCGTGATGCGGAATTCGGCAACGATCCTTTCCCGCATGTGGTCGCGCCGGAGGCCATCCGCGGCGAGTTGGCCGACAAGCTCGCATCGGTTCTCGCAAGCGATCTGCGATGGACCGAAAACGACGGCGGATTCTATTCCGCACTTGAATGCGATCTGCGCGCAGTTGGATCCAATTCCGCGGCGGCCGCGCTGTTCGCCCCCGCCGCGCTCTCAAGCCTGGAAGTGCAGGCGAGCGCAATCTTCAACACCCCCTTGCGTTTGGTTGGCGCCATTGCTGGCCATCGTTTGGATGTCGGGCGCGGCATTGGCCTCCACACCGATCGTCCGAGCGAGGATGCAGAGACGCATCGCATACTTTTCACGATTTGCGATCCTTTGAGCCCGGATGCCGGTGGTCACTTCCTCTTGGCGGACGGACCGCGCGGGGAGGACGTGCGCGGCATCATTCCCCTTCGCCATAACACCGCGATCGCCTTCGCGCTCACCGCGTTCTCGCACCATGGCGTGACGATCATGCGCGCCGGCGTGCGCTTCAGCGTGGTATTTTCTTTCGCGCGCGCCCCAGAGCTTGCAGCGACCTAAACGTGTCGGAACAAGCTGTAGAGCCGATGTGTCGACGATGCATGGGCTACGCTGGCGCCAACGGTTCGTCAGTCGCGCGTAGGAGCTTCATTTGATGGCGGCTAGGCGAACGCCAGTCGACGGGGCTCTGTGCGTGCGTGAGCAAAACAATCGCGCGATCCCCCTCGCTCACCCACGTACAAAGGTTATCGGCGAGGCGCGTGGAGACGTCGCCGTCGAGGCCCGCGAATGGTTCATCCAAGATAAGCAGTTGCGGCGAGGCGAGCAGCGCGCGCGCCAAGCCGATGCGGCGCAACTCGCCTCCTGAAAAGGAAGACCCATCGCGCTCGATGAGCGCATCGAGTCCGTTCGGCCTATTGTCGACGACTGCGTCGATGCAGGCGGTGCGTAGCGCCTCGAAAATCTCCGCGTCGGTTGCGCTCGGACGCGCCAGCTGAAATTGGCGCCGCAAATTGCCCGGTATGAAGCCCGGGAATTGTGGACTGATAGCGACATGAGCGAGCACCGAGGGCGTGCTGACGTCAGCCGCTGCCTGACCGGCGTAAGAAAGTTCGCCGGCGATCAAGGGCTGGAGGCGCATGAGCGTCTCCGCGAAAGTGGTCTTTCCACTCCCGGACGGTCCGATGAGTTCGAGCACGTCACCGCGCGCGATGTTCACATCCGAGATCGCGATAGGAGCGGCGTCTGTCGCGGCCGCGACGCGTAGATTTCGGGTCGTGATCGGAAATATATTCGAAAGCGCATGGGGAAGGGCGGGTCTCGGCGGCGTCTCGGGCTGATTGAAATGAGCATTTAGCTTGCGTGCAGCAGCCTGCGCGCGCGGCGCGGCGTAAAAGACTTTTGCGGCGGTGCTTGTCGACTCAAAGGCCGCGAGCAAAGCCAGTGTGGCGCCGGCGCAAAGGGCGATATGTGCGGCGTCAGCGCGCAACAATGGCGCGAGCGCGACGGCGGCGGCAACGAGCCCGAGCGCGAAGGCGAAATACCGGAACGGCTGTTCAACGCGCCTGAGTGTTTTCTGCTGTGCGGAAAGGGCATGTTCGGTGTCTGCGCACGAAGCATCCAGCGCTCCATAAACATCCAGCTCAGTCGCGTTCTCAACCAACGTGGCGACCATGACGCGTGCGGTATGTGTCGCCGTCGCGGCGCGTTCCGCGGCGCGGCGTGATCGGGCCGCCGCTTGTTTGGGCAGCCAATAGCAAGTCGCCAGGAAGGCGATGAGCGCGAGGGCGCCCGCCAGCACATCTGCGGCAAACGCAAACGCCAGGGCCGTCAGCGCTGCGGCGAGCGTAGCGACGGCGGGCGCAATGACGCGCAGATATCCGCCTTCGACCGCCTCGACATCATCGACAAGTGCGCTCAACTCGCCGGATGGCAGCGGCGAAAGCCCGCGGCTCGCCCGGGCATCGTGTGCGAAGAGCTTTGGGCGCAGCGAAGCAGAGATCTGCAGAACCGCGTCGTGGCCGATCACTTGCTCGCCGTACCGAGACAGCACTCGGCCGAAAGCGGCAGCGCGCACGCCGGCGCTCGCATAGAGATGGTTGAAGGCGAAGCCGGCGCCGGCCGCGCCGACAATGCCCGCCGTGGTTAGAAACCAACCCGACAACCCCAGAAGGACGATGGCGCAGATTCCCGCGAGCGCCGAAAGCGCCAACGCGTACATGAGTGCACGGCTGCCGGGTTCGCCCAAGCGCCGCCACAGTGCTATCATGGCGCGGCCCGCTGTGCCGGAGCCGGCAGACGAATAATTCGATCGCAGGCCGCCATGACGGTTGCGGCATGCGTTGCAATGATAACGGTGCGATCGCGCCCCAAGTCGCGAATCCGCACAAGCAACTCCGCCTCGGCGTCTGGGTCGAGGTGCGCCGTGGGTTCGTCCAAGAGCCAGAGCGGCGCGTCCCGAACGATGGCGCGCGCGAGCGCCAAGCGCTGACGTTGCCCACCGGAGAGCCCCGCGCCAAAGCGTGAGAGTCGCAGATCAAGGCCGCCGCGATCGGGCGTCGCGAAGCTGAAGACGCCGGCGGCGTGAGCCGCCGCCTCGATCTCCGCACGGCCGGCGCCCGCGCGCGCGAGACGGATGTTATCGGCCAAACTCCCCTCGGCGATCCAGGGCGCTTGGCGCACAAACGCAACGCTTTCTGCAAGACTTTCGCCGGGGGCGAGCGCAACACCATTGACCTCGATGGAGCCGGCAGAAAGTTGGCAGCGCGCTAGTAGCGCCATCAGAACGCTGGTCTTGCCCGCGCCGGATGAGCCTACGAGAGCGACCATCTCTCCAGGCTCGATCTCGGCGGAAAATTCCGAGAGCGCGGGCACGCCGCCGTATGCCAGCGTGACGTTTGCAAATCGGAGTGCCGGCGCGGCAGTAAGCGAGGGAAGCCGTTTGACCTCAGCCTTGTCCTTATTCGCGAGCCAATTCGCCAGCATTTCCGCAGCGGCGACGCCGTCGGCGCGATCATGGTGCAGGGCCGACAAGCGTCGAATTGGTGCGAAGAATTCAGGGGCCAAGATGAGGGCAGTCATGCCTTGCGCGAGGCTAATCGTTTCGTGAGTCTCGATGGGAAAGATGCCAAGCAGCTTGAAGCCAATGTAAACTGCGACGAGCGCAATCGAGATCGACGCAAAGAATTCCAGCACGGCTGTCGAGAGAAACGCGATCCGGAGGATGGCGATTGTGTGATTGCGTAGGTTTTGCGAAGCCTCCGCCAAAGCGGCCGTCTCTCGCCCGATGGCGCGGAAAGCGCGAATGAGTCCGGCTTGCGAAGCGCGCGCCTGAAATGCGCCGGCGAGCGCATCGAGCGAATCTTGCTGCGCGCGCGCCGCCGCTGTCGTTTCGCTCGCGGTGAGCCAAATGAACAACGGCAAAGTCAGGACCGATACAAACAGGAGAATTGCGGCGAGCCAGCTCTGTGCGAAGACCGCCGCCACAATGATGAGCGGCGCAGCCACCGCCAAACGCACGCCCGGCGTCCAGTTCGCCGTATAGCCTGCGAGCTTGCCGGTGCGATCGACGATTTGCGAGGCGCGCTCTCCAGCGTCCGTGCCCGCTAGAAACTGTGCGCCGTACTTGGCGGCTGCCTCCAAGATTTCGCGACGCGCGGCTGTCACAGTCCGATCGCCGGCGCGAACCGCGAGTATATCTGCGCCCCAAATGAGCGTTGCGCGAAGACTCGCGGCGACGAAGGCGAGCAACACAAGCGGCGCTAAAGCCTTGCCCTGACTTGCAGCTTCGACCGCATTGCCTGCGCTCCAGGCGAAGACCACCCACGCGAGCGTGGCGCAGAGCTGAGCAACGACAATAAGAGCCGACAGGCGGTTGGCGCCGGCGCTCCATCGCCTAAGGGCCGCCCGCCGCGGCTGCGCCTCCGCGGTCACGCGCATAGGTGTTTGGACATAGGTATCATTGCGTATGCGACGACTTGGGCGTTCCTATCACATTAGAGTCGGCGTACGTAAACGCGCAACAATCCTAGAGCAAAGGAGGGGCCAGCGTGCCCGATCTCTTCGTAGCGGATTTGTCGCGGTGGCAGTTTGCGCTCACCGCCATGTATCACTTCATCTTTGTGCCGCTGACGTTGGGACTCTCCATGCTGCTCGTCGTCATGGAGGGCGCATACGTCATGACCGGAAAGCCGGTCTGGCGAAAGATCACGCAGTTTTGGGGCACGCTGTTCGGCATCAACTTCGTGCTGGGCGTCGCTACCGGCATCACCATGGAGTTCGAGTTCGGTACGAACTGGGCGTACTACTCACATTATGTCGGAGACATCTTCGGCGCTCCGTTGGCCATCGAAGGGCTGGTGGCGTTCTTCCTTGAGGCCACCATGGTCGGTCTCATGTTTTTCGGCTGGAACAAACTTTCGCGGCCCGCACATTGGATGGTGACGTTCTTCGTGGCGCTTGGCTCCAACCTCTCAGCGCTTTGGATTCTCATCGCCAATGGCTGGATGCAGCATCCTGTGGGCGCCGCGTTCAATCCAGAGACCATGCGCATGGAGGTGACGAACTTCATGGAAGTTCTGTTCAATCCAGTCGCTCAAGCGAAGTTCGTGCACACAGTCTCGGCTGGTTACGTCACCGCTGCGGCGTTCGTGCTCGGCGTTTCGGCTTGGTATATGCTGCGCAAGCGCCACGTCGGCCTTGCGAAACGCTCGATCATCGTGGCGTCCGCGTTCGGGGTGTTATCCGCTGGATCAGTGATCGTGCTCGGCGACGAGAGCGGCTACGTCGCCGGCGAAAATCAGCAATTCAAAATCGCCGCGATCGAAGCCATGTGGCACACCGAGGCTGCGCCGGCCGGGCTGACGATTTTCGGATTTCCCGATCAAAATGCGCGCGTCACGCATAATCAGATTCAGGTGCCTTATGTCCTGGGGCTGATTGCGACGCGCTCGCTCGACAAACCTGTGCAGGGCATCGATGAGTTGGTCAGACAAGCACGCGCGCGCATAGCCAACGGCATCGTCGCCTATGACGCGCTGCAACGCATCCGCGCAAATCCGCGGGACGCAGCCGCGCAACAAGCGTTCGCCGCGACGCAAACCGACCTTGGCCACGGACTGCTCCTGACCAAATACGTCGCCGATCCGCGGCAGGCGACGCCGGCGATGATTGATCGCGCCGCGGACGATCTGGTGCCCAACGTGGCGCTCGAATTCTGGTCGTTCCGCTTCATGGTCGGGATTGGGTTTCTGTTTCTAGCAGTATTCAGCGCGTCGTTTTACTACATGAACCTGCGCCGCAAGATGCCGTCATGGCTGCTGCGCGTCGTGGTATGGCTCATTCCGCTGCCATGGATCGCCGCAGAGCTGGGATGGGTCGTCGCTGAGACTGGCCGTCAGCCGTGGATCATCGACGGCGTGCTGCCCACGCATCTTGGCGTTTCCAGCTTGTCTGCGCCGCAAGTGATCACGACGATGGTTGGCTTCACCGTGATCTACGGCGTGCTGCTCGTCATCGAGATGTCGCTGATGGTTCGCGCCATTTCCAAGGGGCCGGGTGGACCGCTTCCGCAACTTTCCTCGCTTGGTGGAGGCGGCGGCGGATCGATCGCCGCGCCAACTGCAATTACGTTTGACGAATAGGAGACGGTCATGGCGCTTCCGCTCGACTACATGACCTTGAAGCTCATTTGGTGGGGGCTCGTGGGCGTCCTGCTGCTTGGGTTCGCGCTCACCGATGGTTACGACCTCGGCACAGCCGCGCTTCTCCCGTTCGTCGCGAAGAAAGATGAGGAACGGCGGCTCGTCATCAACGCAGTCGGTCCGATGTGGGAAGGGCACCAAGTGTGGTTCATCCTCGGCGGCGGCGCGATCTTTGCCGCGTGGCCGCTTGTTTATGCGGTCAGCTTCTCTGGCTTTTATCTCGCGATGTTCTTGGTGCTCGCCGCGCTGATCATGCGGCCCGTTGGTTTCAAGTATCGTTCGAAGCGCGAGAGCGCCCGTTGGCGCGCCGGTTGGGATTGGGCGTTGTTTGTCGGCGGCTTCGTGCCCGCGCTTGTTTTGGGCGTCGCCGTCGGCAACGCCATCCAGGGCGTGCCGTTTTCGCTCGATAGCACGATGCGCATGACCTACCACGCGGACTTCATCTGGGGCCTGCTTGGCTTGCTCAATCCCTTCGCGTTGCTGGCAGGTCTAGTCTCCACTGCGATGCTGATCACGCACGGCGCGGCGTGGCTGACGATCAAGATCGAGAAGGGCGCGGTCCGCGATCGCGCTGCGAAGATTGGCGCCTACGCCGCTCTCGCGACGCTGGTTCTCTACGCACTCGCCGGTGTCTGGCTCTATCTCGGCGTCAACGGCTATCGCATCACCACGCCGGTCGACGCCGCCATGCTGCCGAACCCACTGCGCAAAGAGGTTGTCGTTGAGCATGGCGCGTGGCTTGCGAACTACGCGCGTTACCCGTGGATGGTCATCGCGCCCGTTCTTGGACTCGCGGGCGCACTTGTCGCCTTCATCGGCCTGCGCGCAAAGAGCGCTCTCGGGATGGTGGGGTCTTCGCTGGCCATCGCCGGCGTCATCTTGAGCGTCGGCGCCAGCATGTTTCCGTTCATTCTGCCGAGTTCAATCGATCCGCGTTCGAGTCTCACCGTGTGGGACAGCTCATCCAGCCATTTCACGCTGTTTCTGATGCTGGTGATGGCGCTGATCTTCGTGCCCATCGTGCTGTTCTATACTGCTTGGGTCTACAAAGTTCTTTGGGGACGCGTCACCACCAGCGAAGCAACCGGCGCTAACGGCGAACACGCCTACTAGCGCGAGAGGGATCATTCGATGTGGTACTTTTCCTGGATTCTCGGCATTGGGCTCGTGCTCGCGTTTGGCATCCTCAATGCGCTTTGGAACGAATTCTCCGAAGCGGATGGCGAAAGCCTCGATAGCGACACCAACGAGAATTGAACGGTCGCGTGTTCGAGTCGCATTTCGCCAGCACTGATGTCGGTAAAACCGCCACAAGCGTCAGGCGCTTACGCACTGCAGATCGTGCGTCACGCTTCTGGCGTCACCACGCGATACCCGGCAGTCGACGATGGTCTCTTGTCGGCTTCCCAGGCGGTCGGCGCCGAGTTGATCCCGCGCAAAGCCGAAGGTCTCCGCCAAGCCCAATGTGAGCATGCGCCTGGTGGCGCGTCTTGGAAGGGAAGAGTCATGAAAGAAGTTGCAACCACCAAGCCGCAAGCGGCTCTGACTCCGTTCGCCGCGTTTCGGCGCGAAATGGATCGTTTGTTTGAAGACTTTGGGGCCACGACGCTTGGCCGCGCGCCATTCGCTTTTAACGGCCTCCTGGCGCCGGAAATCGACTACGCGGAGACCGGCGATAGCATCGTCATCAGCACGGAGCTTCCCGGTGTCGACCAGAAGGACGTCGAAATCTCGCTCGACGATGACGTCTTGACCATTCGCGGCGAAAAGAAATCGTCTCGTGATGAGAAGAAGGAAAACTATCGGGTCGCCGAACGCAGTTTCGGCTCGTTCGAGCGGCGCGTTTCCTTGCCTGCCGGCGTCGACGCCGACCAAGCCAAGGCGGAGTTCGGCAACGGCGTCCTCAAGATCACGCTGCCCAAGCCCGATCACGCGTCCGCGGCGACGAAGAAGATCGCGATCAAGGCAAGCTGATCGGCCGCGCTCTTGCGCGCGACCAATATACGTCCGGTAGTGACGAGAAGGCCATGTGCCCGATGGCGGCGTCCCGTCCGGCGAGTTCGCTTTTGTCCCCCGGCAGAGCGACTTGATCGCGGGGCGACGTCCTCGGAGCGGTAGTGTGGATAGTGCTGCTGCTCAACAACCGCTTCTAGGTCTGCAGTTTAATCAGGCGGCAAGGTTGGTTTGCCGGCGATACAGCCTATCGTTTCTTCCTGGGCGCCGATGGCGCGAACTTATTCTCGCATGCACCCAGGCTGCCGATCTGCGATTTCGGCGACGGCTTCTGAGGCTGGTGTGAGCACGCGCGCGATCGCTGCATCGCGATGGTTGATGTCGTCAACATATCGCAACGTTCCGTTATCGTTCATCACAACGGTGAGGTAGAGCACGTAGACCGGCGTGGGTGCTGAGAGCGGAATGGTTTGCGTAACGCCCGTGTTGATCACGTTCTGCAACGCGGTCGCATCCCAGGGATCGCCAAGAAGCGCGGCCGCGAGCGCCATCGGCGTCCTGACGCGGATGCAGCCATGGCTGAATGCGCGGGTGGTGCGCTCAAACAGCGATTGACTGGGCGTGTCGTGCAAATAGACCGCGTAGGCGTTCGGCAGGTCGAAGCGCAAACGCCCGAGAGCATTCTGGGGCCCCGGCAATTGGCGCAGGTGGTACGGAAACGGGCGTGTCCGCCAGTGTACTGAGGTGACGTCCAGGGCTTGACCCGCCCCGTCAAGCACTTCGAACCCTTCGCGTGTGGCCGCGCCGGGATCGCGCGCGAACCGCGGCGCGAGTTCGCGGGTGACGATGCTGGCTGGAGGATCCCAATAGGGATTGAGTGTCACGGACTCGATCGCTGCCTCGAAAACCGGACTGGGGGTCCGCGGCGCGCCGACGATGACGTCGAAATGAGTGGGCGCAGTGGTGACGCCGTCGAAATATTCCAGCTCATACTGCGCCAGTAAAACCTCGATGCGTCGCGCGGGAAAGTTGCGCGGAAGCCAACGCCAGCGTTCAAGATTTGCCAGGACGTGAGAGATGTTGGCGTCGTTGTCGGAATCTTGTGGCGCAGTGCGAAGTCGCGCGAGTTCAGCCCGCAGCGCTTGATAGGCGCTCGAGGACGGAAGCAACGCATTCAGAAGCGTGCTTGGACGCTCCCCGGCGCTGATCGCGGCCAGCAAAGCATCTGCTTCAGGATCGGCAGGGCGGGGGATGCGCCAGTTGGGATCGACGGTCGGGGGGTCTGTTGCGCCTGTCGCGTAGATTTGGGCTAGACGCAGAAATAGCGAAGTTGACGCGACGTCCGCCGCCGTCGAATAGCGGGGGTCGATATCGGCTTGTCCTTCGAACATAAGGACCGGCGCTAGCGCGTCTTCGATCACCGGCAGGCCTTCCAGCGGCGCCGCCTCCGCCGCTTGTATGAGATCTTCGATCTGTGATTTCTGCCAGACCTCTGCCGAAGCAGACGATGAAAATAACCCTAAAGCGATCGCGAAGCCGGCGATGAAGCGTGTGCGCATGTGCAACTGCTAGGACTTCACTGAGTGGAGCGCTGTGATTCAGATCAATCAAGGCCGCAGTCTCAAGTGGTGGGTTGTCGGCGCGGGACGCCGCCAAGCCGCAGCAATCCGACAACTCGCTTGGTTGATTGAGGTCAACTGCTCCCCGGGGCCGATCTGTCAGTCTGCAATACTGACCCAGGCGCCCGTGAGGGGAGACAATTCCAAATGGACACTAGTGTTGGCGCCCGCGACCGCGGCATTCAACTGCCATATGTACGGCGAAGCGGCGGACGGCCGCTGCGCGATGTGCTGGCTGCACGCAAGTCATGCCGCGACTTCAGCAAGGCGCCGCTCGATATGCAGACCATTGCCGACCTCTTGTGGGCCGCATTCGGCGTCAATCGCCCCGATGACGGGCGAACGGCGCCTTCGGCACGCGGATGGCGGGAGGTCGATATCTACGTGGCGCTGCCCGACGCGGTCTATCGCTATGACCCCGCGCTCAATCGGTTGGACTTTGTGGCGGCCGGCGACCACCGCGCCACGACGGGCGTGCAAGATTTTGTCGCCGAAGTTCCGCTCAATCTTGTCTATGTCGCCGACTACTCAAGGATGCAGGCCACGGGCGAAATTCAGCAGGATTTTTTTGCAGCGGCGGACACCGGCTTCATCGCGCAGAATGTGTATCTGTTTTGCGCAGCGGAGGGACTGGCGGCAGTGGTTCGGGCGCTTATCGATCGCGCTGCTCTAGCCAAGGCAATGAAATTGGAGCGTCGCCAGCACATCATCCTTGCCCAATCGGTGGGGCGACCGGCTTTTCAGGCCTAGTACGCGTCGACAACCTCGTGCATGGGAGCGGGCCCTCAATGGGCGTTGTCGACGATCTCGGCGATGTCCAGAAAAGTGACTGTGGGAGTGACGCCGTAGATTTGAGCGATGTTGCCGATGACTTCGGGTGTAAAAAAGCTACGCGCGGCTTTCTCGTCGTCCCAAATGTAAAAATTGATGGCCCGCCGTTGGGTTTCGTCGATAGTGAAGGCCTTGGATCGCAACCCCGGCATGACTTCAAATTTTCCGCGCGCCCGTCGCGCAATGGCCCTGAGTGCGGAAGCATCAAAGGGCCGGTCAAACGAGAAAGTGACAAGGACCGCGATCATAGGCCGATCATAGCCAGGCAAGGTTGGCCAGGAAAGCGATAACGGCGGCGGCTCACACCGGCGCGTACAATTGCGCGCCGCGCGCTGGCGACACCGGATGCAGTTCGCCAGCCACGCCTTCCACGATCCAATCACCGGCGTCAGCGCGCTCGTTGCCTTCGAGCGTGACAATGACAGCATCGCGCGCCAGCACGAAGTAACGGAAAATGAGCTTGGGATTCTTGATGTACCGCGCATCACAGCATGATGTGTAAGTGCGTTCGAAGAGGTCCTTCCGCACCACCGACTGATCGCCTGGCGCGTATGTGACGATGTAGTGTTGGCCCGCGCGGTACGGCATCTTTGCGCGCCGAGCCTTCAAGACGCCATCGCGAGCGGCGAGTTCGGCATGCACGGCGGGCGCCGATTCACGCGACCGGACCTTCACCCACTTCGCATTCGCAGGCGCAGCGGTAAGAACCGGAAGCGGATGACGGCCGAAAATGAAACCTGCCACGTCCATTTGATCTGCCTCCACACTGGAACCGTAGAAAGTCGCAGGAGGCGGCGCCTTGACTCAGCGCAAACGAGGGCGCGGCGCGCTCGCGCGCTTCGATGCTGATCAGGGGATCAGAACTGCGGCGCCCTGGAGGCGCCCCCCGCGCAAATCCGCGAGCGCGCGCGCAGCGTCAATCAACGGATAAGAAGTGATGTGCGTATGCACGCCGGCTTTTTCCGCCGCTGCGAAGAACGCTGGCGCGTCCGCACGGCGCACGTTGGCGACGGATACGAGTTCACGCTCACCCCACAGCAGATCGTAGGCGAAACTTGGGATGTCGCTCATGTGGATTCCGGCGCACACCACGCGTCCGCCCCGGCGCACTGCTGCGAGGGCTGCCGGAATGAGTGCGCCGACTGGCGCGTAAATGATAGCCGCGTCGAGGAGATGGGGTGGTGGTTCCTCCGAGGAGCCTGCCCAGGCCGCGCCCAGCGAGCGTGCGAATTCCTGCGACGCAGAATCACCAAGGCGCGTGAAAGCGTAGACCTCGCGCCCGTCATGCCGAAGCAGCTGCAGAGCGATATGCGCGGCCGCTCCGAAGCCGTAGAGGCCGACGCGGCGTGCGTCGGAGACGCGTTCGAGCGAGCGCCATCCGATCAGCCCAGCACATAGAAGGGGTGCGTCTGCCGCGTCGTCGCCATCGGCCTTGAGCGGGATGACAAAGCGCGAGTCCATGCTGATGTGGCTGGCGAACCCGCCGGGCCGCGTATAGCCGGTGAACTTTGCGCTGTCGCACAGGTTCTCGCGTTGCGCGCGGCAGTACGCGCAGCTTCCGCATGTTTCCGCGAGCCATGAGACGCCGACGCGCTGACCAATCGCGTAGTCAACGACAGCGGATCCCAGCTGATCGACGCGACCCACGACCTCGTGGCCCGGAATGACCGGGTAAACCGTGTGTGGAAGCTCGCCATCGACGACATGGAGGTCGGTGCGGCAAACTCCACACGCAAGCACACGTATCCGCAGTTCATGTGGCGCGAGCGGACGTTTCGGGAGCGGGGCAAAGACCAGTGTCTGCCCCGGCCCGAATTGGCTCATCGCGTAGGGTGCGGCCGCCTGCACGCCATTGTCTCACAGCGCGCTATTGCAGCAGGAGTTCATCACGGACTTGCGTGACGCCAGGCGTCGCCCAGGCAGTTTCTTCGGCAACCCGCCGGTCACGCCAGCCTCTGACAGAGCCCTTCAGCGTAACAACGCTGTCCTTCACTTCGACCTTGATGCCAGCGCATTCGAATTCGGCGCTGCGCGCGAGCGCTTTGGCGATTCGATCCTTGATATCGTCGACGGTCACGCGTGGGCGCACTGCAATGCTGTTTGTCACGCCGAGCACGCCGGTTAGCCGACGAACCGCGCGTTCAGCTTCCTGCCTTTGATAATTCCACTCGACCGCGCCGCTCAAGGTGACCCAGCCGCCGTCGACTACAACTTTGACTGCGTCGCCCGCATTGGCCATCCAGGCGATAATTCTGAGCGCACGTTCGGCGATCTCATCATCGGATTTCTTGTTTTGGTCCTCCAGGCGGACGTCGAGTTCGACCGCAACAGCGCGAACGCCGCGGACACGCTCCGCGGCCTGTTGAGCGTTGTGCTTGTGCATGAAACTCGGCACGTGGCCCGTCAAGGTAACGATGCCGTCCTTGACAGCAACGCCAATCCCTTCGGCGTCGACGGACGGCTCGAAGTCGAGTTCATCGATTACGTTTTGACGAATGATTGCGTCTGACATGGAAGCGGCTCCCTTTGTTACTTCGACAAGATTGCGCCGGCGAGGTGATCAGCTATTGCGCGTGCGCAACTGCAGCTGGGTGGCTGGCGCTGCCCGCCTGCGGCTTTGCCCGAACGTGAATTATTGCAGGGAGATGTCGTCACGGACTTCGCTGACGCCAGGCGCGGCCCAAGCGGCATCCTCGGCGATCTTCCGCTCGTACCAAGCCTTCACTTTGCCTGAGAGGGTCACGCGTGAGCCCTCCACAACAATCTTGATCGCCTCGCTTTCGAATTCTGCGTTGCGGCGCAATGCCTCGGCGATGCGGGTTTTAATCTCGCTGGGCTGCAGCCTGGGTTGGACAATGATGTTGTTGGACACGCCCTGAACGCCGGCGAGCGCGCGCACCGCGCGTTCGGCGTCTTTGCGCTGGTATTGCCAGTCGGTTCGCCCGCTGAGCGTGACCCAGCCGTTTTCGACCACTGCTTTCAGTTGCGCGATCCCGCCCACGCTCCAGGAGAGGATACTGGCGGCACGCGAAGCGATTTCTTCGTCATCGTGCTTAACTTGAAATGGTAAGCGCACTTCGAGGTCCTGGGCGACAGCACGTACGCCCTTGACGCGTTGGGTGGCTCTTTCAGCGGCCACCTTTTGCGCGTAACTCGGCACGTGACCGCTCAGCGTCACCACACCGTTGCTGACGGTGACCCCAATTGCGGTGTGCGTAATGCTCGGGTCGAACTCAAGTTCGGCCATGACGTTGTCGCGAATGACCGCATCGGTTTGCATTGGAAACCTCCTCGCGAATGACGTGAGATCACGTTGGCACAACCGCACCCGTCCAATTTGAGGCGGCTCAAATTGTTGTGGGCCGAGCGGCGGCCGCTCGTCTTTGATCTGGCGCAAGGACAATCCGGTCGAAGCGAGGGAGGGGTAGAAGCGCCATAGCCCTTAAGAGAAACAATGACACTCAATGCGACCATCGCCGCAAAGCTTCGCGACATGGCCGATGCGCTTCAGGTCCAGGACGCGAACCCGTTTCGGATCAACGCCTACCGGCATGCGGCTGAAACGATGGAGCATCTGGCGGAACCCGCCGATAGCATCGTGCGGCGGGAGGGCCGCGAAGGTCTGGCCGCGCTGCCTGGCATCGGCGAAGGGATTGCCAGCGCGATAGTGGAGATTTGTGCGACAGGGCGATGGTCGCAGTTGGAGCGGGTGACAGGGGCGCTCGATCCGGAATCGCTTTTTCAATCTCTACCCGGCATCGGTCCCAGGATTGCGGCGCGTTTGCACGAAGACTTGGATGTCGACACGCTCGAACACTTAGAGGCCGCCGCACATGATGGCCGACTTGAGAGAGTGAAGGGCGTCGGCAGACGCCGGGCCGCCGCGATACGTGCGATGCTTGCTGACCGGATGGGGAGACGCAGGCTCAGTCCGTCGCTATCGCTTAGACGTCCCTCGGTTCCAATCTTATTGGAAATAGACGCGCGCTACCGGGCCAAGGCGAAAGCGGGCCTCTTGCGTATGATCGCTCCGGCGCGGTTCAATCCGAAACATGCGGCTTGGCTGCCCATCATGCACGACGTCTACGACGGTTGGCGCTTCACGGTGCTGTTTTCCAACACCGCGCGCGCTCACAAGCTGGCGAAAATCAACGATTGGGTGGTGATCTACTTTGCGTCCGATGGAAGCATCGAAGGGCGCTGCACCATCGTAACGGAAACGCGTGGCAGCGATGCAGGCAGGCGCGTTGTGCGGGGCCGGGAAGAAGAGTGCGCAGCATACTATGCGGGCCAGCGGCGGCCGCGTCGGCCGGGC
>DASZWS010000300.1:0-10589 GCA_035546515.1 Vitreimonas sp. | reverse complement strand
GCCACATCCCGACTCTACATCAAACGGCGGCTTGTAAGTGAATCCACGCGTCTCATGCGCCTGGTTCCTCGCGTGGCGTCGCATTAGTACGCTTGCTCCAGGAGCCTCGGAATTGCGGCAACATCGATCGGAGTACGCCATCACGCCAGTAGACGTGGTGAACTATGGCGGCGCTCGCATGCAGCCCGATCAGTAAGAGAAATATTGTCGCGCCAGTTTCGTGCATATCGTGAAAAAAGTGCGCGAGACCGCTATTGCGGCTGGCGACTGCATCAAGGTGCACGAAGAAGATATCGAAGCCGCGGCCGCGCAGCAAGGTTTGCCCAATGCCGGTTAGCGGTTGTACCAGCAATAGCGCGTAGAGCATGTATTCACTGGTCTTGGCGATGGCTCGGTGGAGGCGGCGCATGTGCACCGGGAATGGCGGCAGGTAGGCGCCGGTATGACGCCACACCAGCCGCGCGACGCTCACGACCCAGACGATGATGCCAAGCGAACGGTGCAGCTGCAGCAGGGCCGCGGCGTTGGCGCCGCCTTCTGCATTCTCGTGCAGCCACGCCGTGGTGAAGAGCAAGGCAATCAGGGCGAGCGTCAGCCAATGCAGGCACATGGTGACTGCATCGAAGGGTGGGCGTGTGCGGGTCATACCGGGGTTTGGTCTTTCACGAGAGCTTCGAAGCGCTGCAGCTCTTGGGGGCTCATGTCCGACACCGCCCAGCAGCTGAAACCGAGCTTGGTCCAATGCAGAACGTTGTAGCCTTGCCGCGTTTCCGGCATCGCAGGGCCGTTGGCGCCATCGCGCTTGGGCCAGATGAAGAGATTGATGAGATGGTCGCCATGGCGATAGACGACCGCCGCCACGGTGTGGCCGTTGACGTAATCGATGCGCCCGCCGACGAGCGGATAGCCCTGCGCGGCAATGTCGTAGATTGGCGGCGAGAAATCCAAATGCCCCGCGAACCACGGCTTTACCGTGTGATGATCGCTGGAGGCGACATCGACGATGTGGTTGGCCTGCAGCGAACGCACATGGCTTGAGGCGATCTCAAGCCCGATGTCGGGCGTGCGCGGGAAGAGCGCGAACGCAAACAGGGATGCGGCAATCAAGCCAGCGGCCGGCCACGAGAAACGGCGCGCGATAGCCATGGGTTTGCTTTGGCGATCGATCGAGGTGCGAACGCGCGCGCGCAACTGCGCCGGCGCGGGCTCCTTAAGGTTGGCGCCGCGAATGACGCCGCGCAACGCTTGCAGCTCCGCATAAACATCGGCGCACGCCTTGCAGCTGGCGATGTGTTGTTCTGCTTTCAGGGCGTTGGCGGCGTCGAGTTCGCCGTCGAGGAGTCCATGCAGCAGCGGCTCGTGCTCTTTGCAGTCGGTCATGCTGCTCCTCCGCCTTCGCGCCAGGCTTTGGCGAGCTGCTCGCGCGCGCGCGCGAGGCGCGACATGACGGTGCCGATGGGGATGGCGAGCGTGTCGGCGATTTCGCGGTAGGAGAGTTCTTCAATTTCGCGCAGCACGATCACTTCGGAGAGTTGCGCGGGCAACGCCTCGATGAGGCGGCGCATTGCCGCGCCGGTGTCTTGATCCTCAAGCGCATGCGCCGGCGTACGTTCGTCGCGCGCAGCGGCAAGGACGTCTTCGTCCGAGACCATGCGCCCACGCGCGCGCGCCTTCGCCCACGTCAGAAAGCAGTTGCGAACGATGGACAGGATCCAGGCCTTGCCGTCGCCGCCACGAAAGCCTGGGTAAGCGCGCAGTGCGCGAATGTAAGCGTCGTGGACAATGTCCTCGGAGGCCGCGTCGCCACGCGTCAGGTAACGCGCGAAGGTGTAGGCGTCGTCGAGATGCGGCAGCATCGCTGCACTGAACCGCTGCGCGTCACCCGGCTTGGGGGCAGGTGCAAGCCGGATGACGCGCGCGCTGGGACGCGCCGCCGAGGGGATGGGCTGCGTATGCGGTTTGCTCAGAACGAACCAACCGGTGCGCGGCGCCAGGCGCGTCAGCGAAGGGAGCCAGTGCAATCGAATGGCGACAGCGGCCATGCTTCAATGTCCTTGCGTTGCGCCGGGCGCACGCACGATGACGGTGGCCGTCATATGCGGGTGCAGCGCGCAGAAGTAGTGAAATTCGCCGGCCGTCGCGAAAGTGTGCGTGTAGGTCTGATCGGTATCCATCGCCGCCGAATGGTAAGCGCGATCGTTGGCGGTAACGGTGTGCGGTTCGTCGTCAACGTTGGTCCAGGTCACCGTCGTCCCAGGCGTGACCACGATGGTGCGAGGAATAAAGGAGAAATCCCGTATCTGCACGGTGTTGGTCATGACCGCCGGACCCGTGCCCATCGGTGTGGCGGCCATGTTGTGCATGTCGTGCATGGACGCGGCCTGCGCGTGCGCGTTGATGGCGCAGATGGTCACGACGCCGGCGATGAGCGCCGAGGCGACGAGCGCGCCGAAGGAAGTAGAACGATCCATAACTGAAATTCTCCAAGCGATTACGAAGCGAGCGGCGTGTCGGTGACAGCCAGCTCGTGTCGACCGGGAACGACCGTGACTTTGCGCATGCCGAGCATCCGCGGCAGTTGTTCAGGCGGGACCACCATCGGTCCCGGTGAGGGCGCCGCGCCGGGCGCGGGCTGCGGGTAGGAGGTCGGTCGCGCCGTGTGGAAGGTGATGTTGCCTTCGACGTGCTGTTGAATCTGGTGGATGTGGCCGTTGAGTACGGTCACGGACCCGAAGCGCTGCAGCGGTTCGAGCGCCGCTGCCGCGTCATCGGTGCCCCAGCCCCATTCGGGGTAAAGCGACCACATCGGCATATGCGCCAGCACCACGATCGGCGTGGACGAACGCAGATGGCGCAAATCGTCGCGCAGCCAGGCGATCTGATCTTGGCCGAGCGCCCCAAGGCCGCCAGGCGCGAGGTTCTTCACATTGACCAGCGCGATGAAATGCACGCCGTGCGAATCGAAGCTGTACCAGCCGTCGCCGCGCGTACCGCGGCCGAAACGCGAGAGATATTCGCGGCCCTGACCTTCGTCCTGCGTGTCGTGTTCGCCGGGTATGTAGTGGATGGGAACACGCAGCTCTTGCAGCAGCTGATGGGCGTCATCAAATTGCTGCGCGGTCGACAAGTGGGTGATGTCGCCGGTGTGGACGATGAAGTCTGGTTGGCGTGGTAGCGCTTTGATCTGTGCGATCACCTGGCGCAGCGTTGCTGATGTGTCGGGATTGGCTGGCTTGCTGAAGCCGATATGAGTGTCGCTGATCTGGACGAAGGTAAGGCCATGCGTGGCGGCGTGGGCGCTGCCGGCCATCACCGTGCCGCTAGCGACGCCGCCAGCCATAGTCCAAAGCAGGCCCGCGCCCGCCCAAGCCCCGCAGCGCAGGACGCCGCGACGATCAACCCCGTCGTGACCCGGTTTTTCTGATTTTGCGCTCATGTTCGCCTCTGGCTCGTGATGGGTTCGAGCAAGAGACCGTCAGGGGCGGCGGTTTATTCCCGACAGCGCGAAAAAAAAGGGGTCGGAGCGCTGTCTTGCAATAGCACCGGCGGGGTTGTCTGCGTTGCGGCAGGGCGCGCGCGCGACCCGCCGCCGCGCATGATCAAAGATTTTCTTTGCCAGCGAGGCGTCTTTCTCTGCAGTTGGCCACCAGGGTAGTCGCCCGGCGGGCCAGCTGCCGCAAGGGAGTACAAATACCGTAGCCACTATCCACTGAGATCTATTGGCCTATTGGGTGTTCGCGCCGATGAACCTTGAGCTTCGTCGTTAAAAACCGGCTCGCGTGCACCTGCGGTTTACCTCACGCGATACAGATGTAAGGCTCGCGACGCGAGTGGCGACATGATTCGTTTCGGCGGGACCTGTCTTGTACTAGCGGCCGTCCAGGCAGGCGGATGGCCGGCTGCGGCTGTAGCGGATCCCAGCGTCGATCCCTATGCGCTCTCGCCGGAGCAATTGTTTGCAGCCGAGGTGATCTCGCCTGCGCGCACGCCGGAGAGCGTGTGGGAGGCGCCTGCAGCCATCTCGGTGCTCACCGCCGCCGACATTGAGCGCGCCGGCGTCACCTCGATCCCTGAGGCGCTGCGCCTGGCGCCGGGTGTCGATGTAGCACAGATCAACAGCTCCGGCTGGGCCATCTCGGCGCGCGGCTTCAACTCCGCGCTGGCCAACAAATTGCTGGTGCTGATCGACGGGCGCGAAATTTACGATCCGCTGTTTTCGGGCGTCTATTGGGACGTCCAGGATACGCCGCTGCAAGACATTGAGCGCATCGAGGTGGTGCGCGGCCCCGGCGCCAGCCTCTGGGGCGCCAACGCCGTCAATGGCGTCATCAACATCATCACCAAGAGCGCTGCCGACACGCAGGGCGCACTGGTCAGTGCGACCGCCGGCGATCAGGAACGCGGCGCGCTCACCGCGCGCTACGGCGGCGCGTTTGGTGATAGCGGCCACTGGCGCATCTATGGCGCCGGCTTTGAGCGCACTGCGCAAGAATTGCTCACGGGCGGCGATGACCACAGCGCCTGGCAGGCGCTGCGCGGGGGCTTCCGCACCGATGTTTCGCTGAGTGCGCGTGATGATCTCACGATCCAGGGCGACATCTATCATTCGGAAACCGGACAGTGGCGGCTTGTGCCCACGCTCTCGGCGCCGTTCGAGACGCTCGCCCGCGAAGACATCACCGCCGAAGGCGGCAATCTGCTGGCGCGTTGGACGCGCCAGTTTGACGGCGGCGGCGTGTTGAGCGCACAAACCTACTTCGATCTGACCCGCCGCAGCCAGGCGCTGTTGGAGGATCGGCGCAGGACCTACGACCTCGATGTGCAATACCAATTTCCCACTTACGGCGCCCACGCTCTCGTCGCCGGCATGCGCTATCGCGACACACGCGACGACATCAATCAGACCGAATCCATCACCGCGGCGAGCGATAGCCACGGCGAGCAGCTTATCAGCGCCTTTGTACAAGATCAGATCGCGCTTGCGCCCGCCTGGCGGCTGACGCTGGGCTCCAAGTTCGACGACACTGACTACACTGGTCTGGAAATTCAGCCCAGCGTGCGCCTGCAGTGGATGGGCGAGCAGCAGATGGCCTGGGGCGCGGTCTCGCGGGCGGTGCGTTCGCCCAGCGAACTTGAGCGTGAGTATAATTTTATTCTTGCAGCCGGGCCGCCAATTCCGCCGTTGACCGTCCCGACGACGATCGAGCTTGCGCCGAGCCCGGACTTCGACAGCGAAGAACTTGTCGCGTACGAACTAGGCTATCGTCGCCAGTGGACGCCTGATCTGGCGATGGATATTACGCTTTTCCACAATGAGTATGACGGCTTGTCGACGCTTTCCACGCGGCCGGCGCAATTCGCCCTTGATCCGC
Organism: Vitreimonas sp.; assembly: GCA_035546515.1. Lineage (GTDB taxonomy): Bacteria > Pseudomonadota > Alphaproteobacteria > Caulobacterales > Aquidulcibacteraceae > Vitreimonas. The sequence goes on along the minus strand of DASZWS010000300.1, from coordinate 5,217 downwards.
CACGCTTCATCATCGTGCCAATTGAGATCACCAACGCGACCTCGGCGGCGACTAACGGCGTCGAAGTGATGTTCGATTGGCGCGTACGTCAGAATTTTGGCGTCACGGCGAGTTACAGCTTTCTCGATATGGAGCTGCGTGGGCCGCCAGCCCCGCTCGCGATCGATTCTGAGGCTGCCGAAGGCCAATCGCCGCGCAACCAGGCGAGCCTTCGCCTGCGGTGGGATGCGACCGACCGGCTGGCTATCGACGGCACTTTCTACTACGTCGACAATCTTCCATCCTACGACATTGACGCTTACACGCGTTTCGATCTGCGTATCGGCTGGCGGCTCACCAATTCTGTGGAGCTCGAACTGGTGGGGCAGAATCTGCTCGACAATCGCCATCGCGAGTTCGTTGCGCCGGGGGATGCGAACGCAGCTGAGATCCAGCGCAGTATTTTCGGCAGGTTGACGTGGCGGGGCTAGGCCGATCCGCGTGCGCGCTGGCCGCGCTCTTACTCGCGGTGCTGCTGCTTGCGCCGGCCGCGCGCGCGCAAGAAAACCTGCGGCTGGTCGAACAGGATATCAAGGCGGGCCTTCTCTATAATTTTCTGCGCTACACGGAATGGCCGCATCCGCCTGCGCCGGGCGACGCCGTCGTGGTTTGCGTCTGGGGCGACGATCCGTTCGAAGGCCGCTTGGCGCCGATGGCGGGGCGCACGGTCAACCAGCGGCGTATCGAAATCCGCGCCGTGCATGCAGAGAACCAGCTCAACGGCTGTGCGTTGCTGTTCATCAACGCTGGCGAGCGCGCGAATTGGCCGACGCTTCGCCAGCACCTGCAGGGTCGCAGCATACTGACCGTCAGCGACTATGACGGCTTTGCACAGGCCGGCGGCATGCTCGAATTCGCGCGCGTCAGCAATCGCATCGCCGTCCGCATCAACGTCGCCGCGGCGCAGTCGGCCGACCTGCAGGTGGAGGATCGCTTGCTGCGCTTAGCGAGCGTGGTGGGGGCGCGCGCGCCATGATTGCCCGCACGTTCGGCCAGTTTCGAACCCGTCTTTCCGGACTTTCAATCCGTCACATTTTGGTGGCGATCACCGCAGGCCTGACATTGCTGATCGCCGCGCTCTCGGTGCGTGACCTGATGGCGGACGGGGAGCGCCTTGCACAAGCGCGCGCGCTTAAGGACGCCATGGGCGTCAGCGACCGTTTGTTTGACGCCGCCAATTCGATCGCAGTGGAGCGCGACCTGGTGCTGTCGATGTTGCAGGCGCGCGACAGTGAAACGCGCGCCTCGCTGGTGCGGGCGATCAGCGAGAGCAGAAGCGCGTCGGATCGCGCCGTCCAAACGGCATTTCAGGTGCTTGGCCAGCCGCACCTCAGTCCGTTCCGGCCGCTGCGGGCAGAACTGATGGCCCGGTATAGCCAAGTGCGCGCGCTCAGAACGCAAGTGGATCAGAGCCTGGCTGCGCCGCGTCCAAGCGATGCCCGTTTGGCGCGTGACTGGGAAGCCAGCACCACGGCGCTGATGGATCAGGTCGAACGGCTTTGGGCCGGCTTCATTCGCCCGTATGCGGGGGTCGACGCGGTCGTCACGCTGCATCTGCGCTATCGCCACATGCTGCGAACGATCATGGACTATACCGGCCGTGAACGCTCGATCATCGGACAAGTGATTTCGCAAGACGCCGGCGCAGCACCCGAACAAACCGCGACGTTGTTGCGCGATCAGGGCGAACTCGATCTCGCCTGGCGCATGAGCCGGCTGTTGGCCGAGCAGAGCGGGCTCTATGGCGCCATCGCGCTCGAATACAGCGACGCCGAGAGCCACTACCAGACGCTCGACGGCATGGTGCGCGATCTTTTCTATGTGCCCGGCGTGCATCGTGGCGGCTATCCGATTACGCCGGACTTTTGGTTTGAGCTTTCAAGCCAGGCGTCTGAATCGCTGGCGATGCTGCGCCAGGTCTCGCAGCGCGCAACCCAGCGTTACCTCGAGGGCATGATTGCGCAGACCGAACGGGAGATCGCCGTGCAGAGCGCCATCGCGCTGGCGGCGTTGCTTCTGTGCGCGGCGAGCTTCTGGATCATGCAGGCCCGCGTCATCGGCCCGATCAATCGCATCATCGACGCGCTCACTCGGGTCACGCGCGGCGAGCCTGCGCGCTTTGAAGGCGCCGGCGGTAGATCCGATGAGATCGGTCGGCTCGCAAGCGTGCTGAATGCGTTCCAGGCCGGCGCCGAGCGCACGCGCGCGCTCGCGGTGGAGCGCGATTTGACCGCCCGTAAGCTCGAACGCGAAGTCGAAGTGGCCGCAGCTGCTGAGGCAAAGGCCCAGGCCCAGCTTGAACGCTTGGCGCTTTTGCAACAGATCAGCCGCGCCATTGGCGAGCGACAAGATCTTGAAAGTATTTTCGGCGTCGTGGTGGGAGCGCTTGAGCGGCAATTGGGCGCCGACTTCGCCTGCGTGATGCTGCGCGAGGACGAGACAAGGTTGCGCGTCGCGCGCACGGGCGCGGCAAGCGCGCGGCGCGCGGCGGCGATGGGCATGACCGCCGGCGGCCACGTTGCCATCGACGCCAATGGTCTCTCGCGCTGTATGCAGGGACGCCTTGTTTATGAACCCGATCTCGCCGCCATCGCCTTTGCTTTTCCGCAACGTCTGAGCGGAGGCGGGCTTAAGGCCATGGTGGCCGCGCCGCTGCAGGTCGAAAGTCAAGTGTTTGGCGCGTTGATCGTGGCGCGTGCGACGACGGACGCCTTCTCCAGCGGCGAGTGTGAATTCCTCCGCCAATTGAGTGAGCACGTGGCGCTTGCCGCCCACCAAGCGCAGTTGAACGCGGCGTTGCAACAGGCCTACGACGATCTGCGCCTCACGCAGGAAGCAGTGATGCAGCAAGAGCGGCTGAAGGCGCTGGGGCAAATGGCCAGCGGCATCGCCCACGACATCAACAATGCGCTGTCGCCCATCGCGCTTTATACGGAATCGCTGCTGAACACGGAGCCTGCGTTGAGCCAAGCCGGCAGAAACAAGCTCGAAGTCGTGCAGCGCGCCATCGACGACGCAGCGCGCACCATCGCGCGCATGAATGAATTCTATCGCAAGCGCGACACTCAGCTGTCGCTCTCGCCCGTCGACCTCAACACCGTGGCGGGCCAAGTGCTTGAATTGACGCAAGCGCGCTGGCGGGACATGGCCCACGAGCGGGGCCATGTCATTGAGATGCGGAGCGAGCTTGAACCGGCGTTGCCCAATGTGTTGGGCGTTGAAAGCGAGCTCCGGGAAGCGCTGACCAATCTTGTTTTCAACGCCGTCGACGCCTTGGGCGGCAGCGGTACGATCACGTTGCGAACAACCTCAAGCGCCAATCGGGTGCGGATCGACGTGCAAGACACCGGCGTTGGGATGGATGAAGCGACGCGGCAGCGCTGTCTTGAGCCCTTTTACACAACCAAGGGCGAACGCGGCACCGGGCTCGGGCTCGCCATGGTGTATGGCAGCGTGCAGCGCCATGGCGGCGCCATCGACATAGAAAGCGCCCCAGGTCAGGGAACCACGATCGGCCTGTCGTTTCCGGCCGCGCCCGACACAGAGACAGCGCCAGGCGCCGTGAGCGACATGCGTCCGCTCGCGCGACTGCGTCTGCTCATCGTTGATGACGATCCAATTCTGCTGCGTTCGTTGCGGGAAGTGCTCGAGGCGGACGGTCATTTGGTGTCGTCAGCTTCGAGCGGGGAGGCCGGCATTGCAGCGTTTGACGCCGCCAACGCCGAGGGGCGGATTTTTGACGCCGTCATTACCGATCTCGGCATGCCCGGCGTCGACGGGCGCCGCGTCGCCGCCGCGGTAAAACAAAACGGCCACGCGACACCGGTCATTCTCCTGACCGGTTGGGGCGAGCGTATGAAAGCCGAAGACGACGTGCCGAGTGGGGTGGATTGCGTTCTCAGCAAGCCGCCGAAGCTCAAGGAGGTGCGCGCCGCATTGGCGCAATGTTGCGCCGAAGCGGCGTTGAGCAAAGCCGGCTGAAGGATTTAGCCATGAGTGAGCGCGCGCGCATTTGTCTGGTCGACGACGATATATTCGTTCGCGACGCCATTGCTTTGGGGCTGCGTGATCTCGGCTACACGGTGAAAGTGGCGCCAGGGGCGATGGCGGGCTCGGATCTTATTCAGCACAATGAAATCGACGCTCTCGTCACCGATCTGCGCATGCCCGGCGCCAGCGGCGCTCAGCTGATCGCCGAAGCGCGCGCCCGCTGGCCGACGATGCCTATCATTGCGATTTCCGGCGCCAGTCACGTAGAAGGCTTAAGCGTCATCGACGCGGCGCGCGCGCTCGGTGCAAATGCGCTCTTGACCAAGCCTTTCCGCGCCAGCGAACTCGCCACGGCGTTGGACAAACTCCTCGCCCAGCCCGCTTGAAGATCGCCAGTTGCTAACCCTGTTTTAGGCGAAGTCGGGAAACCATTCGAGCGCAGGCTGATGGGTGGCGGAGGCGATCAGACTGTCTCCATAGTGCTGGGCTCTGTTTGGGGCTTGGCTCGGGTTTTGTACGCCGTACTTGGCGCGACCGGCTAAGTTTGCACGCGTTTCTCGACCGGGCGCACAAACCAGAACCCGCACGAGTGCGAGACCCCCTGCGCACCGAAATCAGCAGTGGGGGAGCCGGTTGCGATGTGAGCCGGCGCCGCTTTCACTCCGATCCTGGATCGGAGCTGGCGTCGGCCGGCCGCGCCGCCCTTGTCGCGGCGGGCTCAGCAAAGCGTTGCTCAAGGGCCAAACCAACGCCCTAAAGAAGGGGCGCCGCCTTTACCAAGCGCAAACCAGATACGCTGGCGCTTGCTTAGGCGTCTGGCGTTTATGCTCGCGTTGTCATGAGCAGCCTCTGGATCGACAGCCCAACTTATGTCGGACCATGCCGCCGCAGCGGGCGCGGCGGCATGCGCGTGTTTAACCGCCGCCGTGTTGGGGGACGCGGTCGCACGCCTTCGCTCGCGACGTTGATCCGCCAAATGCGCATGAGCGACCTAAACTACGCCGATGATCAGACGCTCGTTCGCTTTCGCTTGCGCTTCAAGGCAGCCGCCGCGCTCGCCGCTGAAAACAACGAGCGCGCGTGCGCGCAAGACTTTGGCGAGCCTTTCCGATCGCATAGAAGCGGCGACCGACCCCCGTCTGCTCAGCGACGAGGCCGCGGAGATATTGGCGCGCGCGGCCGCGCGTC
>DASZWS010000299.1:0-10820 GCA_035546515.1 Vitreimonas sp. | reverse complement strand
CCGTCCTCAACGGCAAGTCGATGAACGGCCGCGTCCTCACCGTCAACGAGGCTCGCGTGCGTGAGCCCCGCGGCGGTGGCGGTGGTGGCGGCGGCTACGGCGGCGGCGGCGGTGACCGCGGCGGTGGTGGTGGCGGCTACGGCGGCGGCGGCTATCGCGGCGGTGGCTCAGGCTTCGGCGGCGGCGGTGGCGGCTATCGTGGCGGCGGCGGTGGTGACCGTGGCGGCGGCGGTGGCGGCGGCTATCGCGGCGGCGGCGGTGGCGGCGGCTTCCGCAGCGGGCCGCGTGAAGGTGGCTTCGGCGGCGATCGTCCGCCCCGGCAACCCCTGGGCGACCCGCAGGATGGCACCGTGAAGTTCTTCAACGGCGCGCGTGGCTTCGGCTTCATAACGCCGGACGGCGGCGGTGCGGACGTGTTCGTGCACGTGAGCGCTGTGGAACGTGCTGGGCTCACCCAGCTCACCGAAGGCCAACGCGTGAACTTCCAGACCCTGCCCGACACCAAGGGCAAAGGTCCAAAGGCCGTGAACCTGAAGGTCGCCGAATAGGCTTCCTACTGAGCTAAAAATTGAAAGCCCGCGGGAGCGATCCCGCGGGCTTTTTGTTTGACGCGATCGTCGCTCAGCCGATCGGGTAGAAGATTTCCGTGTGCTCGACCGGATCGTTGGGGTTGGCCGCATTCGGCGCGGGCGGCTCGGTGCTGTGGACGATCTCCCAAGCATCGGCGCCATCGCGCGGCGCGATGCGGTGCGCCTGCATGAAGGCGCGAATGCGCTCGTACATCATCGGGATTTGCGAGCGCGGGCCGACATACATCGCCCGAACGGCGTTGCCGCCCGGTGTCTGACCGACACGCACGCCGACCAGCTGCGACGGCGGCGAGCCGGTGAAGGTGTAGCCGATGCTAAACGTATAGTGGCCGTTGTTTGCCGTCGGCGGCGGAAACACACGCACCAGATCCGTGCTGGTGTGCACTTGGCCGCTTTGAGATGCGACGTAGTTGTTCAGCACCGCGATGCCGGCCGCCTCGGCGCTTTGCCGATCCGCGAATGTTGCATCGGCGGTTTGGGCGATGGTCACGTCGACAAAAAGCACATTCTGCGGATCGACCGAGACTTCGCCGATGTCGTAGCCCTCGTAATCGACGTTGGGAAGCTGCTCGGCGAGCGTCTTCAGCCGGCGCAAGCCGTCGCCCAAGAGCGTGTCGATCTTGCCGCGCAGGATCAGGTTCATGTAGCGGCACGGCACGTTGATCCAGCCTTCGCCACACTCGCCGGTGACGAGCCACGTCACGGTGGTTTTGTGGTTCGCTTGCCGGAATTCCATTTGCGAATTCAGGGTGGCGCGGGCGTTGAGCTCCAGGATGCTCTGAATTTGCTGATTTTCGATCGAGGTGACGATCGACATGCGGCCATTGCCGACATCGCGGTTGTTCGAGACCCAGCGCATGGTTTGACCGGCGCCCGGACCCTCGCCGGAGAAACTGTAGTCAGCGTCCGGATCGAGGGCGTAGAACGGCGACCATTCCTTGGCGATGCGCAGATCGTTGGACATCGCAAACACTTCGACGCGCGGGCGGTCGATGGTCACCGTGCGGGTCACGGAAAGACCGTTCGGCAATAGAAATTGGCCGACGCCATAGAGCGCCCCGGCGATCAGCGCGACCACCAGCACCAGCCCCAGAAACCATCTCATGCCCTGCCCCTCGGGCTGTCGCGGAAACGTAAGGCCTTATCATTGGAGCGGAATCTGCGCCACGAACGACCATGCGTGCTTGCATGGCGTCCGTTGGTCTCGCGCTAAGCGCGAAACAACGGCCATTCCTTAACCAACAAACGCCATCGCTTGTCCGGATGACGCCTCCCCAGCGGGAGCTGGTTACCATGGTGACAGGCGCCCGTCAGCGACGGGCTGCAGATGCTATTCGCGGGTGGCGTCCCAGACGTCGAATTCGTGGGCGATGCAGCGTTCCATCATTTCCCGCCAGACCGGCCCGGCGATCGCCCAAGAGAGGCCCTTCTTCGCCGCCTCAGCCTTCACGTTGGCTAGGACCTGATTGATGCGGGCCTCGTCGCGAACCACGCTGCGGGAGGGTTTGATGCGCGCCGCGGCGTCCATATAGCCCTGCCGGCGCGCGATCAGCGCCACCAGCATGCGATCAATCTCATCCACGCCTGCGCGAACATCGAGCATGGTTTGGCAGGCTTCGGGATCAAGCGCGGCGAAGGGGCCGGCCACTTTCGCAGGTGCAGGGCGTGCGTCATCCATGCCTCCGTGTGGGCTGTGGAGGGCGAAAAGTCGAGACGCCAGCGGGTCGCGGGGCAGGACATGCCCTGGATTGGCGGCGCGCGCCCACCAACCTATGCGCTACACTGGAAATCTGATGTCCGGCGCCGATAAACCTGCTCTGCCCCCGCTTGAGGGATTGCCTGTCGAAGATGCCCCCAAGCCCGCGCTCAAGGGCATCGAGGCGATCCGCGACGCGTGGAAGCGCATGCCGGCGCGCCCGGGCGTTTACCGCATGCTCGGGGCCGATGGCGAAGTGCTCTATGTCGGCAAAGCCAAGAGCCTGAAAAACCGTGTGGCGATGTATGCGCAGGGGCGCGGCCACACCAACGCAATCTACCGCATGATCCATCAAACCGTCGCGATGGAAATCGTCGTCACCGCCACCGAGACGGAAGCGCTGCTCCTCGAAACCAACATGATCAAGCGGCTGAAGCCGCGCTACAATGTGCTGATGCGGGACGACAAGAGCTTCCCGTTCATCGCCATCCGCACCGACCACCCCATTCCGGCGCTGCAGAAGCACCGCGGCGCCAAGAATTTCAAAGGCAAGTTCTACGGACCCTTCGCTTCGGCGGGCGCGGTCAACCGCACGCTCAACACGCTGCAGAAGGCGTTCCTGTTGCGCTCCTGCTCGGACTCGACGTTCTCGGGGCGGACGCGGCCTTGCATGCTCTATCAGATCAAACGCTGCTCGGGGCCATGCGTTGGGCTCGTCGATGAAGGCGAATACGGCGCGCTGGTGAAGGACAGCGCCGATTTTCTCGAAGGCCGCTCCACGGAGCTGCAAGAGCGCCTCGCCGCCGATATGCGCGAAGCATCCGATGCGCTGGAGTTCGAGCACGCCGCGCGGCTGCGCAACCGCATTCGCGCGCTGGCGAGCGTGCGCGCCTCGCAAGGCATCAACCCCTCCACGTTCAGCGAAGCTGACGTGTTCGCGCTGCATTGCGAAGGCGGACAATCCTGCGTGCAGGTGTTCTTTTTCCGCGCCGGCCAGAACTGGGGCAACCGCGCCTACTTCCCGCGCCACGGCGCGGAAGAAACCGCCGCCGACGTGCTCTCCGCGTTCATGGCGCAGTTTTACGATGACCGCGAACCGCCGAAGCTCATTCTCTGCAATGTCGAACCAAGCGATCGCGCGCTGCTAGAAGAGGCCCTCTGCGCGCGCGCCGACTGCAAGGTCGAAATCCGCATTCCTGAGCGCGGCGAGAAGAAAGACGTTGTCGATGCGGCGTTGCTCAACGCACGCGAGGCTTTGGGCCGGCGTATGGCGGAAACCGGCAGCGTCGCGAAATTGCTGGATGGTGTCGCGGAGACGTTTGGGCTCTCGCAGCGCCCCGAGCGCATCGAAGTTTACGACAACAGCCATATCCAGGGCACGAACGCTTTGGGCGCCATGATCGTCGCCGGGCCGGAGGGCTTCATCAAGAACCAGTACCGCAAGTTCAACATGAAGACCGAAGAGTTCCAGGGCGACGACTTCGCCATGATGAAAGCCATGATCCGCCGCCGCTTCGCGCGCATGCTCGTGGAACGAGAAGAGTCCCGCTTCTCCCCTGCGGAGAAGGGGTTAGGGGATGGGGGGCGTTCTAACGATCAGGCGCCTGAAGCAATCGAACGCCCCTCACCCCCCGCCCCCTCTCCGCAAGGGAGAGGGGGAGCGATTGAAAACGGCGGCGTCGATTTCTCCAAAGAAAAAGACGACGGCGAAAAAGATTCCAAGTTCGCCGCCTGGCCTGATCTCGTGCTGATCGACGGCGGCGAAGGCCAGCTCAGCGCAAGTCTCGAAGCGTTGGAGGAACTCGGCCTCAAGAACCGCATCGTCATCGCCGGCATCGCCAAGGGCGTCGACCGCGACGCCGGACGCGAGCGCTTTTTCATTCCCGGTCGCGCCCCGTTCCGCCTCGACGAGAAAAGCCCCGTCCTCTACTACCTGCAGCGCTTGCGCGACGAGGCGCACCGGTTCGCGATCGGCGCGCATCGCGGCAAGCGCAAAGCGGGCGTGACGCAGAACCCGCTAGATGAAATCGATGGTGTTGGGCCAGCGCGAAAGCGTGCGTTGCTCGACCGTTTCGGCTCAGCGCGCGGCGTGGCGCGTGCGGCGCTGGCGGAACTGGAATTGGTCGACGGCGTCAACACAGAACTGGCGAAACGGATTTATGACTACTTCCACGACAAGCACTGAGCTCCCGCGCCACACGACGCTGCCGATGGTGCTCACCATTTCGCGCATGGCGTTGGGCCCGGTGATCGCCGGGCTCATCCTTACCGCGCTCACCTATGTTTACACCGACCGCATCTTGGCAGGCCTCATCTATGCGGTGGCGTTGGTGGTGTTTCTGATTGCCGCCGCCACCGATTGGCTCGACGGCTATTTCGCGCGCAAACTCAACGCGGTGACGCCATTGGGTGCGGCGCTCGACCACTGCGCGGACAAAGTGCTGATCGCCTGCACGTTGCTGGCGCTGGCCTACGCGGCGTTGCCGCTCGATCTGGTCGTTGCGGCGGTGATCGTTCTTGGACGCGACATCGCTGTCGCGGGGCTGCGCGAAGGACTCTCCAACTCAGGCCGCACGCTCCCCGTTGGCAGCGTCGGCAAGTGGAAAGCGGCGGCGGAGATGGCCGGCGTCGGCGCGTTTCTCGCTTATGCCGCGAGCGCCCTGCTCACCGACTCCGCGAGCATCGTCGTCGGCCTCAATTATGCGGCGCGAATTTTGTTGTGGGCGGGCGCGGGGTTGGCGCTGATCAGCGCGGGGCAATATGTGGGCGCGGCGATGAAGCCAGCGCCGAAGGCTTAGTCCGGACGGCCGAACTCGGTGATGTTCAGGAGCACGATGATGCCGAGAAACACGGCGATGGCTCCGACAGCGATCCAGCCTTCCATTCCCGTCTCCCAGTTCCGAACTTGAGGCGGCTCTAACTGATCCGCCCGGCCCTGACCAGGGGGCGGCTGGGGCCGAAACGTCACATCCCGCGCGACTTTTCCCATTCCGGGCGCAGAATCGAGACGCGGATGGTGTCAACCCGCCCGCCATCGGGCCGCGGATAGACCTGCCGCTCAACGCCTTCATCTTGAAAACCGACGCGCGCGTAGAGCCGTCGCCCCCGCTCGTTGTCCGCAGAGAAATGCAAGTGCAGCCGGTACGCCTGCGGCCGCGCGAACACCCAATCCTGCAACAAGACGAGCGCCCGTGTACCGATGCCCTCACCCTGCCGCGTCGTCGCGAAACGATTGAGGTAGATGTTGCCGTGCCGGTTATCGAGATGCTGGAGGATCGCAAACGCTACCGGCGTTCCGCCCTCTTCGGCGATGAGATAGCGGCTGCCGTCGCTCGCCATTTCTCGAGCGTGCGTTTCCGCGTCCGACTGGCCGATCATGAACTCGTAGCCGGGCAAACGCTCAGTCCCCATGATGAAGGGAATGTCGTCACGCGTTGCTACGCGCAGGATCATGCGTGCTGAACCACCGACAGGAGATTGAGATCGGGGTCGTGAAACCACGCGACCTTGGTCCCATCCGGCGCGGCCCACACACCCTTTGCATCCTGTACGAAGAAGCCATAGCGCTGAAACACCACGCCTTTGGCGGTAAGGCCATCAACGGTTTTGTCGATATCGTCGACTTCGAACGCAAGCACCGCATAAGCCGCAGGCGCGATCGCCGGCACGCGCGACACGCGCACCGTGGCGTTCTTGCCTTGGAAAACGGCGGCGAAGCCGTCATCGCGCAAGAACTTCAGGCCAAGCGTATCGCGATAAAACGCGGTGGACGCGTCCTTCTGCATGGTGCCCACGAGCGCCGTGACGGTTGCGTTTCCAAGCATTGTGAGCCTCCGAGGGCCGATCTACGCCGGCGCCTCATGGCTATCAATCGTTAGGGTTGACGATGTTCGAAGCGCGTGGCGCCCGGCTTGCGTAGCGGCGCTTATCGTAACGCAAAGAGCGCAGGCACAGCATGCTGGGACATAAGTCCTCATGGCTTGATGACGAAACGCCGGACGTCGTCCGCGCGGCGTGGCAGATGCGGCTTTATGACGAACTGGCGGAGAAAACCGCGCGGCGGCGCCAAGCCGCCTCGGTGCGGCAAGCGGCCTTGGTAGGCGCGCTGCTCGGCCTTGCGGGCTGTTTCGCGTTGCACTTGATCTAGGGGCGAAAACAAAACCGCCGGCATGGAACGCGCCGGCGGTTGATGCTTGCTTGCAGATTGACGCCTTACGCGCCTTGCGGCGCAGCCCCCGGCCATGCGCCTGGATGCACGGGCTCTTCGTCGGTGATGGGCAGGGCCGGCGTCGGCGGCGTCGGCGGCGCCGGCTGATCATCGGGCCGATCGAGCTTCTCACCGCGGAGCACCTTGGTGATCTCTTCGCCGCTCAGAGATTCGTATTCGAGCAGCGCTTCTGAAAGACGCTTATGGTCCTCGGCCTTCTCGGTGAGGATTTGCTTGGCCTTCTTATAGCCCTCGTCGACGAGGCGCTTCACCTCGGCGTCGATCTTTTGCGCCGTGGCTTCAGCGACGTTCTGGGTGCGGTTGACCTGCATGCCCAAGAACACTTCGTCGTTGTTGTCGCCATAAGCGACGAGGCCGAGCTCATCTGAATAGCCCCAGCGCGTGACCATCATCCGCGCCAGGCGCGTGGCGGCGGAGATGTCGGACGAGGCGCCCGAGGTGATCTTGTCCTTGCCGAAGTGCAGTTCTTCAGCGACGCGGCCGCCCATCATCACCGCGAGACGCGAGGTCATCTGGGTGAAGTTCATCGAGTATTTGTCGCCTTCCGGCAGCTGCATCACCATGCCCAGCGCACGGCCGCGCGGAATGATGGTGGCTTTGTGCACCGGATCGCTCTCCGGCACGTTCAGCGCGACGATGGCGTGACCGCCTTCGTGCCAAGCCGTCAGCTCTTTTTCCGCGAGCGTCATCACCATGGAACGCCGCTCGGCGCCCATCATGACTTTGTCTTTCGCGTCCTCGAATTCCTTTGATGTCACCACGCGCTTGCCGCGACGCGCGGCGAGCAGCGCGGCTTCGTTCACAAGGTTCGCGAGATCGGCGCCGGAGAAACCCGGCGTACCGCGGGCGATGACTTTGAGATCGACGCCCTGCGCCACCGGCACGTTGCGGGTGTGGACGCGGAGAATTTTTTCGCGGCCGCCGACGTCCGGGTTCGGCACTACGACTTGGCGGTCGAAACGGCCCGGACGCAGCAGCGCGGGATCAAGCACGTCGGGACGGTTGGTCGCGGCGATGAGGATGATGCCTTCATTGGCTTCAAAACCATCCATCTCGACCAGCAGCTGGTTGAGCGTTTGTTCGCGTTCGTCATTGCCGCCGCCGAGACCGGCGCCGCGATGGCGGCCCACCGCGTCGATTTCGTCGATGAAGATGATGCAGGGTGCGTTCTTCTTGGCTTGCTCGAACATATCGCGGACGCGGCTGGCGCCGACGCCGACGAACATTTCAACGAAGTCCGAACCGGAAATGGTGAAGAACGGCACGTTGGCTTCGCCTGCGATCGCACGCGCAAGCAAAGTCTTACCGGTGCCCGGAGGGCCAACCAGCAGCGCGCCTTTTGGAATCTTGCCACCGAGGCGCTGAAACTTGCCGGGGTCCTTCAGGAATTCGACGATCTCGGCCAACTCATCCTTGGCTTCATCGACGCCCGCGACGTCCTCAAAGGTCACGCGGCCCTTCGCTTCGGTGAGCAAGCGCGCTTTCGAGCGGCCAAAGCCCATGGCGCCGCGGCCGCCGGCCTGCATCTGACGCATGAAGAAAATCCAGACGCCGATCAGCAACAGCATGGGCAGCACCGCGACCAGGATGTCGCCGATGCCCGGACCCGTGCGCGGACGTTCCGTCTTCACGGTGACATTCTTGGCGTCGAGATGCTGAATGACGTTCGGCATCGTGCCGGGCGGCAGATAAGTGATCGTGGTCTGCCCAGTCTTGGAGGTCGCTGTTATCACTTCGCCTTGCGTGTCGACACTGGCGATGTTGCCGGCGTCAACTTCGCGCATCAGCTGCGAATACCCGACCTCCGACGTGCCGCGCGGCGTCGCGTTCTGATTCATGAACGCAAAAACCCCGACCAGGACGACAGCAATCACGACCCACATCAGGATGGAACGAACGGGCATGAACCGGACACCTCAAACGCAACGCCAAGCCTCAAGCCGGCGGCAGTAACACAATCTTCAGCAAGATAGGGACCGCGACCGCCCCTGAACACCCCTTACCCTGCCATGGTTCAGGTCAAGGGTGGGTGAACAAAGCAGGCGAAAATTCATAACAGTTTCGGTGTCTTAAATATGTTGGCCGAGCAAATGCGTCACGCGCTGGCGCAGTAACCACGCCGCGCGGTCCGGAGGCGTAAGTTGCGCAAGCGCGCACTTTTCTCCGCAACGGCTGAGTTCAGCGCCTTCCGCCGCCGACGTGACGCACCAACCGGGCTCCGCCACGCAGAGTTCCAGACGCCCGTCCCACACAAGCGTCCGATGCGGTTCAAGCGGTAGTGGAGACACCCCGAGCACGCCGTCTCCGCGGCCCGCGAGCGCGCCGGGATCGCGGCGCAATCGAAAATGCGTGTGCTCGGCAACAATGATCGCGCCCCCCAGCGACGCGCCGGGGAACGAGGCGGACTGCATTTTGTCGTCAAGACGCTCAATGGCGTCCGTCGCCGGTTCGCGCGCGGCGCCGGACGCCCCGCAAATCAGTGCGGAAAGCGCGCGGCGGCGCACGTGGTCGGGGGCGGACCACACCGCGCGATCAATGAAAATTGCCGGCCCATCAAACGCCGCGGCTTGCGCGATCAACGCCGCCGCCTCCGCGTCGAGCCGATCCACGTAGGGGCGAATGCGCGCGGCGAGCTGCGCGAGACGCATGACGTCAGCGCCGCTCGCTTCCAGAGCCGCCAGCCGGCCGCGCACACGCACGCGTTCGAAGACCGCATTGGCGTTCGCAGGATCATCGATCCAAACGCCGCCCCGCTCTTGCAAATAGTCCCGGAGATGCTCACGGCGCTGCGCGAGCAGCGGACGGGCGAGCCACAAATTGCGACCGGCAGGCCACACCGGCGCTGGCGCAAACGCCGCCATCCCAGCAAGCCCGCGCCAGGACGAACCTGCTCCGGCCCGCATCAACACGGTCTCAATTTGGTCGTCGGCAGTGTGCGCGACAGCGATGACGCGAGCCCCCATCTCGCGCGCGCGTCCGCACAGAATTTCGTAGCGCGCAGTCCGCGCCGCAGCCTGGTTGCGTTTGACGCCGCCCGGCCAGGATACGGTGAGGATTTCGGCGCTGACGCCGGCATCGCCGGCGAATGCCTGCGCACGCTCCGCATCGCCGGCCGAGCCGTCCCGCAACGCGTGATCGACAATCAACGCACGCAGATTGTTCGCGCCAAAACGCGCCGCCATCAGCCGCAGCAGCGCAACGGAATCGCCGCCGCCCGAGAGCGCGACCACGATCGGCGCATCGCTGGAGACGTGCGCCATGCGCTCGATCGTCAGCGGATCGAGCATGCTTTTACGGTGCGACTAGCGGCAGTGGTTGCGCGCGGCTTCGCTCGCAGCCAGCGCGCGGATGTTCGCCGGCGCGCGCGGATAACGCTGTGGCAGGTTGGTGTAGAACGTACACGCCTGCTGCGTCTGGCCCATTTCCGCGAACGCCATGCCCAGCCGCACCTGTGCTTCCGGCGCGCGTGGCGCGTTCGGCGCATCGTGCAGATACTGGATGAAATTGCGGGCGGCATCCTGATCATTATGCCGCGCGAGCAGCGTGAATGCGTACCAGAATCGCGCATCATTGGCGATGCCAGCGTTCGGGAAGTGCTCAAGCAAATCCGCGAAGGCGACCTCGGCCTGCGCGTACTGGCCGTTGCGCAACAGATCTTGCGCCTGACTGTAGAGATCGCCCGGATCGGGCGTTTGGCTCGCCGGCAGCGTGCCGAGTTGGCCCTGTGGCAGCGGACCGCCGGAAAGGC
The DNA here is from genome assembly GCA_035546515.1 of Vitreimonas sp. Lineage (GTDB taxonomy): Bacteria > Pseudomonadota > Alphaproteobacteria > Caulobacterales > Aquidulcibacteraceae > Vitreimonas. The sequence continues at coordinate 558 of DASZWS010000299.1, read as the reverse complement.
TGGCGCTGCCGTCCGGCTGCAACGGCGCTGGTGGCTTGGTGGGGTCTTGTTGTGGCGGCGCGGCGCCGCCGGCCTGGTCCTGCTGCAAGCCGTTGGCGATGTCCTGATTGGCCTGCGCGAGATTGCCAACCATGGCTTGCAGCCGCGCATTCTCGCGCTGCGCCTGCAGAAGCTGGTGCTGGAGACTTTCGTTTTCGGCGGTCGCCGCCGCGAGTTGGGCCTGGAGGTCTTCGATCCGGCTCTGCTGCTCGTCGGCCTGCTGCTGTTGCAGCTGCTGCGCGGTTAGGCGCGGCCCATCGACTTCGCGGCGGACGGATTGCGCGGACGCCGGCAGTGCCAGCAAAAGGCCGGCCGCAGCAATCACTGCTGCGAGCCGGCCAAACGCGTTTGGAGGCGCGGATTGATCGGTCATGAGCCCTGCTCTAACCCGCGGCTCCGCCAAAATTGAGGCGCTTACGAGACTGCGCCCGAGACGATCTGGCTGGTGGCGTTGCGGTTAACGCTCCAGGCCTGCTCGTTCGAACGCGGATCGACGGGGCGCTCTTTGCCGTACGACAC